>NZ_JBILQU010000005.1:0-66145 GCF_044373035.1 Limnohabitans sp. | reverse complement strand
CATTCGCAACATGATTGGGTATGGCTTGACCGTGCCCATGGCCGCTCAAATGCTGTTGACTTCTGGCTTGGCTCAGGCCCAAACGGCTTCCGCCTACAAGCCCACCAAACGCGGTGGTGGCGGTCCCCTGAAGTTGCTCTGGTGGCAAGGCCCCACTTTGCTGCAGCCTCACTTTGCCAGCGGCACCAAGGACCAGGAAGGCTCGCGCATCTTTTATGAGCCCTTGGGTGCCTGGGACAGCGATGGCAACATGATTCCCATTTTGGCCGCTGAAGTGCCGTCTTCTGCCAATGGTGGCGTGTCCAGGGACGGTAAAACCATCACCTGGAAGTTGAAGAGAAATGTGCAGTGGCACGACGGCAAGCCCTTCACAGCCGACGATGTGGTGTTCACCCACGAATACGCTTTGGATCCTGCCACAGCCGCTTACACCGCTGGCACCTACAAAGACATCAAAGTGACCAAGGTCGACAGCCACACGGTCCGGGTCGAATACACGAAGGCTTCGCCATTTTGGGCGGACCCGTTTTGCAGTGCCGCAGGCATGATCATTCCCAAGCACGTGTTTGGCGCTTTCAAAGGGGCCACTTCGCGCGACGCACCCGGCAACCTCAAGCCCGTGGGCACAGGCCCTTACAAATTCCTGGACTTCAAGCCGGGCGACATGTTGCGCGGCGTGATCAACACGAGCTACCACGAAGCCAACCGGCCCTACTTTGACTCCATCGAGATGAAGGGCGGCGGGGATGCCGTGTCGGCGGCGCGCGCTGTTTTGCAAACAGGCGAATACGACTACGCCTGGAACTTGCAAGTCGAAGACGAGTTGTTGCTGCGCCTGGAGCAAGGCGGCAAGGGCAAAACGACGATCACCCCTGGCGGCAACATCGAGTTCATTCAACTCAACCTGGCCGATCCCTGGACCGAAATTGAGGGTGAGCGTGCCCACGCCAGTTCCAAGCATCCCATCCTGTCTGAGTTGGCGGTGCGCCAGGCCTTGAATTTACTGGTTGACCGTGCCGGGATTCAAAAATTCATTTACGGACGCACGGGCATTGCCACGGCCAACTTTCTGAACAACCCCCAGCGCTTTGCTTCCAAAAACACCAAATTCGAGTTCAACATCGACAAAGCCAGTCAGGTGCTCGAGACGGCGGGCTGGAAAAAAGGCGCTGATGGCATTCGTGAAAAAGGCGGCAAAAAACTCAAGTTCGTGTTTCAAACGTCCATCAACGGCCCACGCCAAAAAACCCAGCAAATCATCAAGCAAGCGGCGCAACGGGCAGGCATTGATTTGGAGCTGAAGTCGGTGCCGGCCTCGGTGTATTTCTCGTCCGACCCGGCCAACCCGGACACGTACACCAAGTTCTTTTGCGACATCCAGATGTTCACCACCACCATGCCTCAGCCCGACCCTGAGGTGTTCATGAACCAGTACCTGAGCACCCAGTTTGCCACCAAGGCCAACAAGTGGCTGGGTCGCAACTCCACGCGCTACAGCAATCCGGAGTATGACAAAACCTACCTGGAGGCACAGTCGGAAATGGACCCGGTCAAGCGTGCCGCCTTGTTCATCAAAATGAACGACATGCCGATCAACGACGTGGCCATCATCCCCGTCGTGTATCGCCCACGCACGTCGGGTGCTGTGAGTAACCTGGTCGCGCCTTTGAGCGGCTGGGACAACGACCTGTGGATGCTCAAAGACTGGTTCCGAAACGTCTGATCCATGTTTCACTATGTCTTGCGGCGACTTTTGATCGCCGTGCCCAGTTTGTTGGGCATCAGCTTGTTGCTGTTCACAGTGCTTGCCATGGCCCCGGGTGATCCATTTTCGGAACTGGTCTCCAATCCGAACATTCCACCCGAAGTGGCCTTGTCTTTGCGCGAAAAATTCGGCCTGGACGACCCCCTGATGGTCCGTTACTGGAACTGGCTTGTGGCCATGGTTCAAGGCGATTGGGGCTATTCCTTCATCAGCCGGATCAATGTTGATACGCTGATCATGGACCGCATCCCGGTCACCTTGCTGGTGATTGGATCGTCGCAATTGTTGGCCTTGTGCATTGCCATTCCGGTGGGTGTTTATGCCGCGACTCGGCCTTACTCCTTGTTTGACCAGATTGCGAGCACCTTGGCCTTCATCGGGTTTTCATTGCCCACGTTCTTCACAGGCATTTTGCTGATTTTGTTTTTCAGTATCCATCTGGATTGGTTGCCATTTGTTTACCGGGCCGATATCCCGGAGACAGGTTGGCGCTTTTTCTGGGAGCATTTCAAACAAATGATCATGCCTGTGGCCGTGTTGGGCTTGTTTCAGGCGGGTGCCTGGACGCGCTATGTGCGATCGGCAGTGCTTGATGTGATTCGGCTGGATTATGTGACCACGGCCCGCTCCAAGGGCTTGTCTGAAAAAGTGGTCATCACCAAGCATGTGCTGCGCAACGCGATGATCCCGGTGGTCACTTTGGTGGCCTTGCAGATGCCCGCCATTTTTGGTGGGGCCATCGTGACCGAGCAGATTTTCCGGGTGCCAGGCATTGGCTCTCTGATCATCAGTTCCATGTTGGCCAACGACACGCCTGTGGTGATGGCGGTGACCTTTGTTTTCTCCGCGCTGGTGATTGCGTGCAACCTCATTGCAGATATTTTGTATGGCTGGCTTGACCCCCGCATCTCCTTTGCCTGAGAAGGCCCTAACCCCCCGAGCGTCGGTATCGCCCGGCCGCGAGGCTTGGCGACGCTTCAAACGTCACCGGCTGGCCGTGGTGTGCGCCTTCATTTTGGGTTTCATTATTTTGGCGGTGCTGCTGGGCCCCTGGATTTGGCGTGTGCCGATCAACGAGATTGATTTCACCGCACGCATGCAAGGGCCCTCTTGGACTCACCCCCTGGGCACCGACGATTTGGGACAAGACCTGCTGGCCCGCATGCTGTATGGCGGGCGCATTTCGTTGGCAGTGGGCCTGGCGGCCATGGTCATTGCCATCACCGTCGGGGTGGTGGTGGGCGCGGTGGCGGGCATGTCCAAGGGGCCTGTCGATGTGTTCTTGATGTGGCTGACCGACTTGTTCTTGTCCTTGCCCCAGTTGCCTTTGCTGTTGCTGATTTTTTACCTGTTCAACGACACCCTCAAAAAATGGGTGGGCACCGAGATGGGGGTGTTCATTTTGGTGGTGGCGGTGATTGGCGGCTTGCGCTGGATGCCGGTGGCGCGCCTGGTGCGTGCGCAATTTTTGTCGCTGCGCGAAAAGGAATTCGTGGAAGCGGCGCGTGCCTTGGGGGCCAGTCCTTGGCGGCAAGTCACGGTACACATCTTGCCCAATGCCATGGGGCCGGTGATCGTGGCGGCCACCATCGACGTGGCGGCGGCCATCATTGCCGAATCCACCCTGTCGTTTTTGGGTTTGGGTTTTCCGCCCGACATCCCGACTTGGGGCCGCATTTTGTTTGACGCCAAGGACAACATGGACGTTGCGCCGCACTGGGCCTTGTTTCCTGGCTTGTTGATTTTCATCACCGTGTTGACCATCAACTACATCGGTGACGGTCTGCGTGATGCCTACGATCCGCGCCGCGTGCTTTAAAGAGGTTGACGGATGAGCCCAGCGTTGTTGAAAGTCCAGGACCTGCAGGTGCACTTTGACACCGACGACGGTGTCTTGCATGCGGTCGATGGGGTGAGTTTTCACATCGACCGCAGCGAAACGCTGGGCGTGGTGGGGGAGTCCGGTTGCGGCAAAAGCGTCACGGCCATGACCATCATGAAGCTGTTGGCCATGCCCCCGGGGCGCATTGCCCACGGCCAAATCTGGTTTGAAGGGCAAGACCTGGTGCAGGCTGACTCGGTGGCAATGCAAAAGATCCGCGCCCGTGAGATCGCCATGGTGTTCCAGGAGCCCATGACTTCGCTCAACCCGGTCTTGTCGGTGGGTGAGCAAATTGCTGAAACCTTGCGCTTGCACGAAGGCCTGAGCGCCAAGCAGGCCAAAACCCGAGCCATCGAGATGCTGGGCCTGGTGAACATTCCCAAACCCGAGCAGCGGGTTCATGATTACCCGCACCAGTTTTCAGGGGGCATGCGCCAGCGCGTGATGATCGCCATGGCCCTGTCGTGCAAGCCCAAATTGTTGATTGCCGACGAGCCCACCACCGCGCTGGACGTGACGATTCAGGCCCAGATTCTGGACCTGATGGACCGGCTCAAGTCGCAGATGGGCATGTCCATTTTGTTGATCACACACGCCATGGGCGTGGTGGCCGAAACCTGCCAGCGGGTGGTGGTCATGTACGCTGGTCGGGTGGTCGAAGAGGCCTCGGTGGAGGACTTGTTTGCCTCGCCCGCGCATCCCTACACGCAAGGCCTGATCCGTTCCATCCCGCGCCTGGACCTGGACAGTGCGCACAAGCAGCGCTTGCACGCCATCCCCGGCTCTGTGCCCAAGTTGATCCTTCCTCCCCCCGGCTGCCGCTTTGCGCCCCGGTGTCCGCACGCCAACGCCCGTTGCGCGTCCGAGATGCCTGAGCTGCGTGAACTGTCATCGGGTCACCGGGTGGCTTGCCACTTCGCGATATGACTTCAGACACTGTTTCCTTGCCCTATGCTGCGCACGCAACCGCTGCGGCCAGCCAAGCGCCCGACCTGTTGCAGGTCAAGGGCCTGACCAAATATTTCCCGATCAAGGGGGGACTGTTCAGCGGTGAAGTCGACCGCGTGCACGCCGTGGACGGCGTCAGCTTCAGCATTGCCGCTGGCGAAACCCTGGGCATGGTGGGCGAGTCCGGTTGCGGCAAGTCCACCACGGGCCGCTGCATCTTGCGCCTGATCGAGCCCAGCAGCGGCGAGGTCCGCTTCAACGGCCAGGACGTCACCGCCATGAACCCGCAAGCGCTGCGCGAAGTGCGACGCGACATGCAGATCATTTTTCAGGACCCATTCGCCTCGCTCAACCCGCGCATGACGGTCGAAGCCATCATTGGCGAGGCGCTGACCATCCACAAGCTCACCCAGTCGCCCGCTGAATACCAGGCCCGCGTGGTCGATTTGCTCGAAACCGTGGGCCTGAACGCCGACCACATGCGGCGTTTTCCGCACGAGTTTTCGGGCGGCCAACGCCAGCGCATCGGCATTGCCCGTGCTTTGGCCGTGTCGCCCAAATTGATCGTGTGCGACGAACCGGTGTCGGCCCTCGATGTGTCGATTCAGGCGCAGGTCATCAACTTGCTGGAAGACCTGCAGGCCAAAATGGGCCTGACCTATTTGTTCATCGCGCACGATTTGTCGGTGGTCGAGCACATCAGCAACCGGGTGGCTGTGATGTACCTGGGCCGTGTGGTCGAGATCGCGCCTTCGCGTGATTTGTACACCCGCCCCAAGCACCCCTACACCGAGGCCCTGCTTTCGGCTGTGCCCATTCCGGACCCCAAGGCCAAAAAGCAGCGCATCGTGCTCACCGGCGATGTGCCCAACCCGGTCAACCGCCCCTCGGGCTGCCACTTTCACCCCCGCTGCCCCAAAGCCACCGAGCGTTGCAAGGTGGAAGAGCCTGTGCTCAAAGCCGTGGGCACGCAGCACCAGGCCGCTTGCCACCTGAACGATTGAGGTGGCGCACATGCAGTCGACCCAGCAAGCCCCGGTGACCTTGTTGGTGCATGGCGGTGCCGGCACCTTGATGCGTGCCGATCTCAGCCCCACGCAAGAGCGCGAATACCGCGAAGCCTTGGGCCAGGCTTTGCGGGCCGGGCAGGCCTTGCTGTTGCAAGGCGGCACTGCCCTGGATGCGGCGGTGGCGGCGGTTTGTGTGCTGGAAGACTGCCCCTTGTTCAATGCAGGCAAAGGCTCGGTGTTCACCCACGAGGGCCGCAACGAAATGGACGCCGCCGTGATGGACGGTGCCACGGGCCAGGCCGGTGCCGTGGCCGGTGTGGTCTCGGTGCGCAACCCGATTTTGGCGGCGCAGGCGGTCATGCAGCGCAGTGGCCATGTGTTCCTGATGGGCCAAGGGGCAGAAGCCTTTGCCCGCGCGCAGGGCCTGGCCCTGGAGGGGCCTGAATACTTTCACACCGCGCACCGCTGGCAGCAGCTGCAAGCCGCTTTGGCCCAAAACCAGGTGATGCTGGACCACGACGGACAGCGCCCACAGGGTCAATCCGTGCCCGAGCCCATTGAGCGCAAGTTCGGCACCGTGGGGGCCGTGGCGCTGGACGCGCACGGCCACCTGGCGGCTGCCACGTCCACGGGCGGAATGACCAACAAAATGTTCGGCCGCGTGGGCGATTCGCCCCTGATTGGCGCGGGCACCTATGCGTGCGATGCCACGGCGGCCGTGTCGGCCACCGGTGCGGGCGAATTTTTCATGCGTGGGGTGGTGGCGCACGACATCGCCGCCCGCATGGCCTATGGCGGCTTGAGTTTGGCCGAAGCCACCCAAGCCACCGTGCGAGAAAAACTCGACGCCACCGGCGGGCGCGGCGGGGTGATTGCACTGGACCGGCAGGGCCACTACCAGTTGGCGTTCAACACCGAGGGCATGTACCGGGGCGTGGTGCAGGGCCAGGCCGAACCGCAAATTTCGATTTACCGGGATTGAGCCTGCAAAGGTCTGTGACCTGATCGGGGCCGACCGTCCAGGGTCAGCTCAGTTTGCCCTGTGAAATGAGGTCTTGGCTACTCGTCAGTGCCCATGGGTTGATGACCCCAACCCCTGTGCCCAAAAAGTCCCGAACATGGCGGGTGGCCACCATAAAGCCTTTGGATTTGGCCATCGCGGCGATGGCGCAGTCGGCAAACCCCACCGGGTTGCCCTGAGCCTGAGCCCCGGCCAGGCACGCGGCAAAACACTGCGCTGCGCGGACGTCGAAATTCAATACCCGGTCTTCAAAAAGTGCACCCACTTGGTTGGCCAAGGCCAGAGCCAAGGCATCACGCCGTTTGCCTTGAGGCATGGTTTCCACGCCCGCCAGCAACTCGGCCAGATGGATGCTGGTGATGAACAGGGTGGCAGGCTCTTGGGCATTGAGCCAATGGACGACCCCGGGGTGCGGCAAAGGTTTGAGGGGTTCTGACACCAGGTTGGTGTCCAGGATGATCATTCGAAGCTCGCTGGTTCGACGGGGCGCTTGTCGCGCGGGAAGTCGAGCTCAATGCCACCCAATTGTTGGCCAATCGCGACCAAGGCCGAACCCAAGCCCATTTTTGGAGCCACGGCATTTTCCAAAATCAGGCGAATCTCGGCTTCTGCGCTGCGGCCATGCTGGGCGGCACGCAGTTTCAGGGCGCGGTGAGTGGCCTCGGGCAGGTTTCTGACGGTGACAGCTGACATGGCGCAATCTCCTTGTAATGGGTCTGAATGATGGCAAAGGATTGATTTGAATTCGAGTGGCGTGCTTGCGGGGTTTGGGTATCGGGCATTTCCACCGTTTGTGTGGTTGGGGCGATCTATTCGTGTCGGGGCAGGCATGGTTGCGGTCTTTGCCAAGGCGTGCCGTGGGCGTTTCCCCGTGTCTGCTGTTCATTTCGATCAAGCCTTGCCAAGCGCATTGCCTACACTGGAGGCCATGAAACAAGCCAACGCTTTTTTACCCAGCACCGGCCCCCTGGCCGGACTCAAGGTTCTTGAATTGGGCCAGTTGATCGCTGGGCCTTTCGCCGCCAAAACCCTGGCCGATTTCGGGGCCGATGTGGTCAAGGTCGAGCCGCCCGGCGCGGGCGACCCTTTGCGGCAATGGCGCTTGATGAAAGACGGCACCTCGGTCTGGTGGCAGGTGCAGTCGCGCAACAAACGGTCTTTGGCGCTGGACCTCAAGCAGCCTGCCGCGCAAGACATCGTGCGCCAGCTGGCCGCCGAGAGCGATGTGGTGATTGAAAATTTCCGCCCCGGCGCGATGGAGGGCTGGGGCTTGGGGCCAGACGACTTGCTGGCACTCAACCCCCGCTTGATCATGCTGCGCGTGAGCGGCTACGGCCAAACAGGCCCCTACCGTGACCGCCCCGGCTTTGGGGTGGTGGGCGAGGCCATGGGCGGCATTCGCCACCTGACGGCCGAGCCGGGCCGTGTGCCGGTGCGTGTGGGCATCAGCTTGGGCGACACGCTGGCGGCTTTGCACGGCGTGATTGGGATATTGCTGGCCATGCATGAGCGCCAGACTTCGGGTCGGGGGCAGGTGATCGACGTGGCTTTGTACGAGGCGATGTTCAACTGCATGGAAAGCCTGCTGCCCGAGTACAGCGCCTTTGGCGCGGTGCGTGGCCCAGCGGGCAGCGCTTTGCCGGGCATTGCCCCGAGCAACGCCTACCTGTGCAAGGACGGCGGCTACGCCCTCATTGCGGGCAATGGCGACAGCATTTTCAAGCGGCTGATGGCCGAGATTGGCCGGGACGACCTGGCGCAAGACCCGGCCTTGAAAGACAACACCGGCCGGGTGGCCCGCGTGGCCGAAATCGACGGCGTGATTGGCCAGTGGACGGCGCAGCACACGGTGGACGAGGTGCTCGCCGCGCTGGACCGCGCCAGTGTGCCAGCAGGGCGTATTTACACCGTGGCCGACATCGCACACGACCCGCACTATCAGGCACGCGGCATGTTGCAAACGGTGCACATGGACGACGGCAGCGATTTGATGGTGCCGGGCATCGTGCCCAAGCTCTCACGCACGCCCGGCGGGCACCGGCGCAACGCGCCCGGCATCGGTCAGGACAGCGACGCGGTGCTGGCGGGCATGGGCCTCAGCGCCGCGCAAATCCAGGCGCTGCGTGATCAGGGCATTGTGGCTTGAGCGCAGCGCGCCTGGGTTGCCGCATCACTGTGCCTTGGCGCCCGAGTCTTTCACCACCTTGGCCCATTTGGTGATCTCGGTGGCCTGGTAGCGTGCCAGCTCGGCGGGGCTGGACAGCACCGGATCGAGGCCCAGGGTTTTCAGGCGTTCTTGCACATCGGGCAGCTTGAACACGCGCAGGACTTCGGCGTTGAGTCTGTCGATCACGGGGCGGGGCACGTTCGCCGGGGCAAACATGGCAAACCAGGTGGTGGCCTCAAAGCCGGGCACCGATTCGGCCACGGTGGGCACGTCCGGCGCGGCCGGTGAGCGGGTGGCGGTGGTTTGTGCCAAAGCCCGGATTTTGCCCTCCTTGGCCATGGGCAGGGCCGAAGGCATGTTGTCAAACATGACCTGGATGCTGCCGCCGATCAGGTCGGGTATGGCGAATTGACGGCCCTTGTAAGGCACATGTTCCATGGTGGTGCCGGTGAGCGACTTGAAGAGTTCGCCCGAGACATGCACCGAGGTGCCGATGCCGGGGGAGCCAAAGGACAGTTTGTTGGGGTTGGCCTTCATGTAAGCGATCAACTCGGGCACGTTTTTGACGGGCAGCGCGTTGTTGACCACCAGCAGGTTGGGGGCCGAGGCGATCAGCGAGATGGGGCTGAAGTCCTTGACCATGTCGTAGGGCATTTTTTCGTACAGCGCACCATTGATCGAATGCGTGCCCACGGTGCCCATGACGATGGTGTGGCCGTCGCCGGGGGACTTGGCCACGTTGTCCGCGCCGATGTTGCCGCCCGCGCCGGGCTTGTTGTCCACCACCACCGGAAAGCCCAATTGGGCTTTTTCGCTGAACAGGCGGGCCAGGATGTCGGGCGCACCGCCGGAAGGAAAGGTCACCACCAGGCGCAAAGGTTTGGTGGGAAACGCTTGCGCTGAAGCGCCGACGGCGCTCAAAGCCCCCAGCCCCAGCAACAGACCCCCCAGACTGCGGCGAATCGGGTTGGCGATGCGGCGGGCAGTCCCGGGCGCGGACAGGGCAGAGGCTGTGGGGGTGGCAGAACGTGTGGGCATGAACAACTCCTTTTGAGCGTTTCACTTTAGGGGCCTGCAGGTCGTACCGGGGATGGTGAAAACCCTTTGTCACAGGGGGCTGGCTGTCATGTTCGGGACGCGGTGCGCTGTTGCCTCTAGCGTCTGCACTTGTGCGCCTTGCGCCCAAGGCCGGTACAAATGCGTGGATACTTGGTGCTGCTATGCAAGACACTTCCACCTCCCGTTCGCTGCAACCTTGGCAAGTCATGGTCGGAGGCATTTGCGGCCTGGTGCTGACCATCGGTCTGGCCCGCTTTGCTTACACGCCCTTGCTGCCCGCTTTGCAAGCGCAAACCGGTTTGAACGATGCGGCCGCTGGGGGCTTGGCGTCGGTCAATTATGCGGGTTACATCGTCGGCGCCTTGGTCACAGCCTGGATGGACGATGTGCGTTGGCGTCACCGTTTTTACAGTGCTGGCTTGTGGATGGCTTTGCTCACCACGGGGGCGATGGCGCTGTCAAGCTGGTTGCCGGCTTGGGGGCTGTGGCGCTTTTTGGGTGGTTTGTGCGGGGCCACCGGCATGTTGCTGGGCTCGGGCCTGGTGCTGGGCTGGCTGATGCGTCAGGGCCGCAGGCCCGAGCTGGGGGTGTTGTTCATTGGCCTGGGGCTGGGCATTGTGGTGTCGGCGCTGGGCGCGTGGGTGCTTTCCCGCATCTGGACGCTGTGGTCGGACCAGTGGTTGGCGTTTGCCGCGCTGGGCCTGGTGTTTTTTGTGCCGGCTTGGCTGTGGCGTCCGCCGGTGCCGCCCGCGCCCACCGCTGCAGCGGTCGCCCAAGCGCAGCCGCAGGTCTCGCGCCGCTGGATGGCGACGATGGCGCTGAGTTATTTTGCAGCGGGCTGGGGCTTTGTCATCAGCGCCACATTCACCGTGGCCATTGTTGAGCGTGAACCGGCTTTGGCCGGGCAGGGCGCGTTGGCCTGGGCCCTGGTGGGTCTGGCGGCCATGCCGGCCGTGTTTTTGTGGGACCGTGTGGCCCGAAAGTTGGGCGACATCCCGGCCTTGCTGCTGGCGTTTGGTCTGCAGACCGTGTCCATCGTTTTGCCCGCCTTGTCAGGCTCGTTGCTGGCAGCTTTGGCTGGGGCGGTAGGCTATGGGGCCACCTTCATCGGCATCGTGAGCCTGACCTTGGCGCTGATGGGGCGGCGTGCGCCCCACAACCCGGGCAAAGCCATGGCCCGCTTGACCCTGAGCTACGGTGCCGCGCAAATGATTGCGCCCGTCGTGGCCGGTGCCATGGCGCAGGCCACGGGCAGTTTCAAAGGCGCTTTGTGGCTGACGGCCGCGGTGATGCTCGTGGGCATGGCGCTGCTGTTGGCTTTGCCCAAAGAGAGCTAAATCCCCAGACTTTGCAGCTGGACCAAGCCTTTGGGGGTTTGCAAGCTGGCCACCAGGTTCGCTGGGCCGGTTTCGATGGCGATGTCAGCCAAGCCTATGGCATCAAAGGCGGCTTGCAGTTTGGCACCACTGGGGTGACTCACCGTGAGGCCTTGCAGCGTCACGCCCGAGCGCGGCAGGCTGTTGCGCGGGTGCAGGCGCAGCGGATCGGTGGCCTCGGGCTTGCCCCATTGAATCAGGGTGGGCAAGCAGCCATTGAACAGCCGCTCGCCGTCCTCGCGCACGGTGATTTGCCAATTGAGCGTGCCTTTGCGCGACTTGCGGCTGGCTTGCACCACTTGTCCCCGCTCAATGCCCTGGGTGCGCAGCAGATGGCGGGCAGACTTCACATCTTCGGTGCTGCTGACAAAGTGGATGAGCCGGGGGCCTTGCGCCACGGCTTTTTGCACAGCGGCGTCGTCCATGTCGAACCAGCGCGGCACTTGTGCGCGCTTGGGGATCACGGCCTCTGGGTTGATGGCGATGATTTCGAAGTAAGCCAAGGGAAACTGGGGTGAGGCGATCTTGAAAAGGCGGTTGTGGGTGCCGTATTTTTCATGCTCGCCGCCGGGGCCGGGGCTGATGCCCAGGGTGGCTTCGCACCATTGCACGCCTTGGTCCAGGGAGGCCGCCATCACCACGAGGTGATCAATTTGAGTTTTCATTTCTTGGATTGTCGCCGTTCACGGGCACGCGGCGAGCACCGTTGAAGCGTTTTTGCCAATAAGCGCTGCGCATGTCCTCAACGTTGACGGCTTTGCCCGCACGCGGGGCGTGGATGAATTTGCCATCGCCCACATAGATGCCCACATGGCTGAAGGCTCGGCGCATGGTGTTGAAAAACACCAGATCGCCGGGCTTGAGTTCTTCGCGGTCAATGACCTCGGTGGCCCGGGCTTGGTCCACAGCGCGGCGCGGAAGAATTTGTCCGACCGATTTTTCGTAGAGGTGGCGCACAAAGCCACTGCAATCAAAACCGGTGTTTTCGCTGTTGCCGCCACGGCGGTAGGGCACACCCAGCAAACCCATGGCTTGCTCCACCATGCCAGCAGCTTGGCCACTGGCCTTGTCCTTGACTGCGCCCAGTTGGGTGCTGATCTGCGAGACCAAGCCTCGCTCGGGCAAGCCCGGTGTCGGTGCCTCCTCTGTCGGGGACGACCAAGCAGGCAGGTTCAGGGCTGTAGCCAAAGATAAAAAAATGAGCCAACGCATGTTCTGGCAGCATAACGGATATTTTTGGCTTCAATGATGTGGGTTGTTCGCTGTCAGCACACGCCTTCCCGGTGGTGATCCCTTTTTATGTTTCCAGGTTCGGTGCTGCTGCGACAATCCTGACCCAGACACTCCAAGGACTGAACATGTTGATCGATGCAGATGAAAGCCAATTGGTGCTGGTGGATTTCCAAGCCCGATTGAAGCCCGCGATGCTGGATGCCGATGCCGTCTGGGCCAACGCCATACGGCTGGCCACCTTGGCCCAAGCGCTGGATGTGCCCACCTGGGGCACCGAACAAAACCCGTCTCGATTGGGCGAGATGCCTCCCGAATTGCGCAGCCGCTGCCGCCAGGTGCTGGCCAAGATGCAGTTCAGCGCTGTGGAAGAGGGCTTGGGCGAATGGCTGCAGCCCGAGGCGCCCCAGGCCCCCAAGGGCAATGCCCGCAGCTTGCCACGCCACCTCCAAAAACCCCAGCCCGGCGCAGAGCCGCGCAAGACCATCGTGTTGGCGGGTTGCGAAGCGCACATTTGCTTGCTGCAAACGACGCTGGATTTGCTGGAAGACGAGTTCGAAGTGTGGGTGGTGACCGATGCGTGCAGCTCGCGCACAGAGCGCAACCGCGATGCGGCCTACGACCGCCTGGCTGGGGCTGGGGCTGAGTTGGTGACCGCCGAAATGGTGGCATTCGAGTGGCTGCGCACGGCCGAGCACCCCGATTTCAAGCTGCTGCAAAGTTTGTTCAAGTGAACGGGCCGAGCGGGACGTGCGCTGGCCAACCATCGTCGATGACGGTTTTGACCATGGGCTGAGTCAGCTTCTTGCAAGTCCCTTGGCCATAATTATGAATTCAGAAGTGCTGGGTGGTGCAAAGACATTGCCCCCTTCCCCGGTTTCAACGTGATGGGTATTCAGGAGACATTGATGGGCAATTTCGCAGAATTTCACCAGCGCTCGATCAACGACCGCGACGCTTTTTGGGCCGAGCAGGCCAAACTGGTGGATTGGAAAGTCCAGCCCCAGCAAATTTGCGACTACAGCAACCCGCCGTTTGCCAAGTGGTTTATCGGCGGCCAAACCAACCTGTGCCACAACGCGGTGGACCGCCACCTGGTCGGGCGCGCCGACCAGCCCGCCTTGATCTTCGTGTCGACCGAAACCGACACCGAAAAAACTTACACCTACCGTGACCTGCACGCCGAAGTGCAGCGCATGGCCGCCATCTTGCAAGACCTGGGCGTGGTCAAGGGCGACCGCGTGTTGATCTACATGCCCATGGTCGCCGAAGCGGCGTTCGCCATGTTGGCTTGCGTGCGCCTGGGGGCCATCCATTCGGTGGTGTTTGGCGGTTTCGCGTCGCACTCGCTGGCCACCCGCATCGAAGACGCTTCGCCCAAAGTCATCATCAGTGCCGACGCGGGTTCACGCAGCGGCAAGGTGGTGGCCTACAAGCCCCTGCTCGACGAAGCCATCCAGCTGTCGGCCCACAAACCCGCCAAAGTGGTCATGGTGAACCGAAATCTGGCCGCCTTCACACCCGTGGCTGGCCGCGATGTGGACTACGCCACCGAACGCGTCAAGCACATGGATGCGGTCGTGCCTTGTAAATGGGTGGAATCCACCCACCCCAGCTACACGCTCTACACCTCGGGCACCACCGGCAAACCCAAAGGCGTGCAGCGTGACACCGGCGGCTACACCGTGGCCCTGGCGGCGAGCATGCCCAATGTCTTTGAAGGCAAGCCGGGCGGAACATTCTTCTGCACCAGCGACATTGGCTGGGTGGTGGGCCACAGTTACATCATTTATGGCCCGCTGATCGGCGGCATGGCCACCATCCTGTATGAAGGTCTGCCGATTCGCCCCGACGGCGGCATCTGGTGGAGCCTGGTCGAGAAGTACAAGGTCAACGTCATGTTCAGCGCGCCCACGGCGATCCGTGTGCTGAAAAAACAAGACCCTGCGCTGCTCACCCAATACGATTTGTCCAGCCTGCAAGCGCTGTTCCTGGCCGGGGAGCCGTTGGATGAGCCGACCGCCAAGTGGATTTCTGAAGGCCTGAACGGCAAGGCCATCATCGACAACTACTGGCAAACCGAAACCGGCTGGCCCATCTTGAGCATTTGCAATGGCGTGGAAAAAGCGCCCAGCAAGTTTGGCTCGCCCGGCAAAGCCATTTATGGCTACAACGTCAAACTGGTCGACGACCAGACCGGTGAAGAACTGACGGGTGCCAATCAGAAGGGCGTGTTGACCATCGAAGGCCCGCTGCCCCCCGGCAACCTCCAAACTATCTGGGGCGATGACGAGCGCTTCGTCAAGACTTACTGGAAAACCGTGCCGGGCAAGCTGGTTTACAACACCTTCGACTGGGCTGTGCGCGACGAAGACGGGTACTTTTTCATCCTAGGCCGCACCGACGACGTGATCAACGTGGCCGGGCACCGCTTGGGCACCCGTGAGATCGAAGAAAGCATTTCCAGCCACCCCAACATCGCCGAAGTGGCGGTGGTCGGTGTGGCCGACCCGCTCAAAGGGCAGGTGGCCATGGCCTTTGCCATTGCCAAGGACACCTCGGGCCTGACCGATGCGGCGGCGCGTTTGAAGCTCGAAGGCGAGGTCATGAAGGTGGTGGACTCGCAACTGGGCGCGGTGGCGCGCCCCTCGCGTGTCTTTTTCGTCTCGGCCTTGCCCAAGACGCGCAGCGGCAAATTGCTGCGCCGGGCCATTCAAGCCGTGGCTGAGGGGCGCGATCCGGGCGATCTGACCACCATGGACGACCCGGCCGCTTTGCAGCAGATCGTTGATCAGATCAAAGGCTGATCGAGCCAGGATGACAGGGGGCCCCACTTGGCCGGGGTCTTTTTCCACCCCAAGAGCCTTTTGAACACTTTGTTGGATGCGGCTGTATGCTGGGTATCGGACAAGCCATGGCACAATGATTGATGTACTCAGGCCCTTCCCATGCCACAGTCGCATCCGCCAACCGGTTCAGCCGTGTCGCGGAAGGTAAAAACAACCCAACTTATGTTTCCCAGAGGGAAACGGAGGTCAGCGAAATATGAGCGAGACTAATTCCGTCTACGCTGCCTATCAAGGCAACACGTACTTGTTCGGCGGCAACGCCCCGTATGTCGAAGAGATGTACGAAAACTACCTGGCCAACCCCGGCAGCGTCCCCGACTCCTGGCGCGAATACTTTGACGCCCTCCAGCACGTCCCCGCAACCGATGGCAGCCAAGCCAAAGACGTGCCGCACCTGCCCGTCATCAATGCCTTTGCCGAGCGCGCCAAGTCCGGCGGAACCAAAGTGGTCATGGCCAGTGCCGATGTCGAAATGGGCCGCAAACGCACCGCCGTGCAGCAGCTGATCGCCGCTTACCGCAACGTGGGCCAGCGCTGGGCCGACTTGGACCCGCTCAAGCGCACCGAGCGCCCCAACATCCCTGACCTCGTCCCCGCTTTCTTTGGCTTCACCGATGCCGACCAAGAAACCGTGTTCGACACCAGCAACACCTTCTTCGGCAAAAACCGCATGTCTCTGCGCGAATTGCTCAATGCACTGCGCGAAACCTATTGCGGCACCCTGGGCGCCGAGTACATGTACACCACCGACCAAGCCGAAAAGCGCTGGTGGCAGCAAAAGCTCGAAAGCATCCGCAGCAAGCCCAACTTCACGGTTGACAAGAAAAAGCAGATCCTCGACCGCCTGACGGCCGCCGAAGGTCTGGAGCGCTACCTGCACACCAAGTACGTAGGCCAAAAGCGTTTTTCGCTCGAAGGTGGCGAGAGTTTCATCGCCGCCATGGACGAGTTGATCCAATCCGCCGGCGCGCAAGGCGTGCAGGAAGTCGTGATCGGCATGGCCCACCGTGGCCGCTTGAACGTGTTGGTCAACACCATGGGCAAGTTGCCGGCCGACCTCTTTGCCGAGTTCGACCACACTGCCCCTGAAGAGTTGCCTGCCGGTGACGTGAAGTACCACCAGGGTTTCAGCTCCGACGTGAGCACGGCCGGTGGCCCGGTCCACTTGACTCTGGCCTTCAACCCCTCACACCTGGAAATCGTGAACCCCGTGGTCGAGGGCTCGGTGCGCGCCCGCATGGACCGCCGGGGTGACCCGCAAGGCAAACAGGTGCTGCCCGTGCTGGTGCACGGCGATGCCGCCTTTGGTGGCCAGGGGGTGAACCAGGAAACCTTTGCTCTGGCGCAAACCCGGGGTTATTCCACCGGTGGCACGGTGCACATCATCATCAACAATCAGATCGGCTTTACCACGTCCGACCCTCGCGACATGCGCTCCAGCGTGTTTTGTACCGACATCGTCAAGATGGTCGAGGCTCCGGTATTGCACGTCAACGGCGACGACCCGGAAGCCGTGGTTTTGGCCACGCAGTTGGCGCTCGAATACCGCATGACCTTCCGCAAGGATGTGGTGCTGGACGTGGTGTGCTTTCGCAAACTGGGCCACAACGAACAGGACACCCCTGCGCTGACCCAGCCGCTGATGTACAAGAAAATCGCTGCTCACCCCGGCACGCGCAAGCTGTTTGCCGACAGATTGGCTGCGCAAGGCTTGGGCGATAGCCTGGGCGATGAGATGGCCAAGGCTTACCGCGCCGCACTCGACGCGGGCAAAAACACGACCGAGCCGGTGCTGACCAACTTCAAGACACAATTCACGGTGGACTGGTCGCCCTTCTTGGGCAAGAAGTGGACCGATGCGGGCGACACCGCCATTCCGCTGGCTGAGTGGAAGCGCGTCGCCGAAAAAATCACGACCATCCCTGAATCGGTGACGCCGCACCAATTGGTCAAAAAGGTGTACGACGACCGCGCGGCCATGGGCCGTGGCGAAACACCCGTCGACTGGGGCATGGGCGAACACATGGCCTTCGCCTCTTTGGTGGCCAGTGGCTACCCCGTGCGCCTGTCGGGCGAAGATTGCGGCCGTGGCACGTTCACACACCGCCACGCGGTCATTCACGACCAAAAGCGTGAGAAGTGGGACACAGGCACTTACGTGGCCCTGCAAAATGTCTCTGACAAGCAGGCACCGTTTGTGGTCATCGACTCGATCTTGTCCGAAGAAGCGGTGCTGGCATTTGAATACGGTTACGCCTCCAACGACCCCAACACCCTGGTGATCTGGGAGGCGCAGTTTGGCGACTTCGCCAACGGCGCACAGGTGGTCATCGACCAGTTCATCGCCTCGGGTGAGGTCAAGTGGGGCCGTGTCAACGGCATCACCTTGATGTTGCCTCATGGCTACGAAGGTCAAGGGCCAGAGCACAGCTCGGCCCGTGTGGAGCGCTTCATGCAGCTGGCGGCCGACACCAACATGCAACTGGTTCAGCCCACCACGGCCAGTCAGATCTTCCATGTGCTGCGTCGCCAGATGGTGCGCAACCTGCGCAAGCCCTTGGTCATCTTCACGCCAAAGTCGCTGCTGCGCAACAAGGACGCGACATCGCCCGTGTCCGAGTTCACGCATGGCAGCTTCCAGACCGTGATCCCAGAGAACAAAACACTCAAGGCCGACAAGGTCAAGCGCTTGGTGGCTTGCTCGGGCAAGGTCTATTACGACCTGGTCAAGCACCGCGAGGCCAAGGGTGCTGACGACGTGGCCATCATCCGTGTGGAGCAGCTCTACCCCTTCCCGCACAAGGCCTTTGCGGCCGAGCTGAAGAAGTACCCCAACGCCACCGACCTCGTGTGGTGCCAGGACGAACCGCAAAACCAGGGGGCCTGGTTCTTCATCCAGCACAACATCCACGAAAACATGCAGGATGGCCAAAAGCTCGGTTACGCCGGTCGCGCAGCCTCCGCCTCGCCCGCGGTGGGTTACTCGCACCTGCACCAGGACCAGCAAAAGGCGCTGATTGAGGCGGCCTTTGCCAAACTCAAGGGCTTCGTGCTGACCAAGTGATGCGGCCTCTGGCGCTGAGTGTTCAGCGCCAGACCCTTCACCTGAATCCTCTCGTACACCTTCCTAACGTACAACGCATAACGGAAAAATCATGGCAATCGTAGAAGTCAAAGTTCCCCAACTGTCCGAGTCCGTGGCCGAGGCCACCATGCTGCAGTGGAAAAAGAAAGTCGGCGACACCGTGGCCGCCGATGAGATTCTGATCGAGATCGAAACCGACAAGGTCGTGCTCGAAGTGCCCGCGCCCGCCGCTGGCGTCCTGTCTGAAATCCTCCAGGCTGACGGTGCCACGGTGGCCGCCGAGCAACTGATCGCACGCATCGACACCGACGGCAAAGTGGCCGCCGCACCTGCAGCAGCGCCAGCCGCTGCATCGGCTCTGGCTGCCGCCGCTGCACCCTCAGTGGCCAGCACCAGCATGGCCGGTGTGGCCATGCCCGCTGCAGCCAAGCTGATGGCCGACAACAGTCTGGCTGCGGGCTCGGTGCCTGGCACCGGCAAAGACGGCCGCGTGACCAAGGGCGATGTGCTGGCTGCAGTGGCCGGTGGCGTCAAAACGACTGCCGCGGTGATCCCGACCGGCGTGCCCACCAAGGCCTTGCCGCAGGTGTCTGGCCCGGCGGTTGATTTGGGCGAGCGCCCCGAGCAGCGCGTGCCCATGACGCGTCTGCGTGCCCGTGTGGCCGAGCGTTTGCTGCAATCGCAATCGACCAACGCCATCCTGACGACGTTCAACGAAATCAACATGGCTCCGGTCATGGACATGCGCAAGCGCATGCAAGAGCGCTTCGAGAAGGAACATGGCTGCAAGCTGGGCTTCATGAGCTTTTTTGTCAAGGCCGCTGTGCACGCCCTCAAGAAGTTCCCCGTGCTCAACGCCTCGGTGGATGGCAACGACATCGTTTACCACGGCTACTTCGACATCGGCATCGCGGTGGGTTCGCCCCGTGGTCTGGTGGTGCCCATCTTGCGCAACGCCGACCAGATGAGCTTTGCCGACATCGAGAAAAAGATCGCTGAATTTGGCCAAAAAGCCAAAGACGGCAAGCTGGGCATGGAAGAGATGACCGGCGGCACCTTCTCGATTTCCAACGGCGGCACCTTCGGCTCGATGATGTCCACCCCCATCATCAACCCACCCCAGTCGGCCATTTTGGGCGTTCACGCGACCAAAGACCGTGCCATGGTGGAAAACGGCCAGGTCGTGGTTCGCCCCATGAACTACTTTGCCATGTCGTACGACCACCGCATCATCGACGGCCGCGAAGCTGTCTTGGGCTTGGTCGCCATGAAAGAAGCGCTGGAAGATCCAGCCCGCTTGCTGTTCGACATCTGAAACCCCTTGTTTTGAATGCCCCCTGCCCAGGGGGCGTTTTCCATCCAGAAGACCCATTCCATGAGCAAACAATTCGACGTCGTCGTCATCGGCGGTGGCCCCGGTGGCTACATTGCGGCCATTCGAGCCGCGCAACTCGGTTTCCAGGTCGCCTGTATCGACGAATGGAAAAACGCAGCCGGTGGCCCAGCGCCCGGCGGCACCTGCACCAACGTGGGCTGCATCCCGTCCAAGGCTTTGTTGCAGTCCAGCGAACACTTTGAGCACGCCAACCACCACTTCGCAGACCACGGCATCACGGCCAAGGACGTGAAGATGGACGTGGCCAAGATGCTGGCGCGCAAAGACACCGTGGTGAAGCAAAACAACGATGGCATTCTTTACCTGCTCAAGAAAAACAAGGTCACCTTTTTCCACGGTCGCGGCAGCTTTGCTGGCCAAGCTGAAGGCGGCTATGCCATCAACGTGGCTGGAAAGACCGAAGAGGCCATCACGGCCAAGCAAGTGATCATCGCCACCGGCTCCAACGCGCGTGCTCTGCCTGGCACGCCGTTTGACGAAGTCAATGTGTTGTCCAACGATGGCGCTTTGCGCGTGGGCGCAGTGCCCAAGAAGCTGGCCCTGATCGGCTCCGGCGTGATCGGTCTGGAAATGGGTTCGGTCTGGCGCCGTCTGGGCGCAGAAGTCACCATCCTCGAAGGTCTGCCGACTTTCCTGGGGGCCGTGGACGAGCAAATCGCCAAGGAAGCCAAGAAGGCTTTCGACAAACAAGGCCTGAAGATCGAGCTGGGCGTGAAAGTTGGCGAGATCGTCAACGGCAAGAAGGGCGTGACTGTCCACTACACCAACGCCAAGGGCGAAGCCGTGGCGCTGGACGCCGACAAGCTGATCATCTCGATCGGCCGCGTGCCCAACACCATCGGTTTGAACACCGAAGCGGTCGGCCTGCAACTGGACGAACGCGGCGCGATCGTGGTGGACTCGGATTGCAAAACCAACCTGCCCGGCGTGTGGGCGGTGGGTGATGTGGTGCGCGGCCCGATGCTGGCGCACAAAGCCGAAGAAGAGGGCGTGGCCGTGGCCGAGCGCATCGCAGGTCAGCACGGTCATGTCAACTTCAACACCATCCCTTGGGTCATTTACACCAGCCCTGAGATCGCTTGGGTGGGTCGCACCGAGCAGCAGCTCAAAGCCGATGGCGTGGCCTACAAGGCGGGTTCGTTCCCGTTCTTGGCCAATGGCCGTGCCCGTGCTTTGGGCGACACGACGGGCATGGTGAAAATGCTGGCCGATGCGACCACCGACGAAATCCTGGGTGTGCACATCGTGGGCCCACAAGCCAGCGAGTTGATCGCCGAGGCTGTGGTGGCCATGGAGTTCCGTGCCAGCGCCGAAGACATTGCCCGCATTTGCCACGCGCACCCGTCCTTGAGCGAGTCGACCAAAGAGGCCGCTTTGGCTGTGGACAAGCGCACGCTGAACTTCTGAGTCTTTAACGCCCCCGGAGCTGCGGTTCTGGGTGAGTTGGGTTAAAGTTCTGCATCCCTAAAACCCGGGCCTGGTCCCGGGTTTTGTTTTTGAATTGAAGAGCAAGCCCCCCATGTCCGTTCGTGAAGTTTACGAAGAAGAGCTCCAAAAACGTGCTTACCAAAGCGATCCGGCCCAACTGCGGGCCATCGAGGCGCTGGAGCGGTGCGCCAGCGAGTGGACCGCCTACCAATCCAAGCGTTCAGGACTGCTGGGCAAGTTCTTCAGCCGCCCTGAGATCCCCAAGGGGGTTTACATGTTTGGGGGCGTGGGGCGCGGTAAAAGCTTTTTGATGGACTGCTTTTTTGCGGCCCTGCCCATCCAGCGCAAGACCCGGCTGCATTTTCACGAGTTCATGCGGGAGGTGCACCGTGAGCTGACCGCCATTCAGGGCACCGTGAACCCGCTGGACGAGCTGGGCAAGCGCATGGCCAAGCGTTACCAGCTGATTTGCTTTGACGAGTTCCATGTGGCCGACATCACCGACGCGATGATCTTGCATCGGCTGCTGGTGGCTTTGTTTGACAATGGCGTGGGCTTTGTCACCACCTCCAATTTTGAACCCGACGGCTTGTACCCCGGGGGTCTGCACCGTGACCGGATTTTGCCTGCCATTGCTTTGTTGAACCAGCGCATGCAGGTGCTCAGTGTGGACAACGGCATCGATTACCGCCGCCGCACCTTGGAGCAGGTCAAGCTTTACCACTCGCCACTGGGTGAGCAGGCCGATGCCGAGATGAACGATGCCTTCAACCGCCTGGCCACGGGCCCCGATGAAGACCCGGTGCTGCACATCGAAGCGCGCAACATCACCGCCAAACGCCGCGCCGGGGATGTGGTCTGGTTTGACTTTCGCGCCATTTGCGGCGGTCCGCGTTCGCAAAACGACTACCTGGAAATCGCCACGCAGTACCACACGGTTTTGCTCAGCAATGTGCCGCACATGCCGGTGAGCATGGCGTCTGAAGCACGGCGCTTCACTTGGCTGATCGATGTGCTGTACGACCGCCGGGTCAAGCTGATCATGTCGGCCGCCGTGCCGCCCGAGGGCCTGTACACTTCAGGTCCGATGTCGCACGAGTTTCCACGCACCGTCTCGCGCTTGCATGAAATGCAGTCCAGCGAGTTTCTGGCGTTGGAACACCGCACGGTGGACACGCAGCTCACATGACAAGCGCATTTTTGAGCAGGTGTTGCGGTTTGGCGCTGAGCCTGTTGTCGGGCTGGGGCGTTCAGGCGCAAATCGTCCATACAGAAACCTTGACGGCCCCGATGACGTATCTGGCCCTCCCCGTGCTGGACACTCAGACACCATTGGCTTCGGACCCCAGCTTGACTGAGGTGCCCGAGGCCATCACACGCCAACGACAGGCACTGGCAGCACAACGCAGCGCCATTGTGCAAGCCGAGCAGATGCAGCAAGCGGCGTGTTGGCAAAAATTTGCCGTCAACGTCTGCTTGAGCGATGCGCGACTCACCCGAAGACAGGCGTTGGCGCCCTTGCGCCAGCAGGAGTTGGCCTTGAACGCGCAAGAGCGGTCGTGGCGCACCGAGCAACGCGAACGGCGTTTGCAATTCAAGCCATCCGAGACTCGGGGGGCACCATGAGCGAAGACAGCCCCAGCAATGTGTCCAAGACAGCGTCAGTTGATTTGCGTTCACCCCAACGTCAGCTGATCGAATGCCAAATCGAGCATGCCGACCTGGATGCACGGATTGACCAAGCCGTGTCTGTGCCCGTTCAACTCGACGAACTGAGCTTGCGACGCATGAAAAAACGCCGTTTGGTCCTGCGTGACCAGATCGTTCAGCTGCAATCGCAGTTGTCCCCCAAGGAACCCGCTTGAATTTGCTCGATCAGCGGGTGGCCGAAACCCTGTCCGGCCACGGGGTGTTGGCGCAAACCGTGCCGGGTTTTCAGCCTCGGCAGGGCCAGACCGACATGGCCATGGCGGTCAGCCGCACGGTGCAAGACGGCGGTCAGTTGGTGGTGGAGGCAGGCACGGGCACGGGCAAGACCTACGCCTATCTGGTGCCGGTCTTGCTGAGTGGCCAGCGGGCCCTGGTGTCCACGGCCACCAAGGCGCTGCAAGACCAATTATTTTCTC
This sequence comes from Limnohabitans sp., assembly GCF_044373035.1. Lineage (GTDB taxonomy): Bacteria > Pseudomonadota > Gammaproteobacteria > Burkholderiales > Burkholderiaceae_C > Limnohabitans_A. Next base: position 42,803 of record NZ_JBILQU010000005.1, on the reverse strand, counting down.
GCGACATTCCGCGTTTGGTGGAGGTGTTGGGTTTGCCCATTCGGGTGGCTTTGCTCAAAGGCCGTGGCAACTACTTGTGCCTGCACCGCATGGAGCAAGCCCGGCACAGCCCTGAATCGGCCCAACCCGGGGCGCAAAAAGCCTTGGCCAAGATCGAGACCTGGGCGCAATCCACCCGCAGCGGCGACATGGCCGAGCTGACGGGTTTGGACGAGCGCTCCTCCTTGTGGCCGCTGGTCACCTCCACCCGCGACAACTGCCTGGGCTCAACCTGCCCACGCTTTCGCGCTTGCCATGTCAATCTGGCGCGCAAAGAGGCCATGGCCGCGGACGTGGTGGTCATCAACCACCATCTTTTCTTTGCGGACATGGCGGTGCGCGAGTCGGGTGTGGCCGAGCTGCTGCCCACGGTGCGCGTGACCGTGTTTGACGAGGCTCACCAACTCAACGAGATCGGGGTGAATTTTTTGGGCCAGCAATTGTCCACAGTGCAGTTGCACGAACTGGTGCGCGATGTGCTGGCCACCGGTTTGCAGTTGGCGCGTGGCCTGGTCGATTGGCAAGCCCTGAGCGCCGGCCTGGAAAAAGCCGCCCGCGATTGGCGCCTGACCGCTGGCCAGCACCGAGGATCGGTGCGTTTGCGTTGGACGGGCCAACACCCGGAGGGGGTGGCTCCAGACGAGTGGTCGGATGCACTGCAAGCGGTGTCGAGCGCCTTGGTGAATTTGCAAAATGGCTTGGACATGGTGAGCGAGCTGGCCCCCGATTTTCAGCGACTGGGCGAGCGCACCCGCGAGCTGATGCAGCGCGCCACCTTGTTCACTGAAATGCCCAACCCCGAGGGCGTGCGCTGGGTCGAGGTGAGTGCACAACTGCGCCTGATCGAGTCGCCCTTGGACATCGCGCAGGCCTTTTCTGCCCTGACCCGTCCTGTGTCAGTGACGCCGCAACCCGCGGCCGAGGCCGAGTCGCCCCCAGACGCCGACTCTTTGGAGGCCTTGATGGCGGGGGTTCCGCGACACGCTGTAAGCCACCCTGCGTCGGCAGGGCATGCGCCGGCAGGACCTGCGCCGGGTGTGGGGCAGCGGGCCTGGATTTTCACCTCGGCGACTTTGGGTCACGAGCCGAGTTTGCGCTGGTTCACCGAGCCTTGTGGCCTGAGCTCGGCCGAGGTCATGCAGGTCAACAGCCCTTTTGACTATGCACAGCAAGCGGCTCTGTATGTGCCGCCGCACCTGCCTCGTCCGGGTGACCCGGGCCACGCCCACCAGGTGGCTGCTTTGGTGCTGGAGGCGCTGGCGATTTTGGGCGGCCGAACCCTGGTGTTGACCACCACCTTGAACGCGATGCGCAGCATTGGCGAGCAACTGCAAGCGCAGTGTGAAGGCAGTGTGGAGGTGCTGGTGCAGGGCCAAAGCCCCAAGAGACGCTTGATGGAGCGTTTTCGCGAGGGGGGAGGGCGCGGTGACGCGCAAGGCCGCATGGGTTGCGTGCTGGTGGCCTCGGCCTCATTTTGGGAGGGCTTCGATGTGCCCGGTGATGCGCTGCAACTGGTGGTCATCGACAAGCTGCCTTTTCCGCCACCGGGTGATCCGCTGTTTGAGGCGCGCAGCCTGCGCATCACGCAGCAGGGCAAGAGCGCTTTTGCTGACCACGCTCTGCCGGAAGCGGCGGTGTCACTCAAACAAGGGGCAGGGCGCTTGATCCGCAGCGAAACCGATCGCGGCATTTTGGTGGTGTGCGACAACCGCCTGAGCACCATGTCCTATGGCCGGCGCTTGCTGCGGGGTTTGCCCGCCATGCGCCGCCTGGACGACCACGCGGCTTTTATGGAAGCGCTGCGTCAGCTCACCACAGACGCCAGCCACTCGAGCGCTTGACCTCTGCGCCATCGGTGAGCAAAAAGGCCGACTTTGGGAAGCTGCTTTGCAACACACGCTTGGCATCGTTGCTCAGCGTCGCCATGCCCATGGCCTTGTAAGAGCTGATCAAAATGGCCAGGGCTTCCTCGAGGGCAGGCACGCCCTGGTAGTCGGCAATGGCCTGCTGCGCCCGGTTGATGGCCGCCACATGCGCGCCCCGGCTGGCATAGAAACGGGCCACATGCACCTCGTAAGCGGCCAGCGAGTTGATGATGTAAGTCATGCGCTGGCGTGCATCAGCGGTGTATTTGGAGTCCGGAAAGCGTGTGCTCAGATCGCGAAAGGCCTCGTAGGAGTCTTTCGCGGCCTTTTGGTCACGCTCGGAGAGGTCTTGACGCGTGATGAAAGCGAACAAACCCAGGTTGTCGTTGAAGTTGACCAAGCCTTTGAGGTAAATCGCGTAGTCCAGGGCCGGGCTGGTGGGGTGCAGTCGGATGAATCGGTCCAGCGTGGCGATGGCCTGGATCTTGTCGCCGGTTTTGTACTGGGCGAAAGCCTTGTTGATCTGGGCTTGTTGGGCAAGGGCTGTGCCTGCGGCGCGGCCTTCGAGTTTTTCGTAATAGCCAATGGCCTTGTCCCAGGCACCCGCGCTCGCCTCGTCGCGGGCTTCGCTGTAGATCTTTTCAGGGGTCCAGCCTGCCGTCAGGTCCTTGGGGGTGTTGGCGCAGCCACTCAGAAGGAGTCCCATGGTCAAAACCAGGCCAGCTGGAACCATTGATAATCTGAAGCTTTGCATCTGTGACACCTTGATTGTTGAACCCTTTGATTATATCGACCGACCCCGAAATGCATGACCCCGGCGAGCTGGCCGAAGATGCTGAGCACGCGCTTGAAGCGTCGCAAGAAGATGCACAAGAAGATGCACAAGAAGAGGTGCGCACGGCAGCCGTCCCTGTGACCCTGCATGGCCAGCGTCTGGACAGGGTATTGGCACAGTTGGTTCCCGAGTTTTCGCGCAGTTATTTGCAGCAATTGATCGAGCAAGGTGAGTTGCTGATCGATGGCCGCGTGACCACCAAGGTCTCGGCCAAGGTGCGGCTGGGGCATCTGCTGCAAATCACCTTGCGGGCCACGCCGCAGTCACAAGCCTTTGTGCCCGAGGCCATGCCCATCGATGTGGTGTACGAAGACGCGCACCTGCGCGTGGTCCACAAGCCGGCGGGTTTGGTGGTTCACCCGGCGCCGGGCAATTGGCGCGGCACGCTGCTCAATGGCTTGCTGGCCTTGGACCCGTTGGCCAGTGAAGTGCCCCGCGCAGGCATCGTGCACCGGCTGGACAAGGACACCAGCGGACTGATGGTGGTGGCCCGCACGCGCCAGGCCATGGACGCATTGGTGGCCCAGATTGCTGCGCGTCAAGTGCACCGCCAATACCTGGCCTTGGGCCATAAGAACTGGACCGGCCCGTCAACGCGCACGCTCGAGGCCGCCATCGGCCGAGACCCGGCCAACCGTTTGCGCATGGCCGTGGTGGACCTGGCCCACCAATCGGGCAAAACAGCGGCCACCACCTTCGATCTGCTGGCCCAAGGCGAGCGTTGCTGCTTGGTGCGTTGCACCTTGCACACGGGGCGCACGCACCAGATTCGGGTGCACATGGCGCACCTCGGGCACCCCTTGTTGGGCGACGCGGTGTACGGTGGCGCCCCGCTGGGTGGCATGGTGCGCCAGGCCTTGCATGCCTGGCGGCTGGCCTTTGAGCACCCGATCACCGGCCAGAGCATCGACCTGACGTCGGCTTTGCCCGAGGACATGGCCCAGGCCTTGCAAAATTTGGGCCTCAGTTACAATCTGTCCCCTTGACGCGCCACCAAGGCCGTTGACCCTGACCCCTTTGGAGGGTCTTTGGCAGTTCTGAACTGCCCTATTCACACGCCGTGAGGCGTTTTGCCACTTCGCCGTGAGGCGTTTTTTTCCGAAAGACCGACACCATGAATACGGCGCAAGCCAAGCGTGTCCTGGAAACGGCCCTGCTGACAGCGGGCCAGCCTTTGTCGCTGCGCGACTTGCGCGTGCTGTTTGACGATGCGCTCGGGGCCGACACCCTGCGGCTGATGCTGCAAGACCTTGAACTTGAATGGGCGGGCAAAGGCCTGGAGCTGACCCGCGTGGCCAGCGGTTGGCGTTTTCAAAGCCGTCCGGAGTTGCGTGTTTACCTGGACCGTCTGCACCCCGAAAAGCCCCCCAAATACACCCGCGCCGTGCTGGAGACCCTGGCCATCATCGCCTATCGCCAGCCGGTCACTCGTGGTGACATGGAAGACATCCGGGGCGTGACCATCGGCTCGCCAATCATCAAGCAGCTGGAGGACCGGGGCTGGGTCGAGGTCATTGGCCACCGCGAAACGGTGGGTCGTCCCAGCTTGTTTGCCACCACCCGCCAGTTTCTGGACGATTTGGGTCTGGCCGCTTTGGACCAATTGCCCTTGCTCTCCCAAGTCGATTCGCCCATGTCGGCCCTGGCCGGCATGCTGGACGAGTCCCCGGCGCAGGCCAGCCTTTCGCTCGAAGAGGCTCTGGCCGAGTCTGCCGAATCAAGCTTGGCGGGTGAACCCCGCTCTGCCGCGGCCTTTACCGAAGCTGCCAACGCCCCCCAAAATGAGCTTTCCAGCCCTGCATTGAGCGACCCGCTCGGCGATGACCACTCGGACGCCAATTTGCCCGACGTGGACCCCGCCAACCCCGGCCACGGCCAAGAAAACACCCCCACATGAACGATTCTTCCTCCAACGCGCAGGGCCAACGCTCTGGCGTTTACGCCGCTCGCAAAACGGGTGCTGCCAAAGCAGCCCCCACGCCTTACAAGGCGATTGACCTGGCCGATGTGGTCTCTGGCCAGTTCGATGACGAGGACGCAGCCGAAGCGGTGGCGCAAGACCTGGGCAAGCGCGTGCTTGCCCCCCAAACCGACTCGCCCAAACTGCATAAGGTGCTGGCCCAGGCCGGCATGGGCTCGCGCCTGGAGATGGAAAAACTCATCACCGAAGGCCGCATTGTCGTGAACAACGAACTCGCCCATGTGGGCCAGCGTGTGCAATACGGCGACCAAATCAAGGTCGACGGCAAGCCGATCCGCATCCGCATCGACCCGCCGCCCGCCCGTGTGATCGCCTACCACAAGCCTGCTGGCGAGATCGTCAGCCACGACGACCCGCAAAACCGCCCCTCGGTGTTTCGCAAACTGCCGCGCCTGCAAAACGGCAAATGGCAGTCGGTGGGCCGCCTGGATCTGAACACCGAAGGACTGCTCCTGTTCACCAGCTCGGGTGAGTTGGCCAACCAGCTCATGCACCCGCGTTTTGGTCTGGAGCGCGAATACGCCGTGCGTGTTCTGGGTGCCCTGAGCAAAGACGAAAAGCAAAAGCTGTTGGACGGCGTGATGCTCGAAGACGGTCCGGCCCAGTTCGGCTCGATCGAAGACGGTGGCGGCGAAGGCTCCAACTGCTGGTACCGCGTGACCATCTCTGAAGGCCGTAACCGCGAAGTGCGCCGCATGATGGAATCTGTCGGTCATGCAGTCAGTCGCCTGATCCGCATCCGTTATGGCGCGATGGTGCTGCCGCACGGTTTGCGCCGTGGCGCTTGGCTTGAACTCGACGAGGCCGATATCCGCGCCTTGATGCGGGCGGCGGGCACGAGCGAGCGTCCCCGCCCCGTCACAGAGCAGCCGACCCGCACCAACCGCAATGACCGGCGCCCCCGCACCGGTGGACAAGGCCGCGCAGGCACGGCCGTGCCCCGCGCCAAACCGGCCGCCAAGCCCAACCAGGCACCGGGAGGGTCTGGCTTGCATGCCCAATCTGATGCCCCCAAAAGTGAGGCCAAGTACATTGGCGCCGAAAGCTTCAACCGCCTGAAAAAAGCGCCGGCCACCCCAGGTCGAGGTGGTCGAGGCGGTGGTGTACGCAGCCGCTGAAGATCGGCTTTGGCTGTCTTGGCAGCTCAGGGCGGCCAAATCCCGTTTCCTCTGTCGGCCATCGGCTGGCGGGGCCATTTTGTCACCCACTCAGGTTAGAATGGTGGGCTTTGTCGCAAGGCAAAAATAGTTAAAAATCACCTCTTAACAGGAAAAAACCATGGCCATCGAACGCACTCTTTCCATCATCAAGCCCGACGCTGTCGCCAAGAACGTCATCGGTCAAATTTACGCCCGTTTCGAAGCCGCTGGCCTCAAAGTGGTCGCTGCCAGAATGGCCCACCTCTCTCGCGGCGAAGCCGAGCAGTTTTACGGTGTGCACAAAGAGCGTCCTTTCTTCAAGGACCTGGTTGATTTCATGATCTCCGGCCCTGTGATGATCCAGGCCCTGGAAGGCGAGAACGCCATTGCCAAAAACCGTGACCTGATGGGTGCGACCGATCCCAAGAAAGCCGCCGCCGGCACCATCCGTGCTGATTTCGCTGACAGCATCGACGCCAACGCTGTGCATGGCTCCGATGCGCCTGAAACGGCTGCCGCTGAAATCGCCTTCTTCTTTGCCGGCATGAACGTGTACGCACGCTGATCGCGTTGTGGACCGCACGCGCCCCTGCGCCCTGACCCCATGACGACCAACCTTCTCGAATTCGACCTGGAAGGTTTGGCCGTTTTTTGCGAGGGTCTGGGCGAAAAGCGCTTTCGAGCCACGCAGTTGTTCCGCTGGATCCACCAGCGGGGCGCTGTGGATTTTGATCTGATGAGCGATCTGGCCAAGTCCTTGCGCCAAAAGCTCCAGTCCCACGCGCGCGTCGCGCCACTTCCCCTCATCAGCCAACACATTTCAGCCGACGGCACCATCAAATGGTTGTTTGACGTCGGCGATGGCAACGCCATCGAATCGGTGTTCATCCCCGAAGACGATCGGGGCACCTTGTGCATTTCATCTCAGGCCGGATGCGCCGTGGGCTGCCGTTTTTGCTCGACGGGTCACCAAGGTTTCAGCCGCAACCTCACCACGGGTGAGATCCTGGCCCAGCTGTGGTTCGCCGAGCATTTCTTGCGCCAGCACCTGAACACGCCAGACCGCGTCATCTCCAACGTGGTGATGATGGGCATGGGCGAGCCGCTGCAAAACTATTCGGCCTTGGTGCCCGCCTTGCGCGCCATGCTTGACGACCACGGTTATGGCCTGTCGCGCCGCCGCGTCACAGTGTCCACTTCAGGGGTGGTGCCCATGATCGAGCGCTTGTCGAGCGATTGCCCGGTCGCGCTGGCCGTGTCGCTGCACGCACCTTTTGATGCGCTGCGCGACAACCTGGTGCCGCTCAACCGCAAATACCCGCTCGATGAGCTCATGCAGGCTTGCATTGGCTATCTGGCCCATGCGCCGCGCGACTTCATCACCTTTGAATACTGCATGCTCGATGGCGTCAACGACCAGCCCGAGCACGCCAGCGCCTTGATTGACCTGGTGCAAAAACACGCCCGCCAGGGTCTGCGCTGCAAGTTCAATCTGATTCCCTTCAACCCTTTTCCGGCCTCCGGTTTGCTGCGTTCACCTCAGGCTCGCGTGCAGGCTTTTGCCAAGCAGTTGCAAGACGCCGGTTTGGTCACCACGGTGCGCAAAACCCGTGGCGATGACATCGATGCGGCCTGCGGCCAGCTGGCCGGAGATGTGAAAGACCGCACCCAAGTGCAATCGCGGATGGCCGAGCAACGCACCATCCACTGGGTCCCCCTGTCCGCTGTGACTTTTTCGGAGCCTTGACATGACACCAAGCCTAAAAACCGAGTCCGGACCCCTGGTCGACAGTTCTGAGCCCCCTGTTTTGGCTGTGACGGCAGGGCAGTTGCTGCGCAAAGCGCGTTTGAAGGCGGGCATCCACCTGGCCGTTTTGTCGGTCACCTTGAAAGTGCCGGTGCGCCAGCTGGAGGCTTTGGAGGCGGATCAGCTTGACCCGGGCAAAGGCCCCGTCTTTTACCGGGGCCTGGCTTCCGGCGTTTGCCGTCACTTGCAAACCGACGCTGCACCGATTTTGGCCTTGTTGCCGCAAATGTCCTCCCATTTGGAGCCTCTGCGAAGCGCCATCAAGCCCCTTGAAGATGAGGCCTCTGTGGGCATCGCTGGTCTGCCTTGGGGTCGCATGGTTTCATCCAAAGTGGTCTGGAGTGCCGCATTCATGCTGTTTTTGACAGGCGCGTTGCTTTGGTTGCCCGGTCCGTCTCAGTGGGCTTGGTTGGAGGACGTCCAATCCTTGATGGCTGACGAGGTGGTTTCTCAACAAGTCGGCGAACCTGTTTCGCTGCCTGTGTTTGCCGCGCCATTGCCCACCTTGGAAGCTTCTGATGCAAAAACCACGAAGTCGTCAGCGTCTTCGGTCTCTATGGCTCCCAATGCGGCAACGACCGCAGTGGCGACTGCGCCCATGGCATCCAAGAGTACGCAAGTGCTCCCTGCCAATCCAGCGACAGCCATGGCATCGTCTTCTGCAGGCCGTACTGATGCATCCCCCGAATGGGTGTTTTCCGCTTCGGGCGACAGTTGGCTGGAAGTGCGCAACGCGCAAAAAGCGGTGGTCTGGAGTGGTGTGGTCAAGGCCGGCGAAAGCACCCGAATCCAGAGCCCTTTGCCGGTGAGTGTGGTGGTCGGCCGTGCACAGGTGGTCAGCGCAACGCTGCGCGGCCAAGCTTTTGACCTCAAGCCCCACACCCAAGTGACGGTGGCTCGTTTTGAAGTGAAGGAGTGAACATGTCATCTGCAAACTTGCCACTGAGCCCTGAGCCGATTGCGATTGCGCGTCCTGCAGTGCGGCGCAGTCGCCAGTCCCAAGTGGTCTGGGGCTCGCGCGTCGTCACCGTCGGCGGCGGCGCCCCAGTGCGCGTGCAGTCCATGACCAATACCGACACGGTCGACGTGATCGGTACCGCCATTCAGGTCAAGGAACTGGCCATTGCAGGTTCCGAGATGGTGCGCATCACCGTCAACACCCCCGAAGCCGCTGAGGCGGTGCCGCACATCCGCGACCAGCTCGACAAAATGGGCATCGACGTGCCCCTGATCGGTGATTTTCATTACAACGGCCACCGGCTGTTGACCGATTACCCAGCGTGCGCCGAGGCCTTGTCCAAATACCGCATCAACCCCGGCAACGTGGGCAAGGGCGACAAGCGCGATGTGCAGTTCGGTCAGATGATCGAAGCGGCCATGCGTTTCAACAAAGCCATCCGCATCGGCGTGAACTGGGGCAGTCTCGACCAGGAGTTGCTGGCCGATCTGATGGACACCAACAGCCAGCGCGCCCAGCCTTGGGAAGCGCGCCAAGTCATGTACGAAGCGCTGATTTCATCGGCCATCTCCTCTGCCGAACGGGCTGAAGCCATGGGCTTGAACGGTGCGCAAATTGCCCTGTCCTGCAAGGTTTCAGGGGTGCAAGATTTGATCGCTGTTTACCGCGAGCTGGGCCGCCGCACCGACTACGCCTTGCACCTGGGCCTGACCGAAGCGGGCATGGGCACCAAGGGCACGGTGGCTTCGGCGACGGCTTTGTCGGTCTTGCTCCAAGAAGGCATTGGCGACACCATCCGCGTCTCGCTCACGCCTCAGCCGGGTGAAGCCCGCACGCAAGAGGTGGTGATCGCGTCTGAGATTTTGCAGTCGCTGGGCTTGCGCATTTTTGTGCCCAGCGTGACGGCTTGCCCCGGCTGCGGCCGCACGACCAGCAGCACTTTCCAGGAGCTGGCCAAGCAGATTGACGACTTTTTGCGTGCACAAATGCCCGTCTGGCGTGCGCATTACCCCGGGGTGGAAAACCTCAAGGTGGCGGTCATGGGCTGCATCGTCAACGGCCCTGGTGAAAGCAAACACGCCGACATCGGCATCAGCCTGCCGGGCACGGGCGAAGCGCCTGCGGCTCCGGTCTTCATCGACGGCGAAAAACGCCTGACGCTGCGCGGTGAAGGCATTGCGCAAGAGTTTCAGGTGCTGGTTGAAAACTACATTGAGAACCGTTTTGGTTCCGGATCTGCAGTACCAAAATGAGTGAGCCGTTGAAAGAAAACGCCCCCAAGGTTGAAAAGGTGGCCAAGGCCCAAAAGCTGGTCGGCGTCAAGGGCATGAACGACATCCTGCCGCCCGACTCGGCGCGTTGGGAATGGCTGGAGCAGCAAGTGCGCGCCTTGATGGCGCGTTATGCCTACCGCAACGTGCGTTTGCCCATTGTTGAGCCCACGGCCTTGTTTGTGCGCGGCCTGGGTGAGGTGACCGACATCGTTGAAAAGGAGATGTACTCCTTTGAAGACCGCCTGAATGGCGAACAACTCACCCTGCGCCCCGAGGGGACAGCAGGACTTGTGCGCGCTGTGGTCGAGCACAACCTGCTTTACGAAGGCGGCAAGCGCCTGTATTACATGGGCCCCATGTTCCGCCATGAGCGCCCGCAGCGCGGTCGCTACCGCCAGTTTCACCAAGTCGGTGCCGAGGTGCTGGGTTTTGGTGGTGCCGAGGTGGACGCTGAACTGATCTTGCTGGCCAATGACCTGTGGAAGGTGTTGGGCCTGAAAGATGTGCGCCTGGAACTCAACAGCTTGGGCCAACCCGCAGAGCGTCAAGCCCACCGCGCAGCCTTGATTGCCCACCTTGAAAAGCACAGCGATGTGCTGGACGAAGAAGCCAAGCGCCGGCTGCACAACAACCCGCTGCGCATCCTGGACACCAAGAACCCGGCCATGCAAAGCGTGGTGGAGGCGGCCCCCCGTTTGCTCGACTTTTTGGGTGAAGCGTCCTTGGCCCATTTCAATGCAGTCAAAGCCATTCTGGATGCCAATGGGGTGGCCTACAGCATCAACCCGCGCTTGGTGCGTGGCATGGATTACTACAACCTCACGGTGTTCGAGTTCATCACCACCCGCCTGGGCTCGCAGGGCACGATTTGCGGCGGTGGCCGTTACGACTACCTGATTGAGCAAATTGGCGGCAAGCCAACACCTGCGGTGGGGTGGGCCTTGGGTGTCGAGCGCGTGCTTGAGCTCATCAAGGAGCAGGGCGAGACCTTGCCCGATTTGGCCCCCGACGTTTACGCCATCATCCCAGAGACCGCCACCTTGCCCGTGGCCATGCAGGTGTTGCAGAGCTTGCGCGCTTGTGGCGTGTCGGCTCAGATGCATTCTGGCTCGGGTGACGGCATGGGCAGCATGAAGTCCCAGTTCAAAAAAGCCGATGCCTCGGGTGCGCGTTTCGCCCTGGTCTTTGGTGCCGAAGAATTGGCCCAAGGCCTGGTGGCGGTCAAATCGCTGCGTGACGGTGAAGGTGCCCAGCGCACCGAGCCGCTGAACACTGTGGCCGCGTGGGCCCACAGCCTACAATCCGCGCTTTGAAGCGCTCAACTTTTTAATCACACCATGGCCAAAGCCCTCGACCTTGAAGAACAAGAACAACTCGACCAGATCAAACACTTCTGGAAGAAATACGGCAACCTGATTTCCTGGGTGTTGATAGTCGTTTTAGGCAGCTATGCGGCTTGGAACGGCTACCAATATTGGCAACGAGACCAGGCGGCCAAGGCCGCTGTGCTGTTTGACGAGGTCGAGCGCGCCGTCACTGCCGGAGATGTGGTCCGTGTGGAGCGCAGTTTGGCCGACATGAAAGAAAAGTTCGGTGGTACGCAATACGCCCACCAGGCTGCCTTGCTGGCGGCCAAGGCGTTGCAGGCCAAAGACAAGGCCGAAGCCGCCCGCGCCGCTCTGAAGTGGGTCGCTGAAGTGGCACCCGACCCTGCGTACCGCGACATTGCGCGTTTGCGACTTTCTGCACTCTTGCTCGATGCCGGCTCGAACGACGAGGCGCTGGCCCAGTTGAGTGCGCCCTTTACCCCGGCCATGGCGGGTTTGGCGGCTGATTTGCGTGGCGACGTCATGCAAGTCAAAGGTCAAAAAGGCGAAGCGGTCAGTGCTTATCAAAGCGCGTGGCAACTGTTGAGTGACAGTCCCGATTACAGGCGATTGGTGCAAGCCAAGCTCAATGCTTTGGGCTTGGATCCAGAAACTGCCAGCCTGGCCACTGCGACAGGAAGCACCAAGTGACACGTTTGTTCAATTCTCTGTGCGGCCGCTGGTTGGCTGTGACCAGCTTGTGCGTGTTGTCGGCTTGTTCCAGTGCCCCCGACAAGCCAAAGCCTTCGCCTTTGCCCAGTGTCACTGGCTCTTGGACGGTGAAGCAGGCCTGGACTAACCAAATTGGCGAGGTCAGCACCCCCCTCATGGCCTCTGCCCATGGTCAGCAAGTGGCTGTGGCCTCTACGGCAGGCCAGTTGGCCCTGATCGATGCGGCCAATGGCCGCGATGTCTGGCGGCTGAACTTGGGCGCGCCCATTCAGGCCGGCGTTGGCGGTGATGGCCAGCGCTTTGCAGTGGTCACGCGCAACAACGAACTGGTGACCGTCGAAGCGGGCCGCGTCCTTTGGCGGCAAGCTTTGCCCGCCTTGTCTTACACGCCGCCTTTGGTGGCGGGTGCCCGCGTGTTTGTCTTGACAGGCGACCGTGCCGTGAGCGCCTTTGATGGGACCACGGGCCAAAAACTCTGGACGCAACAGCGTCCGGGGGACCCACTGGTGTTGCGCCAAGCCGGTTTGCTGATGCCGGTGGGAGACCAGCTGCTGGTCGGTTGGGGCGGGCGTCTGGTGTACCTGAACCCTTTGACGGGTGCTGTGCGCTGGGAAACCCTGGTGGGCAGCACCCGTGGCACCAACGAAGTCGAGCGACTGGTTGACTTGGTGGCCGGTGCCAGCCGTGTTGGCAGTTCGGTGTGCGTGCGCGCGTTCCAGACCGCGGTGTCCTGTGTCGATGGCACCAATGGCCGCATGGCTTGGAGCCGCCCTGCCAACGGTCACCAAGGCCTGGACGGTGACGCCCAAACCCTGTGGGGCGTCGAGTCTGACGGCAAGCTGCTCGCCTGGCAACGTGCTTCGGGTGCACCCCTTTGGACGCAAGAGGCTTTGCGTTTTCGGGGCGTGAGCATGCCTTTGGCTTGGGGCCAAGCCCTGGTGGTGGGTGATCAGGAGGGCTGGGTGCATGCACTCTCGCCCCAAAACGGGCAGCCCTTGCAACGCATCGGTACCGATGGCAGCGCCATCACCGGCCGCCCTGTGGCCGCAGGTCAGACTTTGGTGGTGGTGACACGCACCGGGGGCGTCTTCGGATTTCGCCCTGAATGATGGATCGGAAAATTTTTAAGTGAAACCTGTACTGGCCCTGGTTGGCCGCCCGAATGTGGGCAAATCCACGCTGTTCAACCGCCTCACCAAGAGCCGGGATGCCATCGTGGCCGATTTTGCGGGTCTGACCCGAGACCGCCATTACGGCAATGGCAAACAAGGTCGCCAAGAATTCATTGTGATCGACACGGGCGGTTTTGAGCCCGATGCCAGCAGCGGCATCTACAAAGAGATGGCCAAGCAGACCCGGCAGGCCGTGGCCGAGGCTGACATGGTCATTTTTGTGGTGGACGCCCGTGGTGGGCTGTCAGCGCAAGACCACGACATCGCCAAATACTTGCGCAAGATTGGCAAACCCTGTTTGTTGGTGGCCAACAAAGCCGAAGGCATGCTCGAAGGGATTCAGTTGACCGAATTCTATGAATTGGGTCTGGGCGAGGTGATCGCCATTTCGGCCGCGCACGGGCAGGGCACACGCGGTCTGGTCGAGCTGGCTTTCGAGTCGCTGAATTTGCCCGACGAACCCGAAGAGACCGACGAAGACCCTTCGGTCATCAAACTGGCGGTGGCCGGTCGCCCCAACGTGGGAAAGTCCACCCTGATCAACACCTGGTTGGGCGAAGAGCGCCTGGTGGCTTTTGACATGCCGGGCACCACGCGGGATGCCATCAGCGTGCCGTTTGAGCGCCAAGGCCAAAAGTTCGAGCTGATCGACACGGCCGGTTTGCGCCGCAAAGGCAAGGTGTTTGAGGCCATTGAAAAGTTTTCGGTGGTCAAAACTCTGCAAGCGATTGAATCGGCCAACGTGGTTTTGCTCTTGCTCGACGCCGAGCAGGGCGTGACCGATCAAGACGCGCACATTGCTGGTTATGCCCTGGAAAGCGGCCGCGCCATGGTGCTGGCCATCAACAAGTGGGATGCCATCGACGAATACCAGCGCCAGTTGGTGCAGCGCTCGATTGAAAACCGCTTGCCGTTTTTGAGCTTTGCCAACATGCACTTCATTTCGGCCAAAAAACGCCAGGGTCTGGGTCCTGTCTGGGCCTCGATTGTGCAGGCGCACAAGTCGGCCATGTGCAAAATGAGCACGCCCATCCTGACGCGTTTGTTGCTAGAGGCCGTGCAGTTTCAGAGCCCCCAACGTGGCGGCATGTTCCGCCCCAAACTGCGTTATGCCCATCAAGGTGGCATGAACCCGCCCGTGATCGTGATCCACGGCAATTCGCTGGAGCACGTCACCGACACCTACAAGCGCTTTCTGGAAGGACGCTTTCGCAAAGCCTTCAGTTTGGCCGGCACGCCGATGCGAATTGAAATGAAAACATCGACAAATCCCTTTGCAGACAAAGAATCCAGCTGAGATTTGAGGAATTCATATTTCTCCAAAATCACGCCCCTTTCCCTGTGGTAAGGTCAAGGCTTTAAAACTTCTGAACACGGAGAATATCGTGAGCAACAAAGGTCAACTTTTGCAAGACCCCTTTCTGAACGCACTGCGCAAAGAACACGTGCCGGTGTCCATTTACCTCGTCAACGGCATCAAACTTCAAGGCCAAATTGAATCGTTCGACCAGTACGTTGTGCTTTTGCGCAATACGGTCACCCAGATGGTTTACAAGCACGCCATCTCGACCATCGTCCCCGGTCGTTCCGTCACCTTCAGCACCCCTGAAACGGGTGAAATCACCGCTTGATGCGGTTTTTGCTCGCCCGGCGGTGTGACACCGCCTCTGCAGGTTGCTGACATTGTCTGAAACTTCTTCCCAACCAGCCGCGCCGACCTTACTGGTCGGCGTTGACTTTGGGCTGCCGCATTTTGACGGAGAGCTGCAAGAACTCGGCCTTTTGGCCGAGTCTGGCGGCTTAAAGCCGGTGGCGCGCCTGACCTGCAAACGCAAGGCCCCGGACCCAGCGTTCTTTGTCGGCAGCGGCAAGGCCGACGAGATCAAGGCCTTGGCCCTGATGCACGGGGCGGTCGAGGTCTTGTTCGACCAGTCCCTGAGCCCGGCGCAGCAGCGCAATCTGGAGCGCCACATTGGTTTGCCGGTGAATGACCGAACCTTGCTGATCCTGGAAATTTTTGGCCAGCGTGCGCGCAGTCACGAGGGCAAACTGCAAGTGGAGCTGGCACGCCAGCAGTACCTGAGCACCCGTCTGGTGCGCCGCTGGTCGCACTTGGAGCGGCAAAGTGGTGGTATTGGCATGCGGGGTGGTCCGGGTGAAACCCAAATCGAGCTGGACCGCCGCATGATCAACGACTCGATCAAGCGCATCAAGGAGCGTTTGCTCAAGGTCAAAAAGCAGCGCAACACCCAGCGGCGACAGCGCGAGCGGCGCGACACCTTCAACATTTCGCTGGTGGGCTACACCAACGCGGGCAAATCCACACTGTTCAATGCCCTGGTCAAGGCCCGCGCCTTTGCCGCCGACCAGTTGTTTGCCACCTTGGACACCACCACGCGCCAGCTCTATTTGGGCGAGGCGGGTCGCTCGGTTTCCTTGTCGGACACGGTGGGTTTCATCCGTGATTTGCCGCACGGTCTGGTCGAAGCCTTCCAGGCCACATTGCAGGAAGCCACGGAGGCGGATTTGCTGCTGCATGTGGTCGATGCTGCCAACCCGGATTTTCCCGAGCAGATGGCCGAGGTGCAAAAAGTGCTGGCCGAAATCGGTGCCCATCAGGTGCCGCAATTGCTCGTTTTCAACAAACTCGATGCGCTGCCCGCTGAGCGTTACCCCTTGCAGATGCAAGACCAGTACGAACTCGATGGTGATCCCGTGCCGCGTGTGTTTCTGAGCGCGCGAAGCGGCGAGGGTCTGGCCCTTTTGCGCTTGGCGCTGTCTGACATCGTGAAGGCGGCGCTGCCTGCAGCCCAGTCACCAGAACCCGATCCCCGTGAGTTGTACCGGGAATATCCCGGCGACTTGCCTTGAGTGGCCCTTAAATTCGGCACAATACTGTTTCGTCCTTCAGACAAAGACAAAGAACCATGAATTTTCAACTGCCAGCCCTGCGATGGTCCTTGCTGCCCGCAAAGATACGAGGCATGTTCAATTTGAACGACCCACGCTGGGGTCGTGACGATGACAAATCTTCCGGTGACTCGGGCAACAAGCCATCGGGAGACACACCCCCCCCCGGCCCCAAGCCGGAAGCCTGGCAGCCACCGCCCGGACGCGGTCCGCAGCAACAGCAAAGTGGCCCGCCTGATCTGGACGAGTTGTGGCGCGACTTCAACCGCAAGCTTGGTCAGATTTTTGGTGGCAAAGGTGGTCCTCAGCGCCCCCAAGGTCCTGGCGGTGGCTCGGGCGGGCCTGAAATCCCGGCATTCATCAAGAACCTGGGCATTGGCGTCATTTTGGGCGGCGCTTTGCTGGTCTGGTTGGCCACCGGCTTTTTCATCGTGCAAGAAGGTCAGCAGGCGGTGATCACCCAGTTTGGCAAATACCAGAACACAGTGGGGGCCGGTTTCAATTGGCGCTTGCCTTACCCCGTGCAGCGCCACGAACTGGTCTTTGTGACGCAAATCCGCTCGGTGGACATTGGCCGCGACAACATCGTTAAAGCCACAGGACTGCGTGAGTCGGCGATGTTGACCGAAGACGAAAACATCGTCGAGATCAAGTTTGCGGTTCAGTACCGATTGAACGATGCCCGTGCTTACCTGTTCGAAAGTCGCAATCCGACCGAGGCGGTGGTGCAGTCTGCAGAAACCGCTGTGCGCGAGGTGGTGGGCAAAATGAAGATGGATTCGGCCCTGGCCGAAGAGCGAGACCAAATCGCGCCCCGTGTGCGTGAAAAAATGCAAGTCATCCTGGATCGCTACAAAGTCGGCATCGAGGTGGTGGGCATCAACTTGCAGCAAGGGGGCGTGCGTCCGCCAGAGCAGGTGCAGGCCGCTTTTGACGATGTGCTCAAAGCCGGACAGGAGCGCGAACGCGCCAAGAACGAAGCGCAAGCCTACGCCAACGACGTGGTGCCCCGCGCCGTGGGTGCGGCCTCGCGCCTGAAGGAGGAGGCCGACGCTTACCGCGAACGTATCGTGGCGCAAGCCGAAGGTGATGCGCAGCGCTTCAAGACCATCTTGCCCGAGTACCAGAAGTCGCCCCAGGTCATGCGCGACCGCATGTACACCGACACCATGCAGCAGATCTACAGCAACGTGACCAAGGTGCTGGTGGACAGCAAGTCAGGCTCCAACCTTCTGTATTTGCCGCTCGACAAAATCATGCAACAAGTCACGCAAGTGGCTCCGCCCGCCATGGATGTGCCCGCAGCCCCTGCCAACGCGGGCAGCAACGGCACGGTGGATACCCGCTCCCGAGACCTCGAGCGTTCGCGTAGTCGCGATCCACGATAAGGAAAAAGACAATGAATCGCATCGGATTGTGGATTTCGAGTTTGCTGGTGGTGTTCGCACTGCTCAGCTCTACATTGTTCGTGGTGGACCAGCGCCAATTTGGCGTGGTTTACGCTTTGGGTCAGATCAAGGAAGTGATCACCGAGCCGGGCCTGCACTTCAAACTGCCGCCCCCCCTGCAAAACGTTAATTACATTGACAAGCGTTTGTTGACGCTGGACAGCCCTGAAAATGAGCCCATGCTCACCGCTGAAAAGCAGCGTGTGGTGATCGATTGGTATGTGCGCTGGCGCATCACCGACCCACAGGCCTACATCCGCAACGTGGGTCTGGATGAGAAGGCAGGCACCAACCAACTCAACCGCGTGGTGCGCAACGCTTTCCAAGAAGAAATCAACAAACGCACCGTCAACGAGTTGCTCTCTCTCAAGAGGGAAGAACTGATGGACGATGTCAAAGCCGCCGTGCTGGTCGTGGTCAAAGGGGCCAAGCCTTGGGGCGTGGACGTGGTGGATGTGCGCATCACCCGCGCAGACTATGTGGACACCATCACCGAATCGGTGTATCGCCGCATGGAAGCCGAGCGCAAGCGCGTGGCCAACGAGCTGCGCTCGACCGGTGGCGCAGAAGGTGAAAAAATTCGTGCTGACGCCGATCGCCAGCGCGAGGTGACGATCGCCAACGCTTACCGTGATGCCCAGAAAATCAAGGGCGAGGGCGATGCCCAAGCGGCCCGTCTGTATGCTGAATCTTTTGGCCGCGACCCTCAGTTTGCCCAGTTCTACCGCAGCCTCGAAGCCTACAAATCCAGCTTCAACAGCAAGGGTGACGTGATGGTGCTCGACCCCGGTAGCTCCGAGTTCTTCAAGGGCATGCGCGGCACACCGGGCAGTGCGCCGGCCCGGAAGTAAATCTTGCTCGACACCCTCCTGATGGCCTTGGGCCTGATGCTTATCCTGGAGGGGTTGCTGCCCATGATCTCGCCACGCAGGTGGCGAGGCCTGTTTGAGCAAATGCTCCAGCTTCAGGAGGGGCAGATCCGATTTTTCGGCATGATCATGGTGGTGTTCGGACTGGTGGTGATTTGGCTGCTGGCCTGACACCCTCACGCTGGTGCGGCTGATCTGAACGGGCCCATTCTTCTCACAGAGTCAGGATTTGGACAATTTGCCAATCTCTTTGCCGGAAATGAGCCTGTCAACCCGGTAAAATCTCGTTTTTACCCCTTCCCCCCATCCCCTCATGTCTGCTTGGGTCCTCCCGGATCATGTTGCCGATGTCTTGCCTTCCGAGGCTCGCCACATCGAAGAACTCCGCCGCGAACTGCTGGACACCGCCCGTGGCTATGGCTACGAGCTGGTGATGCCGCCGCTGCTGGAGCATTTGGAATCCCTGCTGACCGGCACGGGTGAAGCCTTGGATTTGCAGACCTTCAAACTGGTCGACCAACTCTCGGGCCGCACCTTGGGTTTGCGTGCCGACACAACGCCCCAGGTGGCTCGCATCGACGCGCACTTGCTGGGCCGCACGGCACTGACCCGTCTGTGTTATTGCGGACCTGTGCTGCACACCCGCCCAGCGCGCCCACACGCCACGCGTGAGCCGCTGCAACTGGGTGCCGAAATTTACGGCCATGCCGGCCCTGAGGCCGATCTGGAAATCCTGCAACTGGCCCTGGACTGCCTGGCCGCTGGCCGAGCCAGTGGGCTGCAGGTGGACCTGGCCGATGCCCGCATTGTGAACAGCTTGTTGCAGGCCCAGCCTTTGAGCGAAGCCCAGCGCCACGCCATCCATGCCGCCCTGGCGAGCAAGGACGCCTCGACCTTGGCCCGTTTGAGCGCCAGTTGGGCACCCGCCGTGCGCGAGGGGCTGCTGGCCTTGGTTGATTTGTACGGTGACATCAGCGTCCTGGACGTGGCGGCATCGCGCTTGCCCGGGTACCCTGAAATTACCCAGGCCTTGGCTCAGCTGCGTTGGTTGGCTGAGCAGATCCCAGGCGTGGCCGTCAGTTTTGACCTGGGCGATTCGCGTGGTTACGCTTATTACAGCGGCACGCGCTTTGCCATTTATGCCAAAGGCGCCTCTGACGCCCTGGCCCGTGGCGGTCGCTACGATGGCGTGGGCGCTGTCTTTGGGCACCGCATCGACCGCGACCGTCCGGCCGTGGGTTTCAGCCTGGATTTGAAAGAATTGGTGGCCGCCGTTCAGCCTTTGGCTTTGCGCGCAGCCATTCGCGCGCCATGGGGCCAATCGGACGCCTTGCGTTCGGCCATCGCAGCGCTGCGCGGCCGAGGCGAAACCGTGGTGTGCGTTTTGCCAGGCCATGAAAGCGAAGTGGACGAATTCCATTGCGACCGCGAGCTGGTTGAAGCGGCAGGGCGGTGGTTGGTCAAGGCTCTTTGAGAAAGAACATTTCAAGCATGAACATGAAGCAAGGCCGTAACGTGGTCGTTGTCGGTACCCAATGGGGCGACGAGGGCAAAGGCAAACTGGTCGATTGGTTGACTGAAAGCGCCCAAGGCGTTGTGCGTTTCCAGGGCGGTCACAACGCGGGACACACCTTGGTGATCAACGGCGTCAAAACCGCTTTGCACCTGATCCCCAGTGGCATCATGCGCGCCGGCGTCAAGTGCTACATTGGCAACGGTGTGGTGTTATCGGTGCCCAAACTGCTCGAAGAAATCGCGGGCTTGGAAAAAGCCGGTGTTGAGGTGCGTTCACGTTTGCGCGTGAGCGAGGCCTGTCCGCTGATCTTGCCGTACCACGTCGCGCTGGATGTGGGCCGCGAAGCCGCCAAGGAAAAAGCCGGAACGGCCAAAATCGGCACCACAGGCCGCGGCATTGGCCCCGCCTACGAAGACAAAGTGGCGCGCCGTGCCCTGCGCGTGCAAGACCTCAAATATCCCGAGCGTTTTGCCACCAAGTTGCGCGAAAACTTGGCGCTGCACAACGAAATTTTGGTCAACATCTTGGGGGTTGCGCCCGTTGACTTTGACTCGACTTACAACGAAGCCATGGCTTATGCCAAAGCGCTGCTGCCCATGGTGGCCGACGTGTCCCGCGAGTTGAATGAAGCCCACAAAGCGGGTGCGAATTTGCTGTTCGAGGGCGCACAAGGCACCTTGCTCGACGTGGACCACGGCACTTACCCCTTTGTGACGTCCAGCAACTGTGTGGCGGGCAATGCCGCTGCCGGTGCGGGCGTGGGCCCTGGCATGCTGCACTACATTTTGGGCATCACAAAAGCCTATTGCACCCGCGTGGGCGGCGGCCCATTTCCCACAGAACTTAACTGGGAAACCCCCGGCACGCCCGGTCACCACATGTCCACCGTGGGCGCTGAAAAAGGCGTAACCACTGGCCGTTCACGCCGCTGCGGCTGGTTCGATGCGGCTTTGCTCAAGCGCAGCGCCCAGGTCAACGGCCTGAGCGGTCTGTGCATCACCAAGCTCGATGTGCTCGACGGCCTGAAAGAATTGTGGCTGTGTACCGGCTATGAGCTGGATGGCGAAACGATTGACATCTTGCCCATGGGCGCCGACGAGATCGCCCGCTGCAAACCCATTTATGAAGTGATTCCCGGTTGGACCGAGACCACCGTGGGTGTGACCGAGATGGACAAGCTGCCAGCCACGGCCCGTTATTACCTTGACCGCATTGCTGAAGTGACGGGCGTGCCCGTGCATGTGGTCTCCACCAGCCCGGACCGTGACCACACGATCTTGCTGCACAACCCCTTTGCCGCCTGATTTTTTCAGTCCGCGAAACCCATCGATCTCAACCCCTGAATTTTTGGAGTGACCCCATGTTGACCGAAGACGGCAAGCACCTGTACGTGAGCTACGACGAGTACCACAACCTGATCGAAAAACTCGCGATCAAAATTCACCAGTCCGGCTGGGAATTCGACACCATCCTCTGTCTGGCACGCGGTGGCATGCGCCCCGGCGACATTCTCTCTCGCGTATTCGACAAGCCGCTGGCCATCATGTCCACCAGTTCCTACCGCGCTGACTCTGGCACGGTGCAGGGCCACTTGGACATCGCCCGCTTCATCACCACACCCAAAGGCGAGATCGCTGGCAAAGTGCTGTTGGTGGACGACCTGGCCGACACGGGCCACACCCTGCGTGCGGTGGTGGACCAGCTGAAAAACAACTACAAGCCGATCACCGAGCTGCGCACCGCCGTGATCTGGACCAAGGGCGTGTCCAGCTTCAAGCCCGATTACTCGATCGAGGACCTGCCCACCAACCCCTGGATTCACCAGCCTTTTGAGCCGTACGACAACATGCGCCCCGAAAAGTTGATGGAAAAGTGGCGCGTCTGAGCCGACTCGGACTCGGACTTTCCCTGAGTCGACCTGCAACAGCCTCCTTTGGGAGGCAGTTTGCATTAGGATGTCCGGATGCAAAAAGACCATCCAAATCTCCCCGCCGTGCCCAGCGTCACCGGCCTGATTCACCACCCCTACACACCGCCTGCCGGTTTCGACGCGCCCCAGCCGGGCGTGTTCAAGGCCTCGACGGTTTACTTTCCCACGGTGGCCGACATGCGCCAGCGCGAGTGGAAAGACAAATCGGCCTACACCTACGGCTTGCACGGCACGCCCACCACCTATTTGCTTGAGGAGCGTTTGTGCGCGCTGGAGGGGGGATTGCAATGCATGCTGGTGCCCAGTGGGCTGGCGGCTTTGGCCCTGGTGGCCTTGGCCGTCCTAAAAACCGGCGACGAAGTCCTGATTCCGGACAACGCTTACGGCCCCAACAAAGCCTTGGCCGATGGTGAGTTGCGCCACTTCGGCATCACCCACCGCTTTTACAACCCGATGGACCCACAAGATCTGTCCCGCCAGATCACGGACCGCACCCGCTTGGTGTGGCTTGAAGCGCCCGGCTCGGTGAGCATGGAGTTTCCCGATTTGCCCGAAATGGTGCGCCGTTGCCGCGAGCGCGGTGTCTTGTGCGCACTGGATAACACCTGGGGCTCGGGCCTGGCGTTCAAGCCTTTTGATTTGTTGGCCGATGGTGCAGATGGGGCGGGTAGCCTGGCGGTAGACATCAGCGCCCATGCGCTCACCAAATACCCCAGTGGTGGCGGTGACGTGCTCATGGGCAGCGTCATCACCCGCGACGCGGCCTTGCACCTTCAAATCAAACTTTGCCACATGCGCCTGGGCCTGGGTGTGGCGGCCAACGACGCTGAAACCGTGCTGCGCTCTTTGCCCAGCATTGCGCTGCGCTATGCCGCGCACGACCAAACCGCCCGCGCTCTCGCTGCCTGGTGGCAAACCCAGCCGCAATGCGCGCAACTGATGCACCCGGCCTTTGAAGGCGCACCCGGCTACGCCCATTGGCAAGCCCTGTGTGATCGCGAGCCCGGCACGGGCCTGGCCGCAGGCTTGTTCAGCGTGATGATCGACGTGCGTTTCAGCCAAGCCCAGGTGGACGCGTTTTGCGATGGGCTGAAACTCTTCAAGATCGGCTACAGCTGGGGAGGCCCTGTGAGCCTGGTGGTGCCTTACAACATTGCCTCAATGCGACAGAACTGGCCTGGCCATTTGAAACCGGGCAGCTTGGTGCGTTTTTCGACCGGTCTGGAATCGACGCAGGACCTGATTCTTGACTTGCATCAAGCCGTGCAAGCGCATTTGCCCATGGCCTGATCACGCTGGTGACCATGTGGGCACTTTTGTGGCCCAAGACACGCGCAGTTCAGGTTTTCCTGACTGTTCAAAGTGGACCGGTGGGGGTAATCTGAAAACCTTTGTAATTTCAGATGGGCTTTTCATATGAACGCCGACGCCAAGTCTATTGAAGCTGCCCGTGAGCCAGGCCTGCCCACCATGTCCAAGCCCTATGTGCCGCCGTTGCCCGTGGGGCCGCGCTCGCACATGCGGCCCGTGGGCTTTGCCGATCCTTTTCGCTGGCTGGCTCGGGGCCTGAAGGACTTGCGCCATCACCCGGGCATTGCCCTTTTTTATGGCCTGTGTTTTTGGGGCATGGCCCAGGTGCTGGCCTTGGTGTTCAAGCACAAGCCCGAGTACACCTTGACCCTGATTTCGGGCTGCTTGCTGGTCGGACCTTTTTTGGCCATGGGTTTGTACGAGGTCAGCCGCAAACGCGAGCAGGGCGAAGTGCCGGACATGGCCAGCTCCTTGATATGTTGGGATCAGCACATCAAGAGCATGGCCATGCTGATTTTGGTGCTGATGGTGCTGGAACTGCTGTGGGGCAGGGCGTCGCTGGTGGTGTTTGCGGTGTTCTTCAACACCGGTATGCCTTCGACCACGGGCGTGATCGAGGCGGTGTTCAACCCGCAAAACATTGAATTTTTGATGGTGTACCTGGTGGTGGGCGGTGTGTTTGCGGCCCTGGTTTATGGCCTGTCGGTGGTGTCGATTCCCATGATCCTGGACCGCGATACCGATGCGATTTTGGCGGTGATCACCAGCATGCGGGTGGTTTTTTCGCACCCGGGCGTGATGCTGTTGTGGGGCTTGCTGCTGAGCGTGCTGGTGCTCGCGGCCTTGTGGCCTTGGGCGCTGGGCATCATCATGGTGGGGCCTTGGCTGGGTCACGCCAGCTGGCATGCGTACCGGGGCTGTGTCGAGTGGCAAGAAAACCCTGAAGAAGCTGTTACATTGGGCAGCTCAAATTAAAGGAGCCATCTTGGCCACACCCAACTACGGATTCGAAAAACGCCAGAAAGAACTGGCCAAGAAACGCAAAAAAGAAGACAAGCTCAAAGCCAAGTCCGACCGCAAATCAGGCCTGTTTTCAGAAGACGGCTCCGAAATCGAGGGCGAAGAGGGCGACGCCAACAATGCAGCGCCCGGTGCTGCTGACTCGTCCACGCCCGGCGCGGTCGACGCTTCCACGACAGCTGATTGAATCACCGGACATTGATCACCCTTGCACCAGCTCACGCGCCAAAACCAGCATGTCCGCCATGCTGTGGCTGGCCGGCGTGACCAGCGGGGCTTGGGCGTAATGCACAAAGTTGTTGCCGGTGGAGGTCTCGTAACCCGGGTCATAGTGGCCTGAAAGCAGTTCGGTCACCACCTCACGCATTTCACCCCGCTCAATTCTTTCTTGCCAGCCTTGCACCACAGCCTTGCCGCGCAGGGCTGTCAGCCGCTCCAACCGGTCGGCAAACAGGGCGCGGTCTTGCGTGAAAAACGCATAGTCTTCCAACAGCAAATTCACCCGACTCTCCAGCGACAGGTCCACCCGCAGGCAGGGGCTGGCCCGCATGGTCACCATCAGCTCGTCGGGCACCGCCAGATTGCCCACCTTTTTGCTTTCGGCTTCCACAAACACCGGACGGTCCGCGCTGAAGCCGCGCAAAGCATTCCAGACCTGCGTGTCAAAGGCTTTTTGCGTCGGCTGCGGCGTGCCCGGAATCAAGCCCAACACCGAACTGCGGTGGCAGGCGATGTCCTCCAGATCGAGCACCTGCGCACCTTCTTGCGCCAAGGCTTGCAGCAAGCGCGTTTTACCCGAACCCGTGGGTCCACAAAGCACCTTGAATTGCAGGCGCTGTGCCTGGCGGGGCGTGTCTTCCATGACCTCTTTGCGAAACGCTTTGTAGCCGCCCTCAATCAGGTGCACCTTGAATCCGATTTGCCCCAAGATCAGCGCCAGCGAATTGCTGCGCTTGCCCCCGCGCCAGCAATACACCAGCGGTTGCCAGTTGCGCGGCTTGTCCATCACCTGGGTTTCGATGTGTCGGGCGATGTTTTTGGCCACCAAGGCCGCCCCCACTTTTTGCGCCTCAAAGGGGTTGACCTGTTTGTACAGGGTACCCACCTTGATGCGCTCTTCGTTGTTGAGTGACGGCCAGCTCAAAGCGCCGGGCAGGTGGTCCTCGGCGTGTTCACCTTCGGAGCGCGCATCCAGAATGGCGTCAAACTGGTTCAGTTTGGCCATGGCTTCAAAGGCCGAGATCAGGTGAAGGCTCATTTCAGTTGTTTACTCAAGGCGGGCCAAACATTGGCCAGCATGCGCGGCTGCGCGGCTTCGTTGGGGTGGATGCGGTCGGCCTGAAACCATTTGAGCGGTTCGGCATCATCGCCCACGCCTTTCAAAAAGAAAGGCACCAGCGCCGCTTTTTGGCTTCTGGCCACTTGGGCGTAGGCAGCTTCAAACTGCCGCGCCATCTCGGGGCCGTAGTTGGGCGGCATTTGCATGCCCAAAAGCAGCACTTGGGCCCCGGCCGCTTGGGCTTGCTTGGTCATGGCCAGCAAGTTGTCTTGCGTCATGGCCATCGGCAGGCCGCGCAGGGCGTCGTTGCCCCCCAGTTCAATGACCACATGGCTGGGTCGGTGGCGTTGCAGCAAGGCGGGCAGGCGCGAGCGCCCGCCCGAGGTGGTGTCGCCGCTGATGCTGGCGTTGATGACCTGAACGCCCGGCTTTTCGGTGGCCAGTTGTTTTTGCAATAAGGCCACCCAACCGGTGCCGCGGGCCAGGCCGTATTCGGCGCTCAGCGAGTCGCCTACCACCAAAATGCGTTGCCTGGAGGCCGCCGTCACTGGCGCGGCAAAGCCCCAGCTGGCAAGGGCCAGCAAGGTCCAGTTAAAGTGGCGTCGTCTCAACAAAGGTTTGTGCATGCCTGAATCCATCATTGCCGTGCGTGGCATTTCCAAAAGTGTGCAGGATGCCAGTGGGCAGCTGGACATTTTGCGCGATATCGATTTCTCTTTGATCGCGGGGGAAACAGCCGCCATTGTCGGTGCTTCCGGCTCGGGCAAAAGCACGCTGCTGGCGATCCTGGCCGGGTTGGACACGCCCAGCACGGGGCAGGTGGTGTTGGCAGGGCAATCGCTGTTCGATTTGTCCGAAGACGAGCGCGCGGCCGTTCGGGCCCAACATGTGGGATTTGTGTTTCAGAGCTTTCAGCTCATGCCCAATCTGACAGCGCTGGAAAACGTGATGCTGCCCCTGGAGTTGGCCGATCGGCACGATGCCCGCAGCACCGCCACGGCCATGCTGCAGCGCGTGGGCCTGGGTGAACGCCTGAAGCACCTGCCGAGAGTGCTCAGTGGCGGCGAGCAACAACGCGTGGCGCTGGCCCGTGCCTTTGTGGTGCAACCCGACGTGCTGCTGGCCGACGAGCCCACCGGCAGTCTGGACCACGCCACCGGCGAGGCCATCATGGATTTGATGTTCGCGCTCAACCGCGAGCAGGGCACGACCTTGGTCCTGGTCACGCACGACCGCCTGCTGGCCGCCAGATGCGAGCGCAGCTTGGTGATTCAGGCAGGACGTTTGTCGGAGCCTGCAGCGACCCCGGCCTGAACTCGGATCCGTTTGGGCAAGCGGTCAAATCGGCAGGCTGCGACCAACGATAATCCGGGCATGTCATCCCACAAAGTGCTGTTCGGCTTTCATGCCGTGGGCGTTCGCCTCAAGATCGCCCCTCAATCCGTTGTTGAAATCCATTACGAGGTCACGCGCCGCGATGCGCGCATGCGCCTGTTCATCGACAAGGCGCGCGATTCGGGCATGCGCATGATCGAATCGGACGGTGAGCGCTTGGCCAAGCTGGCCGGTGGCCACGGTCACCAGGGTGTGGTGGCCATGGTCTCGCCCATGCCTCAAAACCATTCGCTGGACGACCTGCTCGACACCGTGGAAGGCCCGCCCTTGCTGTTGGTGCTGGACGGCGTGACCGATCCGCACAACCTGGGCGCGTGCCTGCGCGTGGCCGATGGCGCGGGTGCGCACGCGGTCATCGCCCCCAAAGACCACGCGGCGGGCATCAACGCCACCGTGGCCAAGGTGGCCAGCGGCGCGGCCGAAACCATGCCTTATTTCATGGTCACCAACTTGGCGCGCACCTTGGGCGAACTCAAGGAGCGCAGCATCTGGATCGTCGGCACCAGCGACGATGCACCGCGCACGGTTTACCAAGCCGACTTGAAAGTGCCCACTGCCTTGGTGCTGGGCGCTGAGGGCGCTGGCATGCGCCAGTTGACGCGCAAGAACTGTGACGAGCTGGTCAGCATCCCCATGCGCGGCGCGGTGGAAAGCCTGAACGTGTCGGTGGCCAGTGGCGTTTGCCTCTACGAGGCCTTGCGCCAGCGCAGCTGAGATTCTTTCAAATCATCCAACCATTCAAATAGGGCGCACGCCATGTCAAAAAACACCCCCCGAATCGGCTTGATCTTCGCCGTTGGTGCGGCCTGCCTGCTGGCCGCCTGCACACAAGAGCAACAAAACAAAATCAGCCGCGGCATCCAGAACTGGACCGGGACCAATGGCGTGATGGAGGTGTATGCAGGCGAGAAGCTGGTGCGCCGCTTCATCAAGGTCGACAAAGTCAGCACCGCTTTGGGTACAGACGATGGCAAAGCCCGTGCCTACCGATATGGCTACGGCGTGCTCGATGAAAACTTCAACTTCGAAGTCGATCCGGGCGAGAAAAAAGTGTATTTTGAGGTCAGCGACTACTCGAACACGGTGTTTTTCGAGAGCCCGCGCTGACGGGCTGTTCAGGCCTGAGGTCTCAGATCCAGCCCAACCCGCCGATCACAGCGCCCGCGCCAATCAACCACAGCAAATGGATGCGGGTGCGCCAGACCAGCAGCATGGCCACGGCCGTGAGCAGCCACAGTGGCCAGTCTTTCGCTGGCTGGTTGTGCCCCGCAGTGAGCAGCCAACCGGTGGACACCAGCAGCGCAATCACCACAGGTGCCATGCCCAGCTTGAAGGCCCGCACGCCCAACTTGTCCCGGTGGCGCTGGGCCCAGCGCGTGGTGTTGTAAGTCAAGATGGACGAGGGCAGCATGATGCCCAGCAAACTCAGGACAACGCCCATGGCCGACAAGCCCACGCTGATCCATCCCCCTCCCAAACCCGTACCTGCGTTCAGTCCCACGTTCCATCCGATCACGGCCACAAACAACACATTGGGCCCGGGCGCAGATTGCGCCAGTGCGATGGAGGAGTTGAATTGTTGGTCGCTCAGCCACTGGCGCTCGTCCACCAAAAAACGGTGCATGTCGGGCGCGGTGATGATCGCGCCGCCCACCGCCAACAGGGAAAGGGACAAAAAGTGGTTGAAAAACGCCAGCCAATCGCTGAAGCTCAGTGATACAGCAAGGTTCATGTGGCGTCCCCTTTGTTCAGCATTTGGCGCGTCAGCTGAAGATAAGCCCAGCCACAAGCGGCACTGCCCACCCCCAAAAGCACCCAGATCAGCGGCCAGCGCAGAACGCCCACACAGACGAAGGTGAACAGCATCACGGCCGCGCACACTGGCAGACCCATGGGGTTGCGTTTCAAGGCGCTCATCAGTTTGATCCCGGTGGCGGCAATCAAACCGGCCGCCACAGCGCCCATGCCGCGCAACGCGCCTTGTGCCCAAGGGGCATCCGATACGCCGCCAAAAGCCATGGCCAACACCAACACCACCGCCAACGGGGCCAACAGCAAACCCGCCAAAGAAGCCAGGGCACCAGCCAAACCAAAATAACGACCGCCAATCATCAGGCAAAAATTGACCACATTCGGCCCTGGCAAAATTTGCGCTACTGCCCAGTCTTCGACAAATTGCTCGCGTGTCATCCAGTGTTTTTTTTCGACCAACTCGCGCTGCACCACGGCCAGCACGCCGCCAAAGCCTTGCAGGGCCAAAACGGTGAAGGACACAAACAGATCGGTTTTGGAGCGCGGTTGCTGCAGGGGTTGGTGTTCGGGCATGTTTCGGATTATCCCTGTGCGGGCTCAATCAAAGGTGTCACTGTCCAGCCACACCAGTTGGCCCCGACCGCTCTCGCTTAATCGCGTCATCAAGGCCGCTGCCTGCGTGTCGGGCAGGGCAAAGCGCATAGTGACCACGCTGCCATGGGCCACGTCCAGCAGCTGTGTCTGCGCCAGTTCCAGCTCGCGCCGCACCAGGCCTTCGAGTGCATAAGGCACGCTGCACGCCAGTTGTGCCTGCTTGATCAGCGGGATTTTTTCGGCGGTCAGCAAGGCCTGGGCCACCGCATCGGTGTAGGCCCTCACCAGACCGCCTGCGCCCAGCTTGACCCCGCCAAAGTAACGTACCACCGAAGCCATCACGCCTTCCAGCGCTTGGTGCCGCAGCACCTCCAGCATGGGCCGTCCTGCCGTGCCGCCGGGCTCGCCATCGTCGTTGGCCGCCGACTGGCCACCTGCCAGCAGCGCCCAACACACATGGGCGGCATCGGGGTGCTCGGCTTTGAGCTGCGCCACCCGGGCCTGCGCCTCGTCGCGTCCTGCAACCGATTCGACACAGGCGATGAAACGGCTTTTTTTGATGACCAGTACGTGGTGGGCAGGGCAGGCAAGAGAAAAAGGCATCGGCCAAGAATACCCCAAGCACTGTGGCACCACGCCGTACCGAAGGCCGTCAAAGTGACGCTTCGATATGATCCCACGCTAGACCTGATCAGACAGCGCTCTTTTTCACTCGCCTGCGTGCCAATCGGTGCGTTTGGTCACCATTCTTCTGTCGCATTCACCTGTTTCAATCACCATGCACCAACCGGCCAGCGCGCCCCGCCGCTCGATTTATTACGACTACACCGTGCACCAGCCCTGGTTGCCCTCGCAGCACCCGGCGCAGCCGCTGCACCCGGTGGTGATGGCCGGGGGCGGGCCGGCGGGCCTGACAGCTGCTTTGGAGTTGGCCCGCTTGGGGGTGCCCTGTGTGCTGCTGGAATCGGAGCAGCAGGTCTGCGAGGGCAGCCGCGCCATCGTGTTCACCCGCCGCTCCATGGAAATCTTGCAGCAAGTGGGCGTGGCCGAGCGCGTCACACAAAACGGTTTGCCCTGGCGCTTTGGCAACTCGTTTTACCGGGGGCAACGCGTGTTCCGCATGGAAGCCCCGCACGACGAGAACGACCGTTTTGGCCCCATGATCAACTTGCAGCAGCAGTTTTTGGAGCAGTACTTGGTCGAAGCCTGCCAAGCGAACCCTCTGATCGATCTGCGCTGGGGCAACCGCGTCATGGCGCTTGAGCAACACGCTGACCACGCGCAATTGCAAGTCGACACCCCCGAAGGCCCCTACACCCTGCAGGCCGAATGGCTGGTGGCCTCCGACGGGGCCCGTTCGGCCATCCGCAGCCTGCTGGACCTCAAGCTCGAAGGCGCTTCTTACGAAGGCCGTTTTGTCATTGCCGACATCCGCATCGACCTGCCTTTGCCCACCGAGCGCCTGGCCTTTTTTGACCCCGAATGGAACCCTGGCAACACCGTGCTGCTGCACCGCGAGCCCCTGGGCATCTGGCGCATTGACTACCAACTGCCCGAGGGCGAAACGCCCGAGCAAGCCTTGTCGCCAGAGTCGCTCAAAACCCGCATCAACGCCCAACTGGCCATGATCGGCCATGCCGACAAGCCTTGGGAGATGGACTGGAGCTCGGTGTATTCGGCGCGCACGCTCACCTTGCCCGACTACCTGGTGGGGCGCACCTTGTTCATGGGCGATGCGGCCCACTTGCTGCCGATTTTTGGTGTGCGGGGGGCCAACACCGGCTTTCAGGACGCGCAGGCCCTGGCCTGGCGTCTGGCTCTGGTGTGCCGGGGGCAGGCTTCTTCGGCCTTGCTGGCCAACTACAGCACCGAGCGCGTGGCTGCGGCTTGGGAAATCATCGAAGAAGCGGGCAAAAGCACCCGCTTCATGACCCCGCCCACACGCGGCTTTCGTTTGCTGCGCGATGCCGTCTTGTCACTCTCGCTCACCGAAGCCTTTGTGCGACCGCTCTACCACTGGCGCACCTCACGCCCACACGAGTACAGCCACTCTAGCCTCAACTGCCGCGTGGACGACAACGCGCACTTCCAGGCCGGTCCCGCGCATGGCGCGCCGCCCCTCAATGTGCGCCTGACGGACACGCAGTTTTTGCTGGACCACTTGGGCGGTGGTTTTGACTTGCTGTGGTTTGGTGCGGCCGATGCATTGCCTGCCGATGTGCTGGCCAGCGTGGCCCAATGGTGGGCCAAGGGCTTGCCGCTCAAGGTCACCTGCATCAGCCCAGGCGATGCCGATGCGGGCCTGGTGAAAAGCCCGGCCGATGCGCCTTGGCTGCAGGTGCTGTCAGATCCGCAAGGCCGGATGCACAGCCGCTACGGCGTGACCACGCCCGGCTCAGCTTATTTGTTGCGCCCCGACCAGCACATTTGCGCCCGCTGGTTGCACCTGGATGCCCAGCGCCTGAACGCTGCCCTTGCCCAAGCCACCACCGGAGAAGCCCCATGAACAACGCGACTGGTTTGGACATTGTCGGCCTGGAAACCGCTTATGACCAATTGGCCATGGCCATTGACGCCGCTGGCCCCGAAAAATCCGAGCTTTTTCTGGTCAAGCTGGCGCTGCTGGCCGCCCAAGCTCTGGGGGATGCGTCGACCTTTGTCGACCTCATCGAGCGAGCCCAAAAAGACCTTTGACGCGGGGACACGTCCGCAGGCGTCTAGGATCCCGGGCGAATACCCGCGCCAGCTTCAGGTCCTCCGCAGTGCCCCTACACTAAGGGGTAATCCCAAATGCCCGCCCATGAACGCCTTTGTCGACGTCTCTTTCTTCCCGCGTGACGCCAAACCCCTGACCAGTTACCGCAAGTACTGGGCGCAGCGCTTTGGCACGGCCCCGTTTTTGCCGATGAGCCGCGCCGAAATGACCCAACTGGGCTGGGACAGCTGCGACATCATCATCGTCACGGGCGACGCCTATGTGGACCACCCCAGCTTTGGCATGTCGGTGATTGGTCGCATGTTGGAAAACCAAGGTTTTCGGGTCGGCATCATCGCCCAGCCCGACTGGACCAGCGCCGACGCCTTCAAAGAACTGGGCCAACCCAACCTGTTTTGGGGCGTGACCAGCGGCAACATGGACTCCATGATCAACCGCTACACGGCGGACCGCAAAATCCGCACCGACGACGCATACACCGCGGGTGATTTGGGCGGCAAACGGCCTGACCGCGCCGCCATCGTCTACAGCCAGCGCTGCCGCGAAGCTTTTCCTGAAGTGCCCATCGTGCTGGGCGGCATCGAAGGCAGCCTGCGCCGCATCGCGCACTACGACTATTGGTCTGACAAAGTCCGCCGCTCGGTGGTGGTGGACAGCAAGTGCGACTTGCTGCTGTACGGCAACGCTGAGCGGGCGATTGTCGAAATCGCCCACCGACTGGCAGCCCGTGAGCCGGTAGCCCAGATCACCGACGTGCGCGGCACAGCCTTTGTGCGCCGCGAGACCCCAGAAGGCTGGTTCGAGATCGATTCGACCAGCGTGGACACCCCCGGCCATGTGGAAGCGCACATCAACCCGTATCTGATGATTTCGGACCAAGCGCGGGAGCAGGGCGCCACTTGCGCCCGCGAGGAAGAAGCCAAAGAAGTGGCCGAGGGCCACAACGCGCAGAACGCTCAAAGCGTCGAAGCCGATTTGTCGGCTGCTGTGGCACAAGCCCGCACCGTGCAAGCCGCTATTCAGCCCATCACTCAGCCGCTGACTTTTGTGCCCAACCCCGCCCTTTCATCTGGTCTTCGGGGCAAAGGCACCCACAAAGTGCCGCCCCGCGACAAAAGCGTGATCCGTCTGCCGAGCTACGAGCAGGTCAAGCAAGATGCCGTGCTCTACGCCCACGCCAACCGCGTGCTGCACCTGGAAACCAACCCCGGCAACGCCCGCTGCCTGGTGCAAGCGCATGGCGAAGGCCTTGATGGCGACGTCAATTCCAAACGATTGGCACGCGACGTGTGGATCACGCCGCCGCCCATCCCGCTCACCACCGCAGAGATGGACCATGTGTTCGACCTGCCCTATGCCCGCAGCCCGCACCCGCGCTATGCCGACGAAAACGGCAGCCACGACCACAGCACCAAAATCCCCGCCTGGGAAATGATCCGCTTCAGCGTGAACATCATGCGCGGCTGCTTTGGCGGCTGCACCTTTTGCTCCATCACCGAGCACGAAGGCCGCATCATCCAAAGCCGCTCCGAAGAATCCGTCATCCGCGAGGTCGAAGACATCCGTGACAAGGTCAAAGGCTTCACCGGCGTCATCTCTGACCTGGGCGGCCCCACCGCCAACATGTACCGCCTGGGCTGCAAGAGCCCCGAGATCGAATCGGCCTGCCGCAAACCGAGTTGCGTGTTCCCCGGCATCTGCCAGAACCTGACCACCGACCACGGCCCCCTGATCAACATGTACCGCCGGGCGCGCAACTTGAAGGGCATCAAGAAGATTTTGATCGGCTCCGGTCTGCGTTATGACTTGGCCGTGCAGTCGCCCGAATACGTGAAAGAGCTGGTGCAGCACCATGTGGGCGGCTACCTGAAAATTGCGCCCGAGCACACCGAGGGCGGCCCGCTGTCCAAGATGATGAAGCCGGGCATCGGCAGCTACGACCGCTTCAAGTCGATGTTCGACAAGTACAGCGAAGAAGTGGGCAAAAAGCAGTTCCTCATCCCGTACTTCATCGCCGCCCACCCGGGCACCAGCGACGAAGACATGATGAACCTGGCCATCTGGCTCAAAAAGAACGGCTTTCGGGCCGACCAGGTGCAAACCTTTTATCCCAGCCCCATGGCCACGGCCACGGCCATGTACCACTCCACACGCAACCCGCTGCGCAAAATCACCCGTGACAGCGAAAAAGTGGACGTGGTCAAAGGCGACAAACGCCGCCGCCTGCACAAAGCCTTCTTGCGCTACCACGACGCCAACAATTGGCCCTTGCTGCGCGAAGCGCTCAAGGCCATGGGCCGGTCGGATTTGATTGGCAACGGCAAACACCATTTGATTCCGAACTGGCAGCCGTTGGCCGAAGACGGCTACCAAAGTGCCCGGCGCAAAAACAGCACAGGGGCGGGGGAGAAGTCATCGGTTGCCTTGTCGACTGCGCCTAAGCGCATGGGGCAGCCAAAGAAGGGGCAGTTGCTCACGCAGCACACGGGGTTGCCGCCACGCGCAAAGAGGTGACTTGTGTGTTTGGCTTTTCGAGAGTAACCATGAGGGTTACCTCCTGATGTTGCCTGTTATTTAAGCGCACCCCGCCAGCCCAACCGCCATGCGCTTTGGCGCACTTGTCCCGGGTCTTATCCACAGCCTTGGGCACGGGTGGTGTGGATGGATGCAGGTGTTTTTCCTGCGTCGATAGGAATTTATTCACGCCAGATGGCCAGATGAGTCCGTTTTGGCGCAAAATGCGCCATAAAGGAGCGTCTCATGTCTGCATCACCTTCTTCTTTCTCATCCGTCAAATTGCCTGCTGGTTTGGTCACCCAGGCCCGCGAAGCGGCCACGCCCATGCGCCGCTCGGTAGCAGGGCAGATCGAGTATTGGGCCACGCTGGGGCGCATTGCCGAGGCTTCTGGCTTGACCATCTCTGAGGCCCGAGAAGCCATTGCGCTCTACGATGTGCACCAGACGATTTCGGTGTCTGCGGCCGACCCGCTGGACGCCATTGAGGCGGATTTTGTAGCCGCCGAAAGCACCGGCCGCCTGGCTCAGGCCGTGCGACAGACGGTGCAAAGCAACCGCTCACAGGTGGTGAAGGCCGCTTGAGCAACTGCCTCGTTTGAACCCCGTTTTCTATTTGCTGGCCGGCCCCAATGGTGCCGGCAAATCCACGCTGTACCGCTCCGCCGTTGCCTCGGGCTTGCTGCCGGCCGATGCCGAATTTGTGAATGCGGACCTGCACGAAGCCCACGCTTTGCAGCACATCACCGATCCCGAACTGCGTTCTGCCCAAGCCCGGGCTTGGGCCGATGCGCGTCGCGCAGCTTGTCTGGCGCGGTGCCAGTCGTTTGTGAGTGAGACGGTGTTTTCGCACCCGTCCAAACTGGCTTTGATGCGGGATGCGCGAGCGGCGGATTTTGCCGTGGTTCTGTTGGTGGTGTGTGTGAATGACCCGCGTCAGTTGCTGGGCCGGGTGGCGCAGCGTGTGGTCGAGGGCGGCCACGATGTGCCGTCCGAGCGCATTTTGGCGCGTTACCCCCGGACTTTGCAGAATTTACAAGACGCCATTCCCTTGGCCGATTTGGCTTTGCTGTACGACACCTCGGGCGTGGGCCGACATGGCATTTCTGGCCCCAAACTGGTGGCCCGTTGGCGTCAAGGCGTCTGGCATTGGCAGGTGGCGCGGCCACCGACTTGGGCCAAAAAGGTGCAGCCTGCCAAGCCGCCTACGCCGTTGCTTTCGTAGTCCCGCGAGGTCAGAGTGATGATGACGCGGGAGCTGTTGTTGCCTCAGAGGGTGTCTTGTGCATCCGCCGTGTTGGCCCCCATTTGCGCCACCACGCACCGCACCCCCTGATCCCTCATGAGCTGCGCCAGCGCAGGCTCGGTCGGCAAGTCGGTGAACAGGGTGTGCACCGCATTGAGTTGGGCCATCTCGATCATGGCGGGGCGGCGGAATTTGCTGTGGTCGGCCACCAGCCAGACTTGGCGCGATTGCGCCACGATGGCGCGGGCCACCATGACTTCGCGCATGTCGTAGTCGCGCAGGGTGCCGTCTTCGTCGATGCCGCTGATGCCGATCAGGCCAATGTCCACCTTGAATTGGCGGATGAAGTTCAAGGCGGCTTCACCCACCACCCCCAAGTCTTCGTGGCGCAGGGTGCCGCCGGCCACCACCACGTCGCACTGTGGGTTGGCCGCCAAAATACGGGCCACATGCAGGTTGTTGGTCACCACACGCAAATCGCGGTGGTGCAGCAGCTCGCTGGCCACGGCCTCCACGGTGGTGCCGATGTTCATGAACAGGCTGGCCCCGTGCGGAATGGCAGCGGCCACTTGCCGGGCAATGTCTTGCTTGGCGCTGGCCTGAATGCGTTGGCGTTCGGTGTAAGTGATGTTGCGGGTGGAGGAGTCCACGGCCCGCACGCCGCCATGAAAGCGCTCCAACTCGGCCGCTTCGGTCAGGCGCTGGATGTCGCGCCGGGCGGTTTGCAGGGTGATTCCGAACTCCTCTGCCAGTTCTTCGGTCTTGACGCTGCCTTGTTCTCGCACGGATTGCAGGATGGCGAGTTGTCTGGGATTGAGGGCCATGGGTGTTTGCTTTTTTAAGGTGGACTGGGTTCTTCACCCTGTGCGATGCTTCGTAAAATGGTTGGATTTTTTAGATACAATCAAAAAAGAATCATTGTAATCAACTATTTTTGATCATTTGAAAGGTTATTTTGAGTGAATTAAAAAATAAAGAAGTGCCAGAGACCTGTGATCTGCTGGTGGTGGGCGGTGGGGCCACCGGTTTGGGGGTGGCTTTGCAGGCGGCGCTGGAGGGACGCAGCGTCCTGCTGGTCGAGGCCCGCGACTTTGCCAGCGGTACATCCTCGCGGTCCACCAAGCTCTTGCACGGCGGGGTGCGTTATCTGGCACAAGGGCGGCTGCGTTTGGTGCGCGAGGCCTTGCGCGAGCGTGCCACTGTGCTGCATTTGGCCCCCCATTTGGCGCAACCGTTGTCGTTTGTGGTGCCTGCGGCCGGTTGGCTGAACTGGGCCTTCACGGGCGTGGGCCTGAAGATGTACCAGTGGCTGGCAGGGCGTTTGAGTCTGGGTGATACCGTGGCCGTGTCGCGCCAGGCGCTGGCCCTGGGTTTGCCGGGTATGGCGGGACTGGTCGGGCGCGCGGTGGCGGGCATGCGTTATTGGGATGGTCAGTTTGAAGATGCCCGTTTGGCGCTGGCTTTGGCTCAGACCGCGCAGCGCGCAGGCGCTGGAGTGCACAACCACACCCGCGTCACTGCCCTCAGCCCCACACCCGACGGCTGGCAAGTGCGCTTGCTCGATGCTCGGCGGGGCACATCGCGCAAGGTGTTCGCGCATTGCGTGGTCAACGCTGCCGGGGTGTGGGTGGACGAACTTCGCCGGTTGGCCTTGCCGCCCGAGTCCGGAGGGCCACCGCTCAAAGCCTTGGTCACGGCCAGTCAGGGCGTGCACCTGGTGGTCACGCGGGCTTGTTTGCCGCTGCACGAGGCTGTGCTGATTCCCCGCACTGCCGATGGCCGGGTGTTGTTTGCGGTGCCATGGTTGGGGGCCACCTTGATTGGCACCACCGACACCCCACGCAGCGACGCGCCACGCGAACCGCAGCCCATGGCCCAAGAGCTGGACTTTTTGTTCCGCGAAACACGCAACGCGTTTGGCCTGACCTTGCAGGCTGGCGATGTGCGCAGCGTGTGGGTGGGGCTGCGCCCCTTGGTAGGGAGCGCAGGGCAGGGCGATGGCGCGCAGTCGACCAGCCAGATGTCGCGAGAACACCTGATCCGCCGTGAAGCCCCTGGGCTGGTCACGGTGACCGGTGGTAAGTGGACCACATACCGCAGCATGGCTGAGGAGGTCTTGCACACCCTGCAGGCCCACGGCGATGTGCCGCCGCCGCCCAATGGTCCGGTGGACACACGCCTGCACCGCTTGGTGGGCGCGCCAGAAGAGGGAGGCTCGGCGCTGCACCCCTTGAGCGACGCCCCCGGCTTGCATTTGTGGGGCAGCCAAGCCGAACATGTGCTGGCCATGCCCGGTGCGCAGCGCGAGTTGGGCCTGGGCTTGACCGAAGGGATGGTGCGCTTTGCCGCACGCCACGAATGGGCGTTCACGGTCGAAGACATGCTTGCCAGGCGTTGGCGGGCGCTGTTTCTTGATGCGCGCCAGGCCGCGTCCATGGCCCCGGCAGTGGCCGCTTTGCTGCAGGAAGAGACCGGGCTAGAGCCCCATTTGGATGATTTTTTGGCGCTGTGCCAGCGTTACACGCTGGGTGATTGATGCAGCACCGTGTCGGCCAAATCCGCTCAATCAACCAAGGGCGGCCGACACAGCGGCCCGCAGGCCCAGCAGGTAACTGTCCACGCCAAAACCAGCGATCTGGCCTTTGGCGATGTCGGCGATCACCGAGTGGTGGCGAAATGCCTCGCGGGCGTGGATGTTGGACATGTGCACTTCGATGATGGGGCACTTGAGGATGGCCAGCGCGTCGCGGATGCCGTAGCTGTAATGCGTCCAAGCCCCAGCGTTGATGACCACGGCCTGCACGCCATCGCCGTGGGCGCGGTGGATGCGCTCGGCCATTTCACCTTCGTAATTGGTTTGGTAGCACTCGACCTGCGCGCCCAGTTTAAGGCCCAGGGCGGTCAATTCGGTGTTGATTTCGTCCAGCGTGGTCGTTCCGTATTGGGCCGGGTCACGTTTGCCGAACATGTTCAGGTTGATGCCGTGCAGGACAAGGATGTTCATGGTGGAGGCTCTATTGCTCAAAGGATCGTGGGAATTGGGGCCAAGATCTGCGATTGTCGGTGATATGCGGCAAGATCATGATTCTGCCGCATTGAGCGGCACGTATTCTCCGAAAGTTGACCATGACCCCTTTGAAGATTGATTTTGTGTCCGACATCGCCTGCCCTTGGTGCGCCGTGGGTTTGGGCGGGCTGGAGCAAGCGCTGGAGCGCTTGCAAGGCGAGGTGCAGGCCGAGCTGCATTTTCAGCCTTTCGAGCTGAACCCGCACATGCCGCCGGGTGGTCAAGACTTGGGGGAACATTTGACCGAAAAATACGGCTCCACCCCTGAGCAACAAGCCCAGATTCGCCAGACGATCACCGAACGTGGGGCCGAGGTGGGCTTCGTGTTCAACCCCAACGGGCGAGGCCGGGTTTACAACACCTTTGACGCACACCGCTTGCTGCACTGGGCCGAAGGGCAAGGCGACGGGGCACAGCATGCCTTGAAAAAAGCCCTGCTGCAGGCTTACCAAGGCCGTGCCGAGTGTGTGGAAGACCCGCAGGTTTTGTTGGCCAGCGTGGCTGCCGCAGGCTTGGATGTGTCGGCCGCCAACGCGGTGTTGCAAAGCGATGCCCACACCGCAGAGGTGCGCGAGCGGCAACAGTTCTACACCCAGGCGGGCATCCGCTCGGTGCCCGCGGTCATCATCAACGACAAGCATTTGATCTCGGGCGGCCAGCCGGTCGAGGTGTTCGAGCAGGCGCTTCGGCGCATCGCCCTGGGCGAAGCGGGTTGATCGGGGCCTTGCAAATGAAGCCTCTGTTCAAGCTGCCAGCGGCAAACCTCGAGATGCCGAGGGTCTGCACCTCACGGCGCAGACTTTTGGGCCAATGGCCTGCGGCGGCGGCCTTGGCCCTGATGGGCATGTCGGGTGGGGTGCGGGCGCAGCCTGAGCGCAAGGCTGCCGCGGCAGAACTTTTGCGCCTGTGGCGGCAAAGCGGTGGTGCGCTGCTGATTCGCCATGCCGCGACCGAATCGGGCCTGGGCGATCCGGCGGGATTCACTTTGGGACAGTGCCGCACCCAACGCAATTTGAGCGATGCGGGCAGGCAGGCCTCGCAGGCTTTGGGGGCCTGGCTGAAAGCACAAAATTTCAAGCCCGATGCGGTGCTGAGCAGCCAGTGGTGCCGCTGCCAAGACACGGCGCGACTGGCTTTTGGGCAGTTTGAAGACTGGCCCGCACTGAACAGCACCTTCGCCGGGCAGGGTGATTCGGCTGCGCAGCAAAAAGCCTTGTTGTCCCGTTTGCGTGGATGGCCCCAGGGCCGCACCGAGGTGTGGGTCACACACCAAGTGAACATGACCGGCCTGACAGGGGCCTACCCCAGCATGGGCGAGGGATTTTTGGTGGACCGCCAAGGCCGTTTGCTGGCCCGAGCGGAGCTCGCCCCATGAGCGGTCTGCGCAGTTTGACGGTGTACTTTGATGGCTCGTGCCCCATGTGCCGACGCGAGATGGCCGTTTACCGGCGTTTGCCCCAGGCGGCCGCCATCGATTGGGTGGATGTGAGTGCGGGGGCCGAATTGGGCGCTTCGCTCAGCTGCGCGCAGGCGATGGCCCGTTTCCATGTGCGCGACAGCCAAGGCCGCTTGTTCAGTGGCGCGGCCGCGTTCTCGCAAATGTGGCGCTTGTTTCCGGGCTGGCGTTGGTTGGGTTGGCTGTCGGCCTGGCCTCCGCTGTCTTGGCTGTTCGAGGCCGCGTACCGTTTGTTTTTGCCGTTGCGACCCACTTTGCAAAAGTGGGTCAGGCGCAGCTT
Source organism: Limnohabitans sp. (assembly GCF_044373035.1). Taxonomy (GTDB): domain Bacteria; phylum Pseudomonadota; class Gammaproteobacteria; order Burkholderiales; family Burkholderiaceae_C; genus Limnohabitans_A. The sequence goes on along the minus strand of NZ_JBILQU010000005.1, from coordinate 2,391 downwards.
GGGTGAGGAGAAATCGTGATGACCAAAGGCTTGTCGGGCGCTTTGCCCAAAGTGGTTGGCTTGGGTTTGTATGGCGCTTTGATTGTGTCGGGTCTGCCCCATGCCCTGGCGCAAGCATCCAGCCCGGTTGGCGAGAAGGTGACTTTGGGCCCTTGGGCCATGGACCGCACCGAAGTGACCATCGGCCAGTTTGAGCGCTACGTGCGGGCCACCGGCACCGTGACCCGCGCTGAAAAAGAGGGCGGCGGTTTTGAGTATGTCGGCGGATGGGTACGCCGTCCCGGCTGGTCTTGGCGCAAGCCCGACGGCGTTTCGGCAGTTGCTGATTTGCCTGCGGTGCACCTGGATTTTGCCGAGGCGCAGGCTTACTGCCGCTGGGCAGGGGGCCGCTTGCCCACAGGCGCGGAATGGCAAAAGGCGGGGTTCACCGAGTTGCGTGACAACCCCCCAGCGCCTTGGGTGAAAGGCAAAACCTATGCCTGGAGCACGGGTGACAGCCCGCAAGGGGCGAACACCAGCGACCCAGACCCATGGCCCCGCGCAGCCCCTGCGGGCGCCACGCGCCAAGGCGTGAACGGTTTGTACGACATGGGCGCAAACGTGTGGGAGTGGACCACCGATGAGCAGGGCGGCCAGCGGCGCACCGTGGGAGGCTCGTGGTGGTATGGCGCTTACAACATGAAGGCCAATGTGCAGGCCTTCAAAGCCGCTGACGTTTATGTGGTCTACCTCGGCTTTCGCTGCGCTTATGACCTCACGCCAAAAGGCAACAACCCGAACAGGGCACCCTCATGATGCATTCCTTGCCCGAGGGCTACAGTGCTTTGGTTTTCGGTGCCAGTGGCGCGATGGGCCAAGCCTTTGTGCAAGCCTTGCAAAGTGACCCGCGCTGTGCCAAGGTGTACGGCGTTTCGCGGCAAAGCTCGCCCGGCTTTGACTTGCTGGACGAGTCCAGCATGGCCTCTTGCGCCCAGGATCTGACAGCGCAGGGGCCCTTTCATTTGGTGCTGGACGCCACGGGGGCCTTGACACTGAATGGGCGAGGCCCTGAAAAAAGACTGGACGAGCTGGACGCGGCGCATTTGCTTCACGCCTTGCACCTGAACGCTGTGGGGCCGTCTTTGCTGCTCAAGCATTTCTTGCCTTTGTTGGCCTCGGGTGAGCGTGTCATTTGGGGCAAATTGTCGGCGCGCGTGGGCAGCATCGAAGACAACCGCAAAGGCGGTTGGTACGGTTACCGGGCGGCCAAGGCAGCGCTCAACATGTTGCTGCAAACAGCGGCCATCGAAATCGCACGGCGCAGGCCGCTGTTGGTGGTGGCCGCCTTGCAGCCGGGCACGGTGCAATCGGCCTTGAGCCAGCCGTTTGTGGGCCAGGATGCCCTGCACCCAAACGAGTCAGCCCAGCGCTTGCTGGCCACGCTCGATGGCTTGCAGCCCACAGGGCGTGCGCAGTTTGTGGACCATCAGGGGCAGCACATCCCTTGGTGATGCGCCCAAGCTGAGGACTTGGATTAGCCCAGTGCCCTGGCAATCTTGTGGCGCAGCACCGTGGTTTTGGGGCATTGGCCTTTGGGCAGATCAAACCACTGGCGCACATCGTTCTCTACGCCCACACCGTGCATGAAGTTGTAGATGGCTTTTTTCAGGCCCTGGCCCAGCAGGTCGTGGTCCACGCCCGGTGGCATGGGGGTTGGGTCCACAAAGCCGACATCGTTTTTGGCAAAAGTGCCTTCGGGCAGGGGCAAGAGCGTCACGCCGTAAGCCTCCGGATTCTTGCCCACCGGCGAATGCACGGTGCAGACAAAGCGGTGGAAAAAGCCGCTGTGGATGCAGCTGTTTTCAAACAGCTGGCGCACGTATTCGAGGGCGTCCACCGTGTCTTGCACGGTCTGCGTCGGAAAGCCGTACATCAGGTAGGCATGCACCATCACGCCCGCGTCGGCAAAGCCTTTGGTCACTTGGGCCACCTGCTCGACCGAGACGCCTTTTTTCATGAGGCTGAGCAAGCGGTCTGAAGCCACTTCGAGCCCGCCCGACATGGCGATGCAGCCGCTTTGGGCCAGCAGCTCGCACAGCTCGGGGGTGAAGGTTTTCTCAAAACGGATGTTGCCCCACCAAGAGATTTGCACGCCCCGGCGCAGCAGTTCTTCGGCTAGTGCCTTGAGCGCTTTGGGCGGTGCGGCTTCGTCTACAAAGTGAAAGCCGGTCTGGCCTGTTTCGGCCACGATCTGCTCGATACGGTCCACCAGCGTGCTGGCCTGTGCGGTTTCGTAGCGGCTGATGTAGTCCAGGCTCACGTCGCAAAAGCTGCACTTTTTCCAGTAGCAGCCGTGCGCCACGGTGAGTTTGTTCCAACGTCCGTCGCTCCACAGCCGGTTCATCGGGTTGA
>NZ_JBILQU010000182.1:0-3413 GCF_044373035.1 Limnohabitans sp. | reverse complement strand
GCGGTTTCGTAGCGGCTGATGTAGTCCAGGCTCACGTCGCAAAAGCTGCACTTTTTCCAGTAGCAGCCGTGCGCCACGGTGAGTTTGTTCCAACGTCCGTCGCTCCACAGCCGGTTCATCGGGTTGAGCATGTCCAGCAGCGATAAATATTTGTGCAGCGGCAAACCGTCCCAAGTGGCCGTGCCCACCTCTTCAAACGGGATGTCGGGCTCTTGCAGGTTGATGTACTGCACCTGACCTGATTCGCTCTTGATGAAGGTGCGCTGCAGGCGCTGCAGGCTGCGTTGGCCCTGCAGGTGCTCAATCAGGCTGAGCAGCGGGCGTTCGCCGCCGTCGAGCGTGACGAAGTCCACATGGTCGAACACGCGCACGTCTTTCAACTCGCGCAGCTCGGTGTTCACAAAGCCGCCACCCAGGCCAATGCGGATGGTTGGGTGCGCCCGCTTGATGCACTGGGCGATGCGAAAAGCCGCATACACCGAACCGGGGAAGGGCACCGACAGCAACACCAAGGTGGGCTGGTGCCGCTCAATGGCCTGCAACGCCAAGCGTTCCAGCGTGGTGTCGATCAAATTCGGGGGCTGGGCCAGCGCTTGGGCCAGCGCGTCAAAGCTGGGTTGGCTGGCGGCCAGGCGCTCGGCGTAGCGCACAAATTCAAAACCTTCGTCTACCGCATCGCGCAGCACATCGGCCAGGTCGTTCAGGTACAGCGTGGCCAAGTGGTGGGCGCGGTCGGTTTGGCCCAAAGCGCCAAACGCCCAGCCAATCGGGTCGCCGGTGCCGTCGTCTTCGTAAGCGTCGAGCGCTGCAAAGCGCGGGCCTTCGGGCAAAAAGCCACGGCCTGCGATGCGGTGGCTGAGCGTGCTGTCGCGGCCCTGCAAGAAGGTGATCACCGGGTCGATGCTGACCGCGTAGTCGTTGAAATGGTCGAGAAAAAAGTTCACCGGGCCTGAGCGCTCTTCGACCGGCAAAGCCAAGGCTGTATCGCGCAAATCGGTCAGCCCCTTCTTGTTCAGCAAAGCCAGCACGGTGGCCAGGGCCAGGTCTTCTTGCACCGCATCGAAACCCCTCGAACGCAAGAAACCCGTCAGGTAAGCCGTGGACGGGTAGGGCGTGTTGAGCTGCGTCATCGGCGGGATGAGGCTCAGGACTTTGAACGGGGCTGGGCTGGGCATGGGCAGAAAAGTGAAAAACTGAGAGGATTATCGGCGGGGGACAACGCGCCATTGCGGAAAAAGGGACATCTCTCATTCGGGTTGAAATCGGCAGAGCAGGGGATGGGTCAAATGATGTTGGCAATCCAGTCTTGACGTAACTACAAAATGAAACAACAATAGGCCCGTATGGAATTCGAATGGGACTCGGCCAAGGCAGCATTGAACCTTCAAAAGCACCGAGTTGCTTTTGAAGACGCTGCGCGGGTTTTTCTGGATGGTGGGCGACTTGAAAGTTACGACGGGCGCGAGGACCATGGTGAAGACCGTTGGGCCACGATCGGGCAAGCCTATGCGTCTGTCCTCTAAGTGGTTTATACCGTCAGGCATGAGGACACCATTCGCATCATTTTCGCTAGAAAGGCACTTTCTCATGAGCAAAAACAATACCGTGAAGCTAACGCTTGACCCCAAGCAACCACCGCCATTGACCGAAGCGCAAAAGTCGCGTTTGTCGGCTTTGGCCACGTTGCCTGACGATCAGATCGATACCAGCGATGCGCCGTTCAGGCCGGATGCGGTTTGGATGAAGGCGGCCGAGCAGTTGCCGCACACCAAAAAGCAAATCACCTTGCGCATTGATGCCGAGGTGTTGGATTTTTTCAAAGACAGCGGCAAGCGCTATCAGTCGCGCATGAACGCTGTTCTGCGCTCTTACGTTGAGGCGCACAAAGCGCACGCGAAATAAGCAAGACCCTGCCAGCTTTGACAATCGCGGCAGTGCTGCGTCACAACACACCCATGATGAAAACCTTCCTCCAAGCCGTTATGCCTTTCAAGCACCCCATTCCGGTTTTCTCTTGAGCCTCTTAGACCTCATTGTCCAGCCCGTCGATCAAGACCGGCTCACCCCCGCACAACAACGCTTCAACGACTTGCTGGCCCAGATCGAACGGCTATCGGGGCAGATTCAGCGCCTGGAAGCTTGGTCTGACAAGCACCGTTATGCGCACATTCAGGCCCTGCGCGAGTCGGTGCAGCTGTCGCAGGCGCACCGCAAAAGTTTGCTGCTCTTTGTGCATGAGCGCCTGCAAACTGCAGACTTCACCGATCGGCAGCAGCGAATGGCTCGGGGGCTGGTGCGGGGTTTGATGGCGCATTTGGCAGCCACCAATGACCCACAGGTTCAGGCCTTGGTTGACCTGTATGTGAGCGAAGAAGACGAGCAAGAAGCCGCCGAGGAGCAGGCCGAGGCCGCGCAACGTTTGCGCGAGCGCATCGAAGAAGCGCTGGGCCAGCCGATTGAAAAACCCAGCCAGTACCAGACACCCGAAGAGATGATGGCTGCAGGCATGCGCCAGTGGCAACAACAGCAAGAGGCCAACGAGGCCAAAAAGAACGCCAAGCGCACAGCCCGCCAAGCCCAAAAACAAGCTCAAAAGAAAAGCGCTGCCGCAGACAAGGGCGAAGTGCCCGCTGCCCAGACGCGCGAGCTGGACGCCAAAAGCGCCATTCGCACCATCTTTCGGCAACTGGCCAGCGCCTTGCACCCCGACCGTGAGCCGGATGAACAAGAGCGCCTGCGCAAGACCGGCTTGATGAGCGAGGTCAACGCCGCCTATGAAAAAAACGATCTGACCACCTTGCTGCGTCTGCAAATGCAAGTGACGCAGGTCAACCCGCAAAACAAGGGGGGCACGGCACGCATGGCCGACGACAAGCTGATCGCCATGTCCTTGTTGCTCACGGAGCAGGTGGCCGCGCTGGAAGACGATTTGGATCAACTGGAAAACCGCCTGAGTCGCGAACTGTGCGTGCCGGTTCGCGCGGATGCCGATGAAGCCACCTTGAGTCAGTCACTGCAGCGCATTCAGGCCGACCAGCGCCACAGTGCCGACAGCCTGGCGGCCGACTTGCGCCGGATTCAAAACGAGGCCGAACTCAAGCGCTGGCTCAAAGAGCAGTGGCAGCTGGCTAAAGCCACTTCTGCATGAAGCTGGCCTGACCCGCTGCGGGATCGAGCGCGTAGGGCTCAAAGCCAAAGCCCAGATAACTTTTTAAGGCCCGCGTGTTGCCCGTCAGCACCTCCAGTGTCAGCTTGCAGCAAGCGCGGTCCTTGGCGTGTTGCTCGGCAGCCGACAACAAAGCCTGACCAACACCTGCACCCCGGTGACCCGGCAGCACGGCGATGTCGTGGATGTTCATCAGGGGCTGCGCCTTGAAGGTGGAGTAGCCTTCGATGCAGTTGACCAAGCCCAC
>NZ_JBILQU010000156.1:0-4405 GCF_044373035.1 Limnohabitans sp. | reverse complement strand
ATCTACCGCACCTTGCTGCGCGAGATCGAGGCCTCGGGCTATCAGGTGCTGCACCAGCGCATTGCGCTGACGCCGCTGCGCAAGCTGTGGCTGGCGTGGAAGATGCAGGCGCTGGGGCGGTTTTGAGCCGCCGCACATCCTTCACATCAATCGGGTGAAACATTCGCATCGGTCATCGGCGCACTGAGCCTTTGAACCGTCAAAGCACAGCGTTGCTCGATCAACACCACGATGCGCTCCACCACGGCATTCCCCAAATATCGGCTGCCACTGGCTTGCTGGAGTGCGCAGGCGGCACCGGGCAGTGCCTTGGCCAATTCCAAGATGCGTTTTCTGGCTGGGGATCTGGCCAAACCTGCGCTTTGCGCAAACTGCTCCCAATGCCGTGCCTGAACTTCGCTGAACTTGTATTTGCTGCCAATTTTCATGGCCATCTTGGGCGTCAGCGCCGGATACACCGCCGTTGAGAGCAGGTCATAAAACGGTGCCAAAAAAGGCGTCTGGCCCGCGTACAACAGAGAGAAATTCTTGGCATGCGCATCGTGGTTGCCGACCAAGACATTGAAGATCACACCATCGAACAAACGCAAAACGTGTGGAGCACTGGGGCGTGTGACACGGCGAACCAGATCGAAACACTGCGCCAGACCCGGTCCGCCTTCGTTCTGGTATTTCATTTCAGGCACTACGCCCAGCGACTGGCAAAAGTCTTCCTGATGCAGGCGCAACCTGCGGCCTTGTGTCTCCATGATTCGGTCATAGCGCTCGACCAGCAAGAACGGGCGATTCAGCACAACATGAATTTGTGACTTCGCAGGCTTGAGTTGCATGGCCTCGGCCAGCGCCATGCAAAAACCCTCGTTGGTCACGCTGTCCTCCACGGCATGAATCGGCGGCTTCAAGATGTGAGAGCTGGGTGTGCCGTTGCGCGGCAAGCCAATACGATGGCCATCAAAAACCACCGGCAGTTTGTCCTGAGCACCGGCCAAAGACAGCCGCAACCCATCCTGACCCGCCAGCATGGGGCGACGCGGCAACTCATCCAGAATAACAACGACTTCTTCATCGCTCAGCCAGCGCACATCTTTAGTGCCGGCGGCTGCAGGCAAAGTCTGCCCTCGTGCCAAAAAGGTCACGGCTCCTGCGCATTCGCCGCCGATGTGGTCCAGCAGCGCGAAATCGTTCTGCCCTGAGATTTGCAAATGGCGTGCAAGCAGACGGCGCAATTGCCCTTCGGGCAACAGTCCTGCAAAAAAGGGACGCGTCATGTGATCGTCGAAAGGCTCGGCCTGAAGAGGCAAAGACAGGGACAACGCCACCGCATTCGGCTGCGCCAGCCAGCCAGGGGCATAGCCAAAACTCAGCCGCCCCTGCGCCAAGCTCAAGGTGCCCACACGGTCGGTAAACAGCCAGACATCCAGTTCATGCGCCATCGTCATGTCCTTCGCGTTTCGGCTCGGCAGCCAAAGCGGCTGCAGGCAAACCATTCAAGCTGAATTCACCACCCAATGCCTCAATGACCCGCAGCACCTGCGCCAGCCGCACCGTGGGCTTACCCGCCTCCAGCTCCACCACAAAGCGCACCCCCACCCCTGCGGCCAAGGCCAACTGCGGCTGCGTGAGTACAAGCTGCTTGCGGGCGGTGCGGATGGCATCGCCCAATTGCTGAGATGAACGAATACTGGTCATGGTTTGCTAAATTTCCCGCTCAGGAAATTTTGCAACAAAGCTCGATTCTTAGCAAGACATAATTCCCGAACGGGGAATTTTCTCTACTACAGGCACATACATCTCCACTATTTCCCGTTCAGGAAATTTTTTAATCATTCGGCAACGTCTTACACGCGTTCGCGACGCTGCGCAAGCTGAGGTTGGCGTGGAAGGTTCAGGGGGTGAGGAGTCGATGCTGTTTAACAGCATCTTGAATGCACTATCTCGATAAAAATTTAATGTTAAACAATAAATTTTTATTGCTTTAATTCCATTTTTGATTTTCAATACCCTCTTTCACAAGGAGGCATGGCATGAACACATCCACATCAATCACCTCGGCACACCACACCCAACTGCGGCGCAAAGTCGCCACGGTCATCTGGACTCTGAGAGTCTTGGGCAGCATCTACACATTCTGGGTGCTGCTTCACATTCTTCACCCCTTGCAAGACCCCTCGGAATTTCTGCACAAGGTCGGCAGTTATTGGCAACGCGATCTAAACGCTGGTGCGAGTTGGCAACTCGGCAGCGCCGTTGGCCTTAATCTGACCCTGTGGTTCCTGTTGTTGGCCGCTGTAATTTGTCTGTGGCAAGCCACCCAACATTTATTGCGCGACATGGGCTTGAGCACCATCAGCAGCAACTGGCTGCAACGCGGTGCCTGGGCGGGCTTGGGCTGCGCCGTGCTGGGCATTGCGACCCGCCCACTCTGGAGTTATCTGGTCACCTTGCACCTGCCACCGCAATCTCAGCTCTGGAATTGGGAAATGCACCCCAGCGACTTGTTGGGCCTGTTGATTTGCGGCGTCTTGCTCATGCTGTCTTACCTGATGGCCTGGATGTCAGAAATCGCCGAAGAAAACAAGGCGTTTGTCTGATGCCCATCGTCGTCCAACTCGACCTGATGTTGGCCCGCCGCAAGATGCGCTCACGCGATCTGGCCGCCGCCGTCGGCATCACCGAAGTCAACATCTCCCTGCTCAAGTCCGGCAAGGTCAAAGGCGTGCGCTTTGACACGCTGGAGCGCATCTGCGAAGTCTTGCAATGCCAGCCGGGGGATTTGTTGGTTTATGAAACCCAACCACCCGAGTCCACATGATCCGACTGCGCACCCTCACACTCCTTTTGACCTTGGGCCTCTTGAGCGGTTGCGGCATGCTGCACAGCGTGGCGCAAAGCGGCAAATTGCTGGCCCCTGAAAGTTTTGGCCTGATCCCGATCGGGCCCCATCTGTAGGTTGAAGTTGGGACCGATGAAGCCACGCAGGACCGACTGCGCGCAGACATGGCCCGGGCCGAAGCGGCCATCCGCATGGCCTACGGCAGCGTCAGCGCACGCCCCACCGTGCATGCCTGCATCTCCGAAAAATGCTACGCCGCCTTGGGCGGGCGAGGCGAAATGGGCAAGGTTTTCGGCCAACGCATCTTGCTGTCGCCGCGTGGGTTGAACTGGCACTTTCTGGCGCACGAATGGTCACACGCAGAAATGAGCACACGTTTGACCCTGTTTGCGTGGAAACGCATGCCCCAGTGGTTTGACGAAGGTCTGGCCGTGGCCATCAGCGAAGCACCCCAGCATTCAGAAAACCACTGGCAATTTCTGATCAGCACCCGCATCCCCCGGCCCTCACGCGACGAGCTGCTGACCTACCAATCCTTGCAGCAATGGCTGGCTGGCGTTCACCGTTTTGGCGACGACAAAAACTTTGAACGCGTAGCCCAAGGCCAGCCCACCCTCAGCCCCGTCTATTCGGCCGCCGGGCGCGAAGTGCGCCCCTGGCTGGCCCAAGTGGGCAGCCACGGCTTGTTGCACGTCATTCAGCAGATGAACGAGGGCGCGGACTTTGAAGCCGCATACACCCCACAAACGCAAAGCCCATCAACACCAACTCCATAAAACCGTATCCCAATTGATACAATGAGCCATGAAGACGATTTACACCACCGAAGTCTTTGATCTGTGGTTTGAGTCCTTGAAGGACAGACAAACTGCCAGACGCATTCAGACCCGCATCGATCGTGCCGAAGAAGGCAACTTCGGGGATCACAAGGCTGTGGGTGAGGGTGTATCCGAAATGCGAATTCACCATGGCCCTGGCTTTCGCGTGTATTTCACACAGCGCGGTATGGAAATCGTGATTCTTCTGGCCGGGGGCGACAAATCCAGTCAAACCCAAGACATTGCAACGGCGCACGAACTCGCTCGCCAATTGAAGGAGTAAGGAGATGAGCACACTCAAGCTGCGCAAATGGGACAGCGCCGAACACCTCAAAACCGAGGAAGACATGGCGCTTTATCTGGAAGCTTGCCTGCAAGAAGCTGGGGACGATGCCGCCTTCATTGCCAAGGCGCTGGGCCACATCGCCCGCGCCAAAGGCATGTCTCAACTGTCACGCGACACGGGGCTGGGCCGGGAAAGTCTCTACAAAGCGCTTTCTGGAGAGGGCAACCCAAGCTTTGCGACGATCTTGAAAGTCACCTTGGCCTTGGGTATTCGGCTGCACGCGCTGCCGGCACAAACCACCTAAGACATAAGCCTGACGAATTCTCGCGTCAAAGCCACATCCTTCAAGGCATCGCCCGCACGCGATTTTGAGCCTCGCGCTCCATGCACGAGTGCAGCCAGCCCGAAACCGCCGGGTATTGCGCCAGCAAGCCCGGGGCCGGGCGAATCCAGTTGGCCACGCTGGCC
>NZ_JBILQU010000004.1:0-70569 GCF_044373035.1 Limnohabitans sp. | reverse complement strand
TGCTGGGCGGTTTGGTAGAGCCACTGCGGCGGGATGTCGGGCGCATCGGTTTCTAGCACGATGGCGCTCAAGGGCAACTCACGGGCCAGCCGGCGCAGTTGCAAAGACCGTTCATAGGTGAGCGTGCCGCCAAAGCCGAGCGCAAAGCCCATGTCCACAAAAGCCTGCGCCTGCTGGGCACTGCCATTGAAAGCGTGGGCAATGCCCGAGACCACCGGGCACTGGCGCAAGCCTTTGAGCAAAAGATCAGCCGATCGGCGCACATGCAAGACCACGGGCAGGCCGTGCTTTTGGGCCAGTTTGAGTTGCGCGGTGTAGAAAAACCATTGGCGCTCGCGCATCTTGGGCGTGCACAGTTCGGGCACAAAAAAGTCCAGCCCGATTTCGCCCACCGCCACCAACCTCGGGTCGCCTGCGCGTTCGTACAAGGCTTGGTCCAGCGCCAGCAAGTCAGCCTCTTGGGCCTGCGGCACATACAGCGGGTGAATGCCCAAAGCGTAAGCGTCGCCATGCCGCTCGGCCAGTTTCGCCACCTCGGCCCAGTGGGGGGCGTGCACCGCCGGGATCACGCAGCGCGCCACGCCGGCTTGGCGTGCTGCTTGGCGCACCGCGTCGCGGTCAGCGTCAAACTCGGCCGCGTCCAGGTGGCAGTGCGTGTCGATCCACATGCCGCTGTACTGGATCAAACAGGCGCTTGCAACACGCCCTTGACCAAATGCAATTGCCGGTCGCAACGCTCTGCCAGGGCCTGGTCGTGCGTGACCACCACAAAGGCGGTGCCGCGTTCGCGGGCCAGTTGCAGCATCAGCGCAAACACGCCGTCGGCGGTTTCGCGGTCCAGGTTGCCGGTGGGCTCGTCGGCCAACACACAGGCCGGGTCGTTCACCAAAGCGCGGGCCAGGGCCACACGCTGGCGCTCGCCGCCCGACAACTCTGCAGGCCGGTGGTGCAGGCGCTCACCCAGACCCACGCGTTGCAACCAGCCCGTGGCCACAACGGCAGATTCGACGCGGTCCTGCCTGCGAATCCACAGCGGCATGGCCACGTTGTCCAGCGCGCTGAACTCGGGCAGCAAGTGGTGGAACTGGTAGACAAAGCCCAGGTAGCGGTTGCGCCACTGGCCTTGCTCGGCCGCGCTCAGGGCCGACAGCAATTGGCCTTTGAGCTGCACCGAGCCTTGGGTTGGGGCGTCCAGCCCGCCCAGCAAATGCAGCAAGGTGCTCTTGCCCGAGCCCGAAGCGCCCACGATGGCCAAGGTTTCTCCAGCATGAACCTGCAGGTCCACGCCTTGCAAAACGGTGACATCCAGACGGCCTTCGGTGAAACGCTTGGTCAGGCCCTGGGCCTGCAGCACAGTGCCCACGTTTTGGGTGTTATTCATAGCGCAGTGCCTCCGCCGGGTTGACCTGGCTGGCGCGCCAGCTGGGGTAGATCGTGGCCACAAAAGCCAGCACCAGGGAGATGATGGCCACCGGCCAGATGTCGCTGGCCAGCGGCTCGCTGGGCATGCGGCTGATCAGGTAAATGTCGCGCGGCAAAAAGCTGGCGTTGAAAAGCGTCTCCAGCGCGGGCACGATCACGTCGATGTTGAAAGCCACCAGAAGGCCTAGCGCCAAGCCACTCATGGTGCCGATCACGCCCACCGTGGCGCCCTGCACCACAAAAATACCCATGATGCTGCGCGGGCTGGCCCCCAGCGTGCGCAAGATCGCGATGTCCGCGCGCTTGTCGGTCACCGTCATCACCAAGGTGCTGACCAAATTGAAAGCAGCCACCGCCACGATCAGGGTGAGGATGATGAACATCATGCGTTTTTCCACCTGCACGGCAGCAAACCAGGTTCGGTTTTGCTGCGTCCAGTCGCGCACAAAAAACTGCGGCCCTAAATCCAGCTGCAGGTCACGCGCCACCTCCCGCGCCAGGTGCAAATCGCGCAACTTCAGGCGCACACCGCTGGGGCCATCCAGTCGGAACATGCGGGCCGCGTCCTCAACGTGCATCAGCGCCAACGCCGAGTCGTATTCATAGTGCCCTGAAGAAAACGTGCCCACCACGCCCATTTGCTTCATGCGCGGCAATACGCCCGCAGGGGTCACTTGGCCCGACGGCGAGACCAGCGTCACCGGATCGCCGCTCTGCAAGAACATGTTGTTGGCCAAATCGCGGCCCAGCACCAGGCTGAACGCCCCCGGCTGCAGGCGCTGCAGCACGCCGGCTTGCGTGTCGTTCGACAGATCGCTGACCTCGGGCTCCAGCGCCGGGTCGATGCCGCGCACCAGCACGCCCTTCATGTCCTCGCCCCGCGCCAGCAAAGCCTGCGCGGTGATGAAGGGGGCCGCGCCCTGCACCTGCGGGTTGGCCTTCAGGCGGGCCAACAAGGCGGGCAAATCGGCCACCGCTGCGCCATCGGCCGCGTACACCTCGATGTGTGAGACCACGCCCAGCATGCGGTCACGCACCTCTTTTTGAAAGCCATTCATCACGCTCAGCACGATGATGAGCGCGGCCACGCCCAGGCCAATGCCCATCATGGACACCCCGGAAATGAAGGAAATGAAGCCGTTTCGCCGCGTGGCACGGCCGGCACGCGTGTAGCGCCAGCCCAGCGCCAGCTCGTAAGGGATGTTTTTGAAAAAAGACATAGGGGTGTATTGTGCCGTGCAGCCCTTGGGGCCTGCGACAATCGTCCCCCATGCACCTGATCATTCCCTATGCGGCCAGCCATGCCCTGAACGGCCCCGAGGTTTGGGCTGGCTTGCAACTGCCACAACTGCAGACCTTGCTCGGCCTGATGCTGCGCCAGCAAGTGCTGCAAGACCCTGAAACCGCTCTGCTGCACTTGCCGCACGAACGCCTGCACGCCCAGGCTCTGGGATGGCCCCCTGCGGCCACCGCCCTGCCCTGGGCCGCTTGGCATCAATCGCAACAAGGCCTCCCCCGCAATGCGCCCCAAGCCTGGATGACGCCCTGCCACTGGCAAGTCGGCATGGACCAAGTGGTGATGGCCGACCCAGCGCATTTGCACCTGTCGGACGAAGAGTCGCAGTCACTGCTGCAAGCCATGCAACCGTTTTTGCAAGAAGACGGCTTGCAAGTGACGTGGCACAGCGCTTTGCTGTGGCACGCCCAAGGGGCGATGCTGGCCGATTTGCCCACCCCATCGCTCGACCGGGTGATCGGCCAAAACGTCAAAGACTGGCTGCCCGACCACCCCGCTGCCCGACCGCTGCAACGCCTGCAAAGCGAGATGCAGATGCTGCTGTACAACCACCCGGTGAACGACGCCCGCGATGCGCGCAAGCAATACACCGTCAACGCCTTTTGGCTGCACGGCGCGGGCACACTGCCCATCAGTGGCCCGGTGTCTGCACCGCCCTCAGTGACCGTTTCAACCACCTTGCGATCGGCCGCCTTGCACGGCCAAGTGCAGGCCTGGCAACAAGCTTGGCAGCAACTCGATGCCACGGCCGTGGCCGACTTGCTGCAGCACGTCAAAACCACCGGCCAAGGCACGCTCAGCCTGTGCAGCGAACACACGGCCCACACCTACACCGCCGCGCCTGCGGCTTGGCACCAGCGGATCACCCGCCTGTTTAAAAAAACCTCCCCTGCAGCGGCACTCCAAGCCCTGATTGCCTCCTGAACTCTCCTTGAAGCCCCCATGAATTTGCTCACCCGAGATGTGCCCCCCCGCAGCGCCTGGGCGCTGGAACAAGCGGGCATCCACCCGCTGCTGGCCCGCCTGTATGCCGCACGCGGCGTGTTGTCCAAAGACGAACTCGACGACGCCCTGAACCTGCTGCTGCCCCCGGCCAGCATGCTGGGCACCCAGGAAGCGGCCAAGTTGTTGGCCGATGCCATCGCGCAAAACAAGCGCCTGTGCATCGTGGCCGATTACGACTGCGACGGCGCGACCGCCTGCGCCGTGGGCGTGCGCGGCCTGCGCATGCTGGGTGCGCGCAACGTGAGCTATCTGGTGCCCGACCGGGTGGTGGACGGCTACGGCCTGACCCCCCCCATTGCCGAGCGTGTGCACGCACAAGGGGCCGATGTGTTGATCACCGTGGACAACGGCATCGCCAGTGTGGCGGGCGTGCAAGCGGCGCAAGCGCTGGGCCTGCAGGTGCTGGTGACCGACCACCATTTGCCGGGGAGTGAGTTGCCCACGGCCGAAGTCATCGTCAACCCCAACCAACCCGGCTGCAGCTTCACCAGCAAATCCATCGCCGGTGTGGGCGTGATGTTTTATGTGCTGCTGGCCCTGCGCGCCGAGTTGCGCCAACGCGGCGTGTTTGACGCCAGCACCCAGCCGAGATTGGACGCCCTGCTGCCCTTGGTGGCACTGGGCACCGTGGCCGACGTGGTCAAGCTCGATGCGAACAACCGCCGCCTGGTGGCGCAAGGCCTGCGCCGCGTGCGAGCGGGTGCATTGCCCCCCGGCATGTCGGCGCTGATGCGAGCGGCCAGCCGCGAAACGGCCAAGGCCACGACGTTTGACTTTGGCTTTGCCCTGGGGCCACGCATCAACGCCGCTGGCCGCCTGGCCGACATGACGCTGGGCATCGAATGCCTGTTGACCGACGACGCGGGCCGCGCCGACGAGTTGGCCAAGCAGCTGGATGCGATCAACCGCGAGCGCCGCGTGATCGAGGGCGACATGCGCGAGATGGCCATGGAAATGGCCGAGTCGTTGTTTGACGAAGGCGATGAACCGCCGCCCGCTATTTGTGTGTTTGATCCGGATTTTCACGAAGGCGTGGTCGGCATCGTGGCCTCGCGCATCAAGGACAAACTGCACCGCCCCACGTTCGTGTTTGCGGCCAGCAGCGCGCCGGGCAAGGCGCACGAACTCAAAGGTTCAGGCCGCTCGATTGCGGGATTCCATTTGCGCGATGCGCTCGACCTGGTGGCCAAGCGCGCCCCGGGCGTGCTGCTGCGCTTTGGCGGGCACGCCATGGCGGCGGGCTGCACCATTGCCGAAGAACACCTCGAAGTGTTTGAGGAAACGCTCAATCAGGTGGCCATGGAATGGTTGGACGCCGCCACGCTGCAACGCCGCCTGGAGACCGACGGCCCGCTGCCTGCCGAATACCGCCGGGTGGATTTGGTGGACATGCTGCACCACGAGGTCTGGGGCCAGGGCTTTGCGCCGCCCGTGTTTTGTGAAGAGATCGAGATCGTGTCGCAGCGCCTGGTGGGCGAAAAACACCTGTCGCTCAAGATGAAACACCAAGGCCAGCCGGTGGACGGCATCTGGTTTGGCCGCACCGAGCCGCTGCCTGCGCGGGTGAAGCTGGCTTATCGGCTGGACGCCGACGAGTGGCAGGGGCAAAAGCGGGTGCGGTTTTTGGTGGAAGGCGCGGAGATTTGACCCTCAATGCTTGGTGGCGACCTTGGCCTGCAAGGCGTTGAGCACCGGAGTCGATACCAAACCCGACACATCACCGCCGAGCTTGGCGATTTCGCGCACCAAGGTGCTGCTGATGTGCTGCACATGGGCGCTGGTGTGCAGAAACACCGTGTCGATTTCCGGGGCCAAATGGCGGTTCATGCCCGACATTTGGGTTTCATAGTCGTAGTCGGTCACCGAGCGCAGACCGCGCACGATCACTTGGGCGTTTTGCGAACGTACAAACTCGACGATCAGGCCATCAAACGGCAGCGCCTTCACGTTCGGGCAATCGGCCAGCGCGGCCTGCGTCAAGGCCACGCGCTCGTCCAGGCTGAACACGGTTTTTTTGTGGTGCGCCACAGCCACGGCAATGATGACCTGGTCAAACATTTGGGCAGCACGGCGGATCGCGTCTTCATGGCCCAGCGTGAGCGGGTCAAAGGTGCCCGAATAAACAGCTGTGACAACAGCGGTCACAGGGGTGTTGGCAGATCGGCTCATGGCGTGTCTCCTTCAAAAGGGATGGCAATAGAGGTGGGTACAGATTCAGGGCTGACCCGTTGCAACAAGTGCGCATGCACTGCGCCCGCCTTCAGGTGGCGCTCGCATTGCAAGCCCAAAGCACCCAGCGCCTCGGCAGGCCAGGCCACAGGCGCTTCCAGGTAAATCCAGCCCCCCACAGGCACGGCCCGGGCGGCGGCTTTCAAAGCGGGCTCAAACCAGGGGCCATCAAAAGGCGGGTCGATGAAGACCAGGTCCACACTGCCCGCAGGCACACGGCCCAACGTGCTCACGGCGTCGCCGCGCTGCACACTGACCATGCTGGCTTTCAGGCGGGTGGCGTTGTCTTGTATATCGCGCACCAGCACGGCGTCTTGCTCGACCATCAGCACATGGGCCGCGCCACGCGATGCAGCCTCCAGGCCCAGCACGCCCGTGCCCGCAAACGCGTCCACGCAGCGCCAACCGCTCAGGTCCTGGCCCAGCCAATTGAACAAGGTCTCGCGCACCCGGTCGGGTGTGGGGCGCAAGCCCGGTTTATCGATCACCTTCAGGCGGGTGCGTCGCCACTGCCCGCCGATGATGCGGATCTCATGCGACGACGGGCCTTTGGGTACCGGGTTCTTCGGTTTTTTGGCGGCAGCGTGACGGGCTGCGCCGCTCAGTGGTGGACGTTTTGGGGGGACTGATGGCATAGCTTGCGAGTGTAAAGGCCCAAAGCCTTGAAACCCGTCTTGTCTTTCAGGGTTGGCCACCCACCACCACGGTGACCATGCTTTCAGGCTGCAAGACCCGGGACATGGCGCGTTGAATATCGGCGGCGGTCACGCGCTCAATTTGCCGCGTCCAGTTGCTCAGGTAGTCCAGCGGCAGCCGGTTCCAGGCGATGTTGGCCACGTTGTCCAGCAGCTTGCGGTTGCTGTCGATGCGCAGCGCAAAGCCGCCCACCAGGTTGGACTTGGCCGCTTGCAATTCGGCCTCGGTCGGGCCCTGGCGCACAAAGTTTTGCACCACCTCTTGGGCCACGGCCACCGCTTGTGTGGCTTGGTCAGGGCGGGTTTGCAGGCCCACCGTGAAAGCCCCGGCGTGCAGGCCTGGCGCAAAACCGCTGTAAACGCTGTAACTCAGGCCGCGTTTTTCGCGCACCTGCTCGGTCAGGCGCGAGACAAAACCACCACCGCCCAAAATGTGGTTGCCCACCAGCAGAGCAAAAAAGTCGGGGTCGGTGCGTTTGTAGCCGGGCTGGCCGATCAGCACATGGGCCTGGGCCGAATCGAAGGGCAAGTTCAGGTTCTGTGCGGCGGCCAAGGGGGGCACTTCGGGCACAGGCGGCAAGCTGGGGCAGCCTGATTCGCGGGGCCACTGCGCCAGCAAGCGCTGCACCATGGCGTCGGCTTGGGCGCGGGTCAAAGCACCCACCACACTCACCGTGGCGCGGCAGGCCCGAAAAGCCTGGGCATGCAGATTTTTCAGGTCTTGCACGCCGATGCGCGAGAGGGTCTCGGGTGTGGCCCGAAAACCGTAGGGGTGCGCGCCGTACACCGCCTGCGCAAAACGGTGCTGCACCACCGTGCCGGGCTTGGTCAGCGATTCGCGGATGGAGGCACTGATGCGTTCGCGGTCACGCAGCCACACGGCCTCGGGAAAAGCCGGGTGCGCCATTTGTCGTGCGGCCAAAGCCACCGCTTGGTCCAGCAAGTCCGGGTAGCTCAGGCTGCGCAGGCCAAAGCTCATGCGGTCACCGCCCGCACTGCCCCCAAAGCTGGCGCCCAAGTCAGCCCAGGCTTCTCCGATCTGGTTTTCGTCCAGGGCTTGGGGGTACGGGCCTTGTCCTTGGGGTTCGGCGCGGGTGCCGTTCGCCATTTGCCCCGCCATGACCGAGGCCAGGCCCGCCTGCGCCGCCGGATCGCGGCGGCTGCCTGCGTCGATGTCAATTTGCACATCGACCATGGGAATGGCGTGGCTCTCAACCAGGAACACGCGCGCACCGCTGGGCTGGGTCCAATGTTGAATGGGCAAGGACGCGTGCGCCCAACCCACCGCGCCCCAGCAGGCCAGCACCAAAGCTGAACGGCGCAAAGCCCGTGCGGTCATGGACAAGGAGGGCATCAAGAACATGGGGGGTGTGACTTTCATGGGATGAGCGCGGTTCAATGTCGGGCACCTGGCGCGGCGCGGCGTGCACGGGGCTGGCCCGACAAAGGCTGAGGCAGCAAGGTGGCCACGGTCAGGTTGTCGTCACCAAAATACTTTTGCGCCACGGCCTGCACCTGAGCGGGCGTGACTTGCCGCAAGCGGGCGATCAGCTGCGCCCCGTAGTCGGGCGGCAGGCCCAGCGTCCAGGCCACGCCCAGCTCGCGGGCTTGGTTGAAGACCGAATCGAGCTTGTAGATTTCGCTGGCCACCCATTGGGTTTTGACGCGCTGCAGCTCGGCGTCGTTCACGCCCTCGGTGGCCACGCGCTGCACTTGTGCGCGCAAGGCAGCTTCGAGTGCTTGTGGTGTTTGGCCTTTGGCAGGCACGCCTTCGAGATAAAAGAATTGCGGACCCCGGCCCATGAGGCCGTTGTACGCCCCGGCGCTGTCGGCCAGGCGGTTTTCGCCCTGCGTCAGGGCGCGGTCCAGGCGCGCGCCGCTGTAACCATCGAGCACAGCCGCCAGCACGGTCAAGGCCAGGGCATCGTCATGCTCGGGGGAGGCCGCCAGACTAGCCAAGCGCGGCACCTTGAAGGCCAGGGCCACATACGACTGCTCGGCCGGGGCCTTGAACGCCAGGCGGCGCAGGCCTTGCTGCGCGGGCTCGTCCCGGGGTTTGCGCTCAGGCACCGCGCGGGTTGGGATGCTGCCGTAATACTTGTCGGCCAGCGCCTTGACTTGCAGCGGGTCCACATCGCCCGCCACCACCACCACCGCGTTGGCCGGGGTGTACCACTTGCGGTAAAAGTCGCGGGCGTCTTGTGGTTTCATGGCCTCCAGATCGCTCATCCAGCCCACGATGGGGCGGCGGTAGGGCGAAGCCGACAAAGCGGTGGCCGAGAGCATTTCGTGCAACTGGGCACGGGGGTTGTCGTCGGTGCGCAGGCGCCGCTCTTCTTTCACCACCTCCAACTCTTTGGCAAACTCTGCATCGGGCCACTGGTTGTTGGCAAAACGGTCCGACTCCAGACGCATCACGGCTTCGAGTTGGTTGGAGGGGATTTGCTGGAAGTAACCAGTGTAGTCCTTGGCGGTGAAAGCGTTTTCTCGCCCGCCCAGTGCCGCCACGCGGCGCGAAAACTCGCCCGGAGCCAATGTGGGCGTGCCTTTGAACAACATGTGCTCCAACACATGGGCCACGCCGCTGGTGCCATCCACTTCGTCCATGGAACCCACACGCAGCCACACCATGTGCACCGCGGTGGGGGCACGCCGGTCGGGTTTGACCCACAGAGCCATGCCGTTGGCCAAGGTGAAGGTGTGCACCTGGGCCGCGCTGGCTGCTGGGGCCTGGCCTGTGGGTTGTGGGGCCTGCGCCGTGGCGCTGAAGCTGCTGACCAGCAGGGCTGATGCCAGCGAAAGTCCCAAGAGAAAGTTCGGTTTCATAGAATGCATGATCCTTGAAATCCACGACATGTTCAGTTTCTTCAAAAAAAAATCCCCCCCGGTCGAGGTGCCATCGCCTCCCGCAACGCCTGCGCGCCCTTTGTCACAACCTGCCGCACCCACGCCGACGCCCACGCCCACGCCCGCGCAGCCTGAACCCGCGCCCACCCCAGCCGCCCGCCAGGGCTGGATGGATCGCCTGAAAGCGGGTCTGCGCAAAACCGGCTCCAGCATCACCACCGTCTTCACCGGCACGCGCATCGACGACGAACTGTACGAAGAGCTGGAAACCGCGCTGCTGGTGGCCGACACCGGTGTCAAGGCCACGGAATATTTGCTGCAAGACCTCAAGCGCCGCGTCAAAGAGGCCAAGGCCACCGAGCCGTCGCAGGTCAAAACCTTGCTGGCCGATGCCATCACCGACTTGCTGACGCCCCTGCAAAAGCCCCTGAGCATTGGCGACCATAAGCCCACCGTGATCATGGTGGCGGGCGTGAACGGCGCAGGCAAAACCACGTCCATTGGCAAACTGACCAAGCACTTGTCCGACGAGGGCCTGAGCGTGCTGCTGGCTGCGGCCGACACCTTCCGTGCTGCGGCCAAAGAGCAACTGGCGGTTTGGGCCACCCGCAACACGGTGGAGATCGTCAGCCAACAAGGCGGCGACCCGGCCGCTGTGAGCTTTGACGCGGTGAGCGCGGGCCGCGCCCGGGGCCGCGATGTGGTGCTGGTCGACACGGCAGGCCGCCTGCCCACCCAAACGCATCTGATGGAAGAGCTCAAAAAGATCAAGCGCGTGGTGCAAAAGGCCGATGGCACGGCACCGCACGAGGTGCTGCTGGTGATCGACGGCAACACCGGTCAAAACGCGCTGGCCCAGGTGCGCGCCTTTGATGACACGCTGGGCCTCACGGGCCTGATCGTGACCAAGCTGGACGGCACCGCCAAAGGCGGCGTGCTGTGCGCCATTGCCCGCGAAAAGCCAATTCCGGTGTACTTCATCGGCGTGGGCGAGAAGCTGGAAGACCTGGAAACCTTCAACGCCCGCGAGTTTGCCCAGGCCCTTTTGAGCTGAACACCCCGGTTGGCACCGTGGCCCAGCGCACAGACGGACCCCAGCTCCCCCTCTTAAAATCAGGGAAAACCCGAGGAACCTCAGACCCCCGAGGCCGCCCTTTAGCACTCCTCACCAGAGAGTGCTAATATTGGGGTATTCTGAAAGGAGTTCTGGTATGTACGTTCAAACTGGTTCCCCCGCCACAGCCATCGCGCTGAGCAACCCCTGGGCGGTCGTGCCCTCGCTCGGCCACCTCGACGCCTACATCTCTGCGGTCAACCGCATGCCCATGCTCACCCTCGAGGAAGAGCAAGAGGCCGCCCGCCAACTCAAAGCCAACGACGACCTCGAAGCCGCCCGCAAGCTGGTGCTCTCGCACCTGCGTTTGGTGGTGTCGGTGTCGCGCCAATACCTGGGCTACGGCCTGCCGCACGGCGACCTGATCCAGGAAGGCAATGTGGGCCTGATGAAGGCCGTCAAGCGCTTCGACCCTGATCAAGGCGTGCGCCTGGTCAGCTACGCGCTGCACTGGATCAAGGCCGAAATCCACGAGTACATCCTGAAAAACTGGCGCATGGTCAAAGTGGCCACCACCAAGGCCCAGCGCAAGCTGTTTTTCAACCTGCGCTCCATGAAGCAAGGCTACAAAGCCGATGCCGATGAAGGCACCCACCGCGACACCCTGACCCCCGACCAGGTGGATTCGATGGCGCACAGCCTGAACGTCAAGCGCGAAGAAGTGCGTGAGATGGAAATGCGCATGTCCGGTGGCGATGTGCTGCTGGACCCGGCCCCATCGGACGACGGTGAGCAGGCCTTTGGCCCCATTGCCTACTTGGCCGATGTGAACCACGAGCCCACCGCGATGATCGAAGCCCATGAGCGCGACGTGATGGCCAGCGACGGATTGGCCACGGCCCTCAATGCCTTGGACGAACGCAGCCGCCGCATCGTGGAAGAGCGCTGGCTCAAGGTCAACGACAACGGCTCGGGCGGCATGACCCTGCACGACCTGGCCGACGAGTACGGCGTCAGCGCCGAGCGCATCCGCCAAATCGAAGTGGCAGCCATGAAAAAAATGAAAAAAGCGCTGGTCGAGTTCGCTTGACCGCAGGCCTCATGGGCCACCTTTTATTCAGCTACCCGGTTTTGACCGGGTTTTTTTTGGCCCACAGTGCGCTAAAGTCACTGCAGTTTCGTTTTGAAAGCATCCACCATGACCGTTCGCACCTCCTCTGGTTTTTCTCGCCGCCATTTGGCCCAAGCTTTTGGCGTTGCTTTTGCTTTGGGACTGACCCCATCATGGGCCAACCCACCGGCCACGGGGGCATGGCCAACACAAACCGTTCGCCTGGTGGTGGGCTTCCCGGCCGGCTCCAGCCCCGACCTGACGGCCCGTGCCCTGGCCGAGCCTTTGTCCAAGGCCTTGGGCCAAAACGTGATCGTCGAGAACAAAGTGGGTGCGGGCGGCAACATCGCGGCCGACTTCGTCGCGAAATCCACCGATGGCCACACCCTGGGCCTGATGATCAACGGCAACATGACGATTGCCCGCATCCTGAACCCCAAGGTGCCTTATGACCCCCTGAAAGACCTCGCACCCATCAGCCTGATCGGCAAAGCGCCCTTGGTGCTCACCGTGCCTGCCGATGCCCTTGGCCAAACCCCTGCAGAGTGGTTGAGCCAGGCCCAAAAGGCTGGCGACAAGCTCAGCTACGCATCCCCCGGCGTGGGTACCGTGGCGCACTTGGGCATGGAGCTGCTCAAAACCAAGGCGGGCATCGCCCCGGTGCATGTGCCCTACCCCGGCAACCCGCAAATCATCACCGCCATGTTGGGGGGCCAGGTGCAGCTGGCTTTGCTGCCACCGGCCATGGCGGCAGCTCAGGTGCGCGGCGGCAAGCTGCGGGCCATTGGGGCTTCGAGCACCGGACGCAGCCCGGTGGCCGCCGAAGTGCCCAGCTTGTCCGAAATCGGTGTGAAGGATTACCAACTGGAAATCTGGAACGCGGTGGCCGCCCCGGCTTCTATGCCTGCGGCCGTGGCCACCAAATTGTCTGCCGTGGTCAGCGAGATCGTGCGTGCCCCAGAGATGCGTGCGCGCTTGTTTCAGCAAGGCTGGCAGGTGGTGGGCTCTTCGCCCGAAGGTTTGCGCAACCGGATTGAGTCTGACACGAAAGCGCTGGGTGACATCATCCGCAGCCAGAAAATCGAGTTGAACTGAAGGCCCCGGTAAAGCGGGTGAAGAGCCTGGCCAAGAGGCCAAGCCTCACTTGCCGCTGAGCAAGATTTTCACGTCGGCAGCCAGCGTCTCAGCACCGCTGGCGTGGCGGTTGTATAGCCGAATGCGGCCCTGTGGGTCAAAGGTGAAACTACCCGCCGAGTGGTCCATGGTGTAACTGGTAGGGGTTTTGCCTTCGACCTTTTTGTAATAGATCTTGAAGTCTTTGGTGACTTTGGGCAGTTGCTCCGCCGTAGGGCGCAAGGCCACAAAATCCGGTCCGAAATTGGCCATGTAGGCCTTGAGCAACTCCGGTGTGTCGCGCTCGGGGTCTACCGTGATGAAGATGCCCTGGAGCTTGGCCCCATCGGCACCCAGCAACAGTTTGGCCTGGGCCATTTCCTGCAAGGCGGTCGGGCAAACATCAGGGCACTGGGTGAAACCAAAAAACACCACCACAGCCTTGCCCGCAAAATCTTTGAGGGTGCGAACCTGCCCGTTTTGGTCGCTCAACTCCCAGCCCTGGGCATAGTCGGCTCCGGTGATGTCCACGCCACGAAACGAAGGCTTGTCCTCGCCGCAGCCGCTCAAGCCCCAGACCGCGCCTGCCACACCCAAGCCCAGGGCCGCTATTGTCAATACTCTGCGTTGCAACATGCCAGAGGCCTCAAAATATGTAGTGGTCCAGCAGCAAAGCGGCAAACAAGGCGCTCAGGTGGATCAGTGAAAAACGGAAAGTCCTGCGGGCCAGCTCGTCCGAATATTCGCGGTACAAGGCCACCGCGTAGCCGATGAAACCGATGCTCAACACCACTGCGGTGACCAAGTAAAGCCAGGAGCTCATGCCGTAGACAAAGGGCATGAGGCAGGACGCCATCAGCACGATGGTGTAGAGCAAGATTTGCAGACGCGTGAACTCGTTGCCGTGCGTGACCGGCAACATGGGCAGGCCCGACTTGCGGTAGTCCTCGACCCGGTACAAAGCCAGCGCCCAAAAGTGCGGCGGGGTCCAGAGGAAGATGATCAGGAACAGGATCAAGGCTTCAGGCCCCACCTGTCCGGTCATGGCCGCCCAACCCAGCACGGGCGGCATGGCGCCACTGGCTCCGCCAATCACAATGTTTTGCGGCGTGAGCGGCTTCAGGATCACGGTGTAAACAATGGCGTAACCCACAAAGGTGGCAAACGTGAGCCACATCGTGAGGGGATTGACGAACACATAAAGTACCAATGATCCCAAGGCGCACAAGGCCGCAGAAAACACCAAGGCTTGGCGGTCGCTCAACTCGCCTTTGGCGGTGGGTCGCCAAGAGGTGCGCTTCATCTTGGAATCGATGGTTTTTTCAACCAGGCAGTTGAAGGCCGCCGCTGCCCCCGACACCAACCAGATGCCAATGCAGGCCCACAAACCCAGCTTCAATTCAGCCAGACTCGGCACACCGGGGACGGCCAACACCATGCCGATCAGGGCACAGAAAACGATCAATTGAACCACGCGCGGTTTGGTCAGCGCGTAATACTGTTGCCAGACATTCATGGGCAAACGGGCGGAGGCAACGGTCATTCGGCAAGCTTTTTGGAAAGGGGGAAAGGCCCTGAATTATCAGTCCGGCTGACACTCAGCGCCCAAGTCAGGGTCAAGGCCATGGCCGCGGCACCGCCGGTGTGCATCACGGCGGCCAGCAAGGGCCAGCCCAGCACCACATTGCTCAACCCGGTGGCGAACTGTAAGGCACACAGGCCCAACAACCAGCGCCCGGCCACGGCCAAGCCCGGCTGCAACCGCAAACGCCAGCCCAACCACAGCAGCACCGCCAACACCAACCAAGCGGCCGAGCGGTGCACAAAATGGATGGACACCAGCGCCGAGAAAGGCAGCAACTGGCCCTCAGGCGTGTAACCCAATTCGCGCCAGAAGCTGAAGCCTTGCCAGTTCATCTCAGGCACCCACTGGCCGTGGCAGGTGGGGAAATCCGGGCAGGCCAACACCGCGTAATTGGTGCTGACCCAGCCACCCAAGACAATTTGCAGACACAGCAAAACAAAGCCTGCCCACAAACCCAAGCGCAATGGCGACGGCAGGGGCCGCGTGCCTGCGCCGTCATAGCGCACGGCTTGCGCCATCAACAAAACCAACAAGCCGATGCCGCCCATCAGGTGCAAGGTGACGATGGCCGGAAACAGCTTCATGGTCACCGTGAGCGCGCCAAACGCCCCTTGCATGCACACCCACACCAGCGTGAGCGTTGGCAACCAAGGGCTCACCTCACGGCTTTGGCGGCGCAGCCACCAGGTCATGGCGGCCAAAGTCAGGATCAGGACGCCCACCCCCGTGGCCAAGTAACGGTGCACCATCTCGATCCAGGCTTTGCTGTGCGTGACCGGGCCGGTGGGCATGGCCGTTTGAGCCGCCGTGATTTCGACCTTTGCCCCGATGGGCGTGGCGCTGCCGTAACAGCCTGGCCAGTCAGGGCACCCCAAGCCGGAGTCGGTCAGCCGGGTGAACGCCCCGAACAACACCAGATCGAAGGTCAAAAACAAGGTGATCAAGGTCAAGGCCTTGAGCCGCCCCGAGGGCGTGGTGCTGCGCTGGCGCCACAGCCACCAGCCCAAGGGCAGTGCTGCCACTGCCAGGCCCACGGCCATGAGCTCCAATATGGGCTCCAGGTTGTACAGGTCCACTTCGGTCATGCCTCAACGCCCCGCATTGTCCCAAGACGAGGAGGCCTTGAGCAATCGATCCAGATCACGTTTGGCTTTGGAGGCACTGGGCACGTCCATGTTGGCGGGGAAACGCATCATGAAGTTGCCCATCGGATCGACGACGTACAAATGGTCTTGCAACTGCTGCCCTTGGGCCGGGCTGATCCAGTTCTGCACCGAGGCCGCATCCAGGCGCAGCACATGCGCCGTGTTCAAGGCAGGCAAGAGACCGGGGGCCACTGGCGCATCGTCAGTGACCAACCAGACGCGGTCGACCCGGTCCTTTTCGCGGGCCAGAATTTCGCGCAACTGGCGCTGAAAATACAGGTTTTGTTGGCAACGTTCCTCGCAAGCGCCCGGCGCGACCGTCACCAGCAACCACTGGCCTTTGAGGCTGCTCAGCGTGATCGATTCGCCTTGCAGGTTTTTGGCGCTGAGCTGAGGCATGTCTTTTTGCGGCTGGATCAGCTCGCCATACACACGACGGCCTTCGGGGCGGATCACGTAGTAGGTGAAGTACGAGGCGATGACCGGCGAGGCGCAGACCAACATCATGAGGATCATTTTCCAGCGGCCCATGCGGGTGCGCTGGGCATCGGCCAGCACCACAGCACCGGGGCTGGGCAAGTCGTGCACCGTCATGGCCAGGGGGCTGTCAGACAGGTCGTTTTTGGCGGCGGGGTTGGACAATTTGGAACCAGACATAAAGTAAAGAGATCAGGCCACTCAGGCCAAACCATTGAAAAGCGTATCCGTGGTGCTTTGCGACACCACTGGCCACCACGGGCCATTCGCGCAGCAGGCCTTCCGAGGGCCCACCCGATTGCAGCAAAGTGACTTCGAGCACCTTCAGGCCAGACTCTTGGCGGTAAGCTGTCAGGTCAAGATTTTGCCGTATTGGCCCCGTCTCGGCCCCGCCGAAGTCATAGAGCCTTGAAGGCCATGGGGCCAAATGGCCTTCTATTTGCACCCGATCTTCAGACGTCTGCACAGGCGGCAATGCGTTACGGTCGGTGAAAGAGCGCTGCGCCCAGCCACGCTGCACCACCAAGACCTCGCCCGAGCCTTCGATCTGCAACGGGGTCAGCACAAAAAATCCAGGTTTGGCATTCATCTGCCGGTTGTCCAGATGCACCGTGTGTTTGGGCAGCCAACGTCCCGTCACCACCAAGCGGCGGTGAATCAACTCGCTGCGCTGCGCCACACCTTCAGGCCCACCACTCAGGGTGCGGCCGTCCAGCGCCTCTTTGCTCGCCTGTTGTGTTCGCGCGTCTTGCAAGGCGGTTTTCTCCTCGGCGCGGCCAAGCTGCCACAGCCCCAGGTAAAAGGTGATGGCCACGCCTGCGGCAGCCACTGCCAGCACCAGCCATCTTTTCCAGTGAAGGGATTTGTCAGTCATCGGATAATGCACCCATGAAAATTCTTGTCGCCATCGCGTTTCTTGCCATTTTGGTCAGTCTGGGCTCGGCCCTGATGTACATGATGCGGGGCAATGCCCCACCCGTTGAGGGCCAAGCACCCAAAAAAGGCAACATGGCCACCGCGCTGGCCTTCCGTGTCGGCTTTTCCATTGTCCTCTTCATCTGCGTTCTGGCGGCCTGGAAATTGGGCTGGATCCAGCCTACTGGCATCCCCCCAGGGGCTTGATCGATTTGCGATTTTTTGGCCAACGCAATGTCGATTTGATCTGGCATTTTCGCGCCATCCATCACCAACAAAAAAGCGCCCAAGGGCGCTTTTTTTGTTGGGGCCAAGGGCAGGCTCACATCCAATACACGAGGATGTACAAACCCAGCCACACCACGTCCACAAAGTGCCAGTACCAAGCCGCACCCTCAAAGCCGAAGTGACGGTCTTTGGTGAAGTGGCCTTTTTGCAAACGCAGGGTAATGAACAAGAGCATCAACATGCCCACGAACACGTGAAAGCCGTGAAAACCCGTCAGCATGTAAAAAGTGGAACCATAAATGCCGGATGACAATTTGAGGTTCAGATCACCCCAAGCGTGGGCATATTCATAACCCTGCACCAAGAGGAACGTGACGCCCAGCAACACAGTCATCCACATGAATTTGATGGTCTTGCTGCGGTCACCCACCTGCAGGGCATGGTGAGCGATGGTCAAGGTCACGCCCGATGTCAACAGCAAAGCGGTGTTGATGGTGGGCAACCAGAAAGGACCCATGGTTTGGAAGGGCTCAACAAAGCCGGCTGGCGATGTGGTTGCACCTGCCACCACGCTGGGCCATGCCGCTTTGAAGTCAGGCCAAAGCAGTGCGTTTTCCAAGCTGCCGAGCTCAGGAATCGAATGTGACCGGGCCCACCACAGCGCTGTGAAGAAGGCACCGAAAAACATGACCTCGGAGAAAATGAACCAGGTCATGCTCCAACGGTAAGACAAGTCGATTTTGCGACCGTACATGCCGGTTTCGCTCTCTTGCACGGCCTCAGAGAACCACTGGTACAAAACGATCAACCACCAAGCCATGCCGAAGAACAGGCAATACATGCCCCAGTCGGCACCGTTGACCCACTGACCAGCACCCAGAATCAGGAAAAATAGGCCGATGGCGGCCATCACCGGATGACGCGATGGGTGCGGGACGTAGTAATAAGGCGTGGTGCCGTGTGCTGCTGAACTCATGGGGACTCCTGCTCTCTCTTATTCGAAATCAAACGGTGCGGGTTAAAGGCCAGTCGGCTGTGCCACCACCCAATTGACCAGGGCGATCAGCCCCAGAACAAACAACAATGCCATCCCGATGGCCACACCGATGATGTGGAAGGGGTTGAGCTTTTCAATGTCTTGCTGCGATTCGGAATTCTTGCGAAGCCCGACAAAGGACCACAACACCACTTGAATGGTGCGCAGCCAAGAAGTTTGACGGACAGGCGAGGTCATGAGCCCCAACCTGTCTTGACCGCCACGGGCTGTACGGCAGCGGCCAATGGCGCAGTCGGTGCCGCCGGTGTCTTGCCACCCACCTCAAAGAAGGTGTAGGACAGCGTGATGGTGGTCACGTCTTTGGACAACTTGGGGTCGATCACGAAGGCCACGGGCCAGGACTTCTTTTCACCCGGCTCCAGTGAGTACTGGTTGAAACAAAAACACTCGAGTTTGTTGAAATGGCTGGCAGCATTGCGTGGTGCATAGCTGGGAATGGCTTGAGCCGCCATGCGGCGATTTTGCACATTCTGAAACTCGTACATCACGGTGCTCAGCTCACCAGGATGAACCTGCATGGAGCGTTTTTCCGGCTTGAAATCCCAAGGTCCGCGCACATTCGCATCAAACTCCACCGTGATGGTCCGGCTGGTGTCCACTTGGCTGTTGCGCAACACTTCGGCTGCTTTGCCCGCCTTGGCGTTGCCCGGGACCTGCGTCTCGGAAATCGACAGGATATTGATGCCGGTGATCTCGCAAATGGCCTTGTAAATGGGCACCAGCGCATAGCCGAACCCAAACATGCCAGCGGTGACGATCGCCAGTTTGCCCACCATCTTCAAATTTTCACCGCGCAGGTTCATCTTGGTTCTCTCAGGAAGACAAGATCAATATCTTGGCCACAAAACCAGCCAACACAACGCAGGCCACCGAAGCCAAGATCAGGCCCAGGCAAACGTTGCTTTTTCTTTTTTCAGGTGTCATAGCCGTGTCCATCAACCGATCACGCGGGTGGCTGTAGCGTCCAGCTTGGGCGGATTTTCGAAGGTATGGAAGGGTGCTGGCGAAGGCACTTCCCACTCCAAGCCTTCAGCGCCTTCCCATGGCTTTTGCGGGGCTTTTTCGCCCTTGCCGAGCATACAAGGCAAGACCACGAACAAGAAGAAATACACCTGAGCGAAACCGAAGAAGAAGGCACCCACAGAAGCGATCATGTTGAAGTCGGTGAACTGCATGGGGTAGTCGGCGTAGCGACGGGGCATACCCGCCAGACCCAGGAAGTGCATCGGGAAGAAGGTGATGTTGAAGGAAATCAGCGACCACCAAAAGTGGATCTTGCCGCGTGATTCGTTATACATCACACCGGTCCACTTGGGAATCCAGTAGTAAACACCGGCGAACAAGGCAAACAAGGAACCCGCCACCAGCACGTAATGGAAGTGGGCCACCACGTAGTAAGTGTCTTGCAGTTGGATGTCGATCGGGGCCATGGCCAAAATCAATCCGGTGAAACCACCCATGGTGAACACGAAGATGAAGCCCACCGCAAACAGCATCGGGGTTTCAAACGTCATGGAGCCGCGCCACATGGTGGCAATCCAGTTGAAGATCTTCACAGCGGTCGGCACGGCGATCAGCATCGTCGCGTACATGAAGAACAACTGTCCCGTGACGGGCATACCGGTGGTGAACATGTGGTGCGCCCACACGATGAACGACAGGATGGCGATGGACGATGTGGCGTACACCATGGAGGCGTAACCGAAAAGCTTCTTGCGTGCGAAAGCAGGCACGATGTGGCTGATGATGCCGAAAGCCGGCAAGATCATGATGTACACCTCGGGGTGACCGAAGAACCAGAAAATGTGCTGGTACATGACCGGGTCGCCGCCACCAGCAGGATTGAAAAAGCTGGTACCGAAGTGACGGTCAGTCAAAGTCATGGTGATCGCGCCGGCCAACACAGGCATCACGGCAATCAGCAGGTATGCGGTGATGAGCCATGTCCAGGCGAACATGGGCATCTTCATCAAAGTCATACCAGGGGCGCGCATGTTCAGGATGGTCACGATGATGTTGATCGAGCCCATGATGGACGAAGCGCCAAGGATGTGCATCGCGAAAATCGCTGCATCCATCGAGGGGCCCATTTGCAGGGTCAAGGGGGCGTAAAGCGTCCAGCCAGCTGCGGGTGCGCCGCCAGGCATGAAGAAAGAACCCATCAGCATCAAGGACGCAGGAATCATCAGCCAAAAGCTAAAGTTGTTCATGCGGGCAAATGCCATGTCAGCAGCGCCAATTTGCAATGGGATCATCCAGTTCGCAAAGCCCACAAAGGCCGGCATGATCGCACCAAACACCATGATGATGCCGTGCATGGTGGTGAACTGGTTGAACAACTCGGGGTTGACGATTTGCAAGCCTGGCTGGAACAACTCGGCTCGGATGCCCAGGGCCAGCACACCACCCACCATCAGCATGGCAAAGCTGAACAACAGGTACAAGGTACCAATGTCTTTGTGGTTGGTGGCATACACCCAACGACGCCAGCCCGCAGGCGCGTGACCGTGGTCGTCATGGGCGTGATCGTGATGGTCGAGAACGGCACTCATCTTGATTTCCTTTGATTTGAATACGGTACGGTTTATTTGCGAGAGGCCAGCACTTCAGCCGGCTGCACAATTTGCCCGGTCTTGTTGGACCAGTTGTTTTTGGTGTAGGTGATGACTGCAGCAATTTCGGTGTCAGACAACTGCTTCCATGCAGGCATGGCACCGTTGTTTTGGCCATTCAGCAACACAGCGATTTGCTTGGATTTGTCCGCGTCGAGGACGAGTGCGGAACCGTCAAGGGCTTTGATGGCACCCGCCGCTTTGCCGGTGGCTTGGTGGCAAGCCGCGCAGTTGGCTGCATAAACTTTTTCACCACGCTTGGACAAATCGTCCATGGCCCAGACTTTGGCCGGATCATCGGCTTTGGCGGCTTGCTTTTTCTTTTCTTCCACCACCCATGCAGCATAGTCCTGTGCAGACAACACTTTCACGTGGATGGGCATGTAAGCGTGTTCTTTGCCGCACAACTCTTGGCACTGGCCATAAAAGTCACCGGTCTTTTCGGCACGGAACCAGGTGTCGCGCACGAAGCCCGGGATCGCATCTTGTTTGATGCCGAAAGCAGGCACCGCAAATGCGTGGATCACGTCGTTGGCCGTGGTGATCACCCGCACTTTTTGGCCCACCGGAACCACCAACGGGTAGTCCACCTTGAGCAAATAGTTGTCGCCTTCGGGCTTGCCCGCATCGGACATGGCGCGATGGCCGGAATCCAAGGTGGAGATGTAGCTCAAGCCCTCGCCCTCACCCTTGATGTAGTCGTAGCCCCACTTCCACTGGTAACCGGTGGCTTTGATGGTCAGATCGGCATTGGTGGTGTCTTTTTGCGCGACCAGAACTTTGGTGGCGGGCAAAGCCATCAAAATCACAATCACGAAGGGCACTGCCGTCCAGATCACTTCCACCGTGATGGATTCCGTGAATTTGGCTGGCTTGTGGCCGACCGATTTGCGGTGCTTCCAGATGGAATAGAACATGACCGCGAACACAGCAATGAAAATCACCGTGCAAAGGATCAGCATGAACCAGTGCAGCCATTGCTGCTCTTCGGCGATTTTGGTGGCAGCAGGGTGCAAATTAAGCTGATTGACCGCAGGACCACCCGGCAAATCATTGACCGCATAAGCTGCTGTGGTTGCCCACGCGCCTGCAAAGATGCCCGCGCGTGACAGCAATGAAACCAATTGGTTGGAAATATTCTTCATGGTTCTCACTAACTTCCAAGACTCTGTTGAACTCACACCTTTGGCCAAGTCGGTCGTCCCGTTTGGCCAGTGGCATCACGCTGAGCGCAATGCCCTCCTGATTTCTCGCGCCAGCACTTGCCGGAGCTCGGGCCTGACAAATCGGCCCACTTCAATGGATTGACCCTGACCCGACAACTCGATCAGGCTTTGGTCTCCGGACTTGGGCTCAACCCGCACCCACTGGCGCTCAAATTCAGCCCGTTCCAGTCGGCCCGCCGTTTCCAGCTCGACCACCAGGTTGCTGCCTTGCAGGGAAATCATCTCTCCATCCGCGGCATGTCGGGCATAGGCCAAAAAAGCCAAACCCACCACCGCCACCTCGACGCCTGCAAAGGCCAACACCAAAGTGGCCCCTTGCATCCAGAAGAACACCCCGATGCCCAAGGACAGCGTGCACAACGACAGGTACATCCAGCCCAACTGGGCCGGCGTGACCGAGCAATTGCGTTTAAGCCGCCATTGAACGGCAGGACCTGACACTTGCGCGAATTGGTAAGCCTGATTTGACATCCGTCAACTTTCAATATCCCTACACCCTGTCAAGCCAGTTCTGTGGTCAAAAACCTGCGGATTTTACCTGAGATCAAATCATCTTTTGACAGATCTCAAACTTTGTCCTCTATACCCCCACCCGACTGCAGCATAAGCCGCATCTGATCCAGGCCGATTTCGGTTTTTGCGGCCACTTTCAGGCGCGGTTGAGGCTTCAGGGCGTGACCGTAAACAATCTCGAAGCCCAAGGACAAACGACCGCCCTCTTCGGGGCGTGCCAGCGTCAGCAAGGCCTCTGACAAACGTGCACGCCATTGGCGCGAACGCAAGCCCTGAAATCGCTGAACATGCAAATTGCGCCCCAGCCCCCGCAACTCGGCCAACAAAGTGTCAGGGCTGGCATAGGTCAAGGTGATCCGTTCCATGTCCATGACCGGCTCGGCAAAACCGGCTTCCACCAGCATGTCGCCCCAGTCGTGCATGTCGGTGAACTCGTGCGCGGGCTCGGACCAGCCCGCCTGGGCATACACCTGGCGCAGATCACGCAGCGTATCGGGGCCCAGACAAGAAAACATCAAAAAACCATCGACTGCCAAGGCCCGGTGCCATGTTTGCAGCAAAGTCTGGGGCTCGGCACTGGCATGCAGTTGCATGTTGGCCCACAGCATTTGCACCGTGTGCTCGGGAGGCAAACCTTCATGCCGCTTGGGTCCACGCCAGTGCTGCACCTGCCACCACGGCGTTTGAAGTGCATGGCGGCTGGCCTGTGCATGCGTTGGAGGCTCCCCGGCCAGCCACACCTGCGCCTTGGGGTAACGCTGCTCCAGGGCGCGTTGCGCCGCCAGGCCGCCGCGCAGTGGCCCCCAATGCACCCACTGATCCGGTTGCAGTTTGATAAAGTCCAGACGCTCCTGCATGCGCGTGGCCACCTCTTCATGCAGCCAGGGCGACTGCGCATCCTGCACGGGCAGGCCCTGCCAGCGGGCAGCGGCCACAGGGTCCAAAGAAGGGGGGTGAAGGGCTTGGGGCATGGGGCAGGGGTCTTTATTGGGCTGTACCCACTCAAGCTCCAACATCTTGTGTGCTTGTTCTGTCAGCCGGGGTTGAGTATATTGACTGCATGAGACCCGCTTGGCTTCAGGGCTTGCTTGACACATCGACTGCAACGCGCCCCGGTGGGTTTTGGCGCTGGCTGCCCAGCCGCTGCGCCATTTGCCAAAGCTGGCCCCATTCGCCGCTGTGCGAGACCTGCATCAGCCGCTTTGCTCAACCCCAGCAACGCTGCCCCAGTTGCGCCCTGCCCTTGCCCTACCCTGCCATGCGCTGCGGCGCTTGCCTGAAATCACCGCCCCCGCTGGACCTGTGCTTGACGGCCACCGCCTACGCCTGGCCCTGGGTGGACCTGATCGCCCGCTACAAGTTTGACCAGCAACCCGGTTGGGCCGGGGCTTTGGCCACCCTGATGCTGAGCACCCCTTTGGCGGAAGACGTACTGGACGAGGCCGACTGGGTGCTGCCGATTCCGCTGTCGGCCCAGCGTCTGGCCGAGCGCGGCTACAACCAGTCATGGTTGCTGGCACGCCAACTCAGCCCACACAAAGCCGACGCCCGTTTGCTGCTGCGCACCCGCGACACGCCCTCGCAGCGCACGTTGCCACGGGCCGAACGGCTGGCCAATTTGGTTGGGGCTTTTGCGGTAGAGCCTTTGCGGGCCGCGCAGTTGCGCGGCAAAAAGGTGGTGCTGATCGATGACGTGATGACCAGTGGTGCCTCCCTGCACACGGCGGCGCGGGTGTTGCGCGAGGCGGGGGCGGCGCAGGTCAGCGCCTTGGTGCTGGCACGCACCGAAGCGGGCAGCGACGCCTGAAGGCCAATGCACAATACGGGCCATGTTCCATATCGTCCTGGTTGAGCCTGAAATCCCGCCGAACACCGGCAACGTCATCCGCCTGGCGGCCAACACCGGCTGCACGCTGCACCTGATCGAGCCCTTGGGGTTTTCAATGGACGACAAACACATGCGCCGGGCAGGTCTGGACTACCACGAGTACGCCGACCTGCGGCGCCACGCCGACTGGCAGGCATTTTTGGCCCAGGAACAACCCGACCCCGAGCGCATGTTTGCCCTGACCACGCGCGGCAGCCGAGCCGCCCACGGCGTGGTTTTTGCGCCAGGCGATTGGTTGGTGTTTGGCTCAGAAACGCGGGGCATGTCGCCCGAGTTGCGCGAACAGTTCGCCCCAGCCCAGCGCATCAAGCTGCCCATGCGTGAGGGCCAACGCAGCTTGAACCTGTCGAACGCGGTGGCCGTCACCGTGTTTGAGGCCTGGCGACAAAACGGCTTTGCCGGGGCCAGTCCAGCGCCAGACCTGCCGCCTCAAGCGTAAATGCGCACCAGCGATTCGGCGGCACACACCGGTTTGTCACTGCCCTCGCGCTCGACCGTCACGTTCCACTGAAGCTGCAAGCCGTTCACCTCCATAGGCGTGGCCGAATGCAAATGCAGATGCGCACGTAAACGGCTGCCCACCGGCACCGGCGCCATGAAACGCACCTTGTTCAGGCCGTAATTGACGCCCATGCGGGCCGATGTGACCACGATGGTTTTGTCAAAGAACTGCGACAGCAAGGACAAGGTCAAAAAACCATGCGCAATCGGTGCACCAAAGGGACCTTGTTTGGCCCGCTCGACGTCGACGTGAATCCACTGGTGATCACCCGTGGCCTCGGCGAACTGGTTGACCTGTTGTTGGGTGATGGTCACCCATTCGGTCGCGGCCACATCCTGACCGACACAAGCGGCCAACTCGGCCAAGTTTGCAAATGTTTTCATAGGCTTGACTTTATTCACCTGCGCGTCTTCAGGCTGTCGGTGACGGGACACCACCCAATGGACCTTGGGCTCAGGCAGTTGGAGCGGCCTCATTGGCCCTGATCTGCCGAAGCTCTTCACGCAAACGGGCCAATTCGGCGCGGTAATTTTCAGCATCGCCGTAATCGGCAAAGCCGTGGTAGTGCGCATGCGCCTGCATCCTGCGTCGGGCGTGCTTAATGGGGCACCAGTATTTTTCGGTCAGGGCCACCACCTCGCGGCCATAAGCCATCAGGCCGTTGCCATACGAACAATAAGCGCAGTTGATTTTTTCCAGCCAATTCAAATAAGCCAGGTGCGTTCGGTCGTACGCAAAATACGACGCGCGCTTGACTCGGGGAATGCCACACAAGGGGAAACACACCCATTGGTAGAGCGTCACGAAGGCATCGAGCAGCAGCATGGGCACCAGCACCGGGTAAATGAAGGGCACGCACAGCACATGGCGCCAATCGGCCGTGAGCACATAACCGAGCAAGCCCTCCTTGAAGCGCTTTTGCTGGGCCAGCACCTCTTTTTCAAAGCGCACCTTGTGCTCTTCGAAGTCGGCCCGCCACTGTTGTCGGTGGCTTTTGGCCTCTTGCTCAATGGCCGCTTCCAGCTGCTGGATGCGGTCCAGAAATTCCTGAATTTGAGATTTCATGGGGGTCTCCTTGGAAGCGACTGATCACCATAACACCGCCCAAGGTATGACAACAGGCTAGGCCGGCCGCGGAGCTACTAAAATCACGAACTATCTTCAAGTGAGCCCCCCTGTTGCACCTGTCACCCGCCGCCCCATTACCACAGCACATTGCCATCATCATGGACGGCAACCGCCGTTGGGCCAAAAAACGCTTCATCCCTGCGGCTTTGGGACATGCAGCGGGCGCGCAGCGGGTACGCGACATCGTCAAAGCCTGCGGAGAAATCGGCATCTCCCAGCTGAGCCTGTTTGCCTTCAGCACCGAGAACTGGAAACGCCCCGAAGAGGAAATCAGCAGCCTCATGGGCTTGTTCACGACTTACCTGAAAAAGGAAATTCGAAACATGAACACCAACGGGGTTCGGCTCAAGGTGCTGGGTGACACGGGCCGGTTTTCTCCCGCCTTGCAAGCCCTGATCGCCGACGCCCAAGCCCAAACCGCGAACAATCAGGTCATCACCTTGAACATTTGCGCCAATTATGGCGGCCGATGGGACATGCTCCAGGCCACAAAAGCTTGGCAAAGGGCGCATCCGGACATGCTTTTGGACACCCTCACCGAAGAAGCACTGGCCCCGTACCTGAGCACGGCCGATGCACCAGAAGTGGATTTGCTGATCCGCACGGGCGGAGAGTCAAGGGTGAGCAACTTTCTGCTTTGGCAAGCGGCTTATGCGGAACTGTTTTTCTGCGACGAACTTTGGCCGGACTTTTCGCCCGAAACCCTGCATCAGGCACTGACCTGGTTTGCCACGCGCGACCGTCGCTTTGGCTCCTCTGCCCCACTGTGAAGCTCGGGCAGGGCCGGCCTCAGAGGCTGGCTTCGACCTGGTGGTGATCTACCTGCACCACCGTGGGCCGCCCCAAAATCTCCAGCAACACCGCCACCCTTTTGCTCGACACGTTGTGCACCAAACCTTCGATGGCACCCAATGCGGTGTGCTTCAGACGCACTTTTTGACCCACCTTGAGCTGGTTGAGCTCCTCGATCGTGGCCTGTTGGCGCAGTTGCTCCATCTGGCGAATCCGCTGCACCACATCGTCTTGCAACAAGGCGGGCTCAAAACCAAATCGAACGATGGTGGTCACGCCTTTGGTGCTGCGCACGGCTGAAATGCTTTGCCCTGGACAGCCTGGTCGAAACAGGATGTAGCGCGGAAACATGGGCTCAAAGAGCGCCACCGGACCTTGTTCGGTTTTTTTGAATAGTTTAAACAATGGCAAGTAGGCTTCAAAACCCTGCTGTACCAGATTGGCATGCGCCACGGTCTCTTGCCTGGGTTTGGTATAGGCCAAATACCAACGGCCAACGGCCTGATTCTCAGCGTCACCGTGTTGCAAATCGTTAAGTCCACTCATTAAAAATCGGGATATTTTTTATAAATATGAATTGTATCCCCGGGTTGAGGGGGTGCCTCAGACGACCGAAAAGTAAAAACCCCGCCAAGGCGGGGCTTCGTGAACATTTTCTTGGAATGAGAACCTCTGCTGTTGGGCTCTCGTTTTCTTGAGCCATTCAAATGGCCGTCCATTTCAGGCAATGACAAATGGCGTGCGGTCTTTGCCTTCGATCCACTTGGGGGCTTTGCCGCGACCGGTCCAGGTCTGACCCGTCGCCGCGTCACGGTACTTGGCAGCCACTTTGCTGGCGGCCTTGACTGCGCCCGTTTTACCGCCGCGACCCGGGAAAATATCCTGGGCCGTCAAGCCATACTCGGCCACCAATTCGCGAACTTTGGCAACGGCGCTTGAAATTTCATTTTGCCGGGCTTGGACAATGGCCAACTCCAAAGCTTCGCGCTGCTGCAATAAATCTTTATAAGTTTGTGACATGTGAGCACTCCAATTAAAAACACAAGCTGCCAAATATACAACAAGCTGGGTTTTGATTTTAAAAAACTGTGATTTTTTTATAACCCCACAAGAATGGATTATTTAGGCAGAAACTTTGACTGAGATTAACGACGCCGAAATCCGATCCCAGCCACTTACCCCATCTTTGGCACCGACCATGGTTGGCATTTTAGCGCATCGGGCTGACAATCCCAAAAGGTCTGCGCTGTGGATAGACCGTGTTTTTATATTGAAGGACAAAATGGCTGTTTACTGGGTCGGTGATATTCAAGGCTGCGATGCCCCGCTGGGCCGCTTGCTGGACACCGTGGCGTTTTCACCCAGCCGTGACCACTTGATCGTGCTGGGTGATTTGGTCAATCGGGGCCCAGATTCCGCCGACGTGTTGCGCCGCTTGATGACATTGCAAGGCAGTGTGCAGTGTGTGCTGGGCAACCACGATTTGCATGCCTTGGCTGTGGCTTTTGGCCACAGCCGTCCCAAACGGCTGGACACCCTGGATGGCCTGCTGCAAGCGACCGACCACTCCAAGTTGATCGATTGGCTGCGCCAGCAGCACTTGGCGCTTTGGTCGCACAACGTTTTGTCGGTGCACGCGGGGGTGTTGCCTGGCTGGACCCTGGACAAAACCTTGTCCTTGGCGAACGAAGTGCAAGCCGTTTTGCGCGGGCCAGATTTGCCGTATTTTTTGGCCCATCTGTATGGCAACGAGCCCGCCGCTTGGCACGACGATTTGGAAGGCCTGGACCGCTGGCGCGTCGTCGTTAACGCCTTGACGCGCCTGCGCTTTTGCGCTGCCGATGGCACGATGGAATTTGCCACCAAAGACAGCGCCGCGCAGGCGCCAGCAGGCTTCATGCCCTGGTTCGATGTGCCGGGACGGCGTACGGCCGACATCACGGTGGCCTTCGGCCACTGGTCTACCCTAGGCCAACAAGACCGCAGCGACGTCTGGGCTTTGGACACGGGTTGCGTCTGGGGCGGCTGCCTGAGCGCCATGCGCCTTGGCGAAGACGGGCAGCGTCAACGAATTCAAGTGGCATGCGCTCAGGCGCAGGTGCCGGGTTGATGGCAGGCCTTAGCCGCCCGGCTTGAGCAAGACCAACAAGGCCCCCGCTCCACCTTCGGCGGGCTTAGCCTGAACGAAAGCCAAGACCTGGTTTTTTTGCACCAGCCAGCTGTGCACTTTGGACTTGAGCACCGGCGTTTTGCCGGGCGAACCCAATCCTTTGCCGTGGACCACGCGCAAACAGCGCAAGCCCTGGCGTTGCGCCTGTCGGATGAACTCGGAAAGCGCCACGCGGGCTTCGTCGGTACGCAGGCCATGCAGATCGATCTCGCGCTGAATCGACCAATCGCCTTTGCGCAACTTGTGGATCACGTCACGGCCAATGCCCGGACGGCGAAAACTCAGGGCGTCATCGGTGTCGAGCAAGGTGCTGGCATCGAACTCGTCGCTCAAGCAATCGCGCAGCACCGCCGCGTTGTCCATGTGGTGCTGGTGCGCAATCGGGGCTGGGCTGGGGACATCCAGCTTGACTTGGCCGTGCGCAGGCAAGCGCTGGACCACCCCCACGGCTCGCACAAACAGGTTGCTTTCGGCCTCACGCTGTCGCGCAGCCAGCGCCTGAGCGGCCGCCTCGGCCTGGGCTTGCGCATGGGCTTCGGCCAGCTTCTGGCGGACTTTTTTCAGGTCTTGCAAGGCGTTGATTTTCACGGGGAATCCTGGCTGGACATTAATGGGCGGGCTTGGCGCACAAGCAGATCGGGTGCAGCTCAATCGCCCCGATTGCGCATCCAATCGCCGGTCTTGAAAAAGCTGGCATTCAGCCACTCGCGCAGCACGGGGTCAACATCCGTCTCGGTCATGGCCTGGTCGATGCAGGCCAGCCACTGGTCGCGCTCGAGCACACCAATCGAAAACGGCATGTGGCGCATGCGCAAACGCGGATGGCCAAAGCGCTCGGTGTAATGCTCGGGCCCACCCAGCCAGCCGCACAAAAACCAAAACAGTTTGTCGCGGGCATCTTGCAACGTGTTGCCGTGCGCATCACGCAACGCCTTGTAGCCTGGCTCGATGTCCATCAGGTCATAAAAGCGGTCAACCAAACTGCGCACAGCCGCTTCGCCGCCGATCCAGGCAAACGGGCTGTCCAAGGGGGGCTTTTCTTCGGTGTTCATGGGGCTCGATGGTGCAATGTGCAAAGGGGCAAGTTGGCGCAAGTCACTGCGCCGCCTGGCGCAAAGTCTGCACCACTGGCTGACGCAACACCCCGGCCAGGCTCAGGCTGCCCGCCCCCCAAGCCAACATGGCCCCGGCCAGACCACCGGCCAAGGGGGCCCACAAAGGTGGCTGCCAGGCGAACTCGAAGGCATAGCGGGCCAAGGCCCAGCCCACCACCAGCGCCATGGCGCTCGCCATGAAGCCGGCCAGCCAGCCAATGCCCAGCAGCTCGGTGCGCTGTACCTGCGCCAGCAGACTGCGGCCCGCGCCCAGCGCCCGCATGATGGCGTATTCGCGCTCACGCGCTTGGCGACTCGCGCCCACCGCGGCCAGCAAAACCATCAGGCCTGCCGCCAAGGTGAAGGCAAACAAAAACTCCACGGCCCGGATCACCTGGTCCATGACGCGCTGGACCTGCGCCAGTGTGCTGCGCATGTCCACGCTGGTGATGTTGGGGAAAGCATTGACCATGGCGTTTTCAAAACCTGGCAGTTCTTTTGGGGACTGGAAGGCGGCCATGTAGGTCATCGGCAAATCGGGCATTTGCGAGACCGGGAACAGCATGAAGAAATTGGCCCGCATCGAGGCCCAGTCCACCTTGCGCAAGGAGGTGACGCGGGCCTCGTGGGGCTGACCAGCAATGTCAAAACCCAGGCGGTCACCCAGCTTCAGGCCCAGCGCCTGGGCAATGCCCTCCTCCACACTCACGCCGTCGGCCTCTTCGGCCTGCCAGCGTCCGGCCACCAAGGGGTTGTGATCCGGCAACACCGCGCTGTGCGAGAGGTTGATTTCACGGTCGAGAAAGCGTTTGCCCCGGTCAGCTTCCAGGTCATCAGGGCCAATGACACGGCCATTGATGGCCACCAGTCGGCCCCGGATCATGGGGAACCAATCGGGCGCCTGAACACCCGCATTTTTGAGGTGCGCCAAAAAGGCATCGGCCTGGTCGGGTTGCACATTGATGACAAAACGGTCGGGCGCGTTCACCGGCGTGGCCTGACGCCAACTGGCGATCAGGTCGGTGCGCAGCAAAACCAGCAAAGCCAGCGCCAGCAAACCCACCGACAAGGCACTGACCTGCACCACCGCAAACAATGGCCGCGCCGCCACCTGACGCGTGGCCAGGCGCAGCCAGCGCGGGGCCGATTCATCAGGCACCACCCGGCGCAGTAAAAACAATGCAGCCGCCGCCAGACCAGCAAACACCAAGAGCGCCAGCGCAAAACCACCGACCGTGATCAATCCCAGTGTCAGGTTGCGGCTGACCATGAGCAAAGTCAAGGCAAAGCCGAGCAGGCCCATGCCCAGCACCAGCCCCGAGCGCACCTGCACACTGCCCAAATCACGGCGGATCACGCGCAGCGGCGGCACCTGCGCCAACTGCAAAACCGGCGGCAGGCCAAAGGCCACCAGCAGGGTCAAACCCATGGCCAGGCCCATCAGCGCCGGTTGCAATGTGGCACCGGGCAAGTTGGCATCGACCAGACCGGCCAGCAACTGCACAAAACCCAAGTGCACGCCGTACCCAGCCAGCACCCCCAGCACACTGGCCACCAGGCCCGCGCCCAGAAATTCCAGGCCATAACTCAATGTGAGTGTGCGCTGGCTTTGACCCATGACACGAAGCAAAGCACAGGCGTCCAGCTGCCGCTCGGCAAAGCTGCGTGCCGCCAAGGCCACCGCAACGGCGCACAGCAAGGCGGCCAGCAAAGCCACCAAGTTCAAAAACTGAGAGGCACGGTCCAGGGTCTGGCGCATCTCGGGTCGGCCACTGCCCAACGACTCGACTTTCACACCGCGCACCTCCAGCTTGTCGGCCTCGGCCTGTGCCCAAGGCAAAAACTGGCCCACGGCCGCATCGCTGCCGGCCACGGCCATGCGCCAGCTCACGCGGCTGGCCGGCTGCACCAGGCCCGTGGAGGCCAAGTCGGTCATGTTCATCATCACGCGTGGCGCAAAGCCCATGAAACCCGCTCCGCGGTCGGGTTCGCGGATGATGGTGGCGGCAATGCGCAAGCTGCGTTCGCCCAAGCCCAACCTCTGGCCCACCTGCACGTTCAGGGCTTCGAGCAATGCCGCATCGACCCACACCTCGCCCTCAGGCGGAATGCTGGGCGCGCTTTGGCCGGCGATCTCCAGCCGACCGCGCAAGGGGTAACCGGGCTCCACGGCTTTGAGGGCCACCAGGCGGGTAGCGGGTGGGGTGGCGGCTGGCGTGTCTGTTGGGGATGCGGTTTCCGGTGCGCTCATGGCACGCGCCATGGTCGGGAAACTCACATTGGTGTTGCTTTGCAAACCCGCCACTTGGGCCTTTTGAACAAAGGCCAGGGGAGTGCGTTGGTCGCTCACCACCACCGCGTCGCCGCCCAGCAGTTGGCGCGCATCGCGCCACAGACCCGACTGCATGCGATCGGCCAGAAAACCCACCGCCGTCAGAGCCGCCACGGCCAAGGCCACCGACACCATCAACAGGCGCAACTCGCCCGCCCGCAGGTCACGCCACAACTGGCGCGCACCCAGCTTCAAACCATGCATCCAAGATTGCTTGTTCATCCCCTGACCTTAACCCAGGGGCGAAGGTCTGGCAGGGCCGGGGGCTTGGCGGGCAGCTGACGCATGTCCGATGCGAGCATCCCATCGGGTCCCGGATCGGCTGGTTTTAAGCCCCACGGCCCCGAGCTCTTGCTTGCTCACGCGCCAACTCATACGCGGCCTGAACAAAGGATTCCTCCAGCTCTTCCCCCGCGGGGGTTGGCTGGGCATCCGACCAGCGCACGATGGCCACCCGAGCACCATCGATCGTTTCCTGGATGGGCACCCTGCACAAGCCGCTGGCTTGCATGCGCGACTCATGAACCTCCATCGGCATGGCCGCCACCAGATCGCTGTGCCGGGCCAGCGTTTCCAGGCCCGTCAAGGTCTGACAGGTCACGGAGCATTGAGGCGAGGCCAAACCGGCCTGCTGGAAAGCACGGTCCAAACCCCGGGCGACCGAACTCTCTAGGCTGGGCAATACCCATTGAGCCCCCACCAACTGCGACAAACTTTCGGCGTTTTGCAGCGCATGTCCGGGACGCACCACCACGGACACCGTGGTGGCGTAGAGCGCACGGGTGACGAACTCAGGCCCCAATTGTTCAGCTGGCAAAGACATCACGGCAAAGTCAGGCGCGCCTTCGCGCAAACCGCCCAA
This sequence comes from Limnohabitans sp., assembly GCF_044373035.1. Classification (GTDB taxonomy): domain Bacteria; phylum Pseudomonadota; class Gammaproteobacteria; order Burkholderiales; family Burkholderiaceae_C; genus Limnohabitans_A. The sequence goes on along the minus strand of NZ_JBILQU010000004.1, from coordinate 37,270 downwards.
CTGAAAGCTTGGCGGCACGATGTTCAATTGCACCCCCGGCCAACGAAGCCGAAATGCCGGAATCACCTGAGGCAACAAGGCCATGGTGGCAAAGTGGGACAGCGCCACCACCAGACGTCCTTCTTTGTGGCCCCGTCTTTGCTGCACATCTTCACCGGCTTGACGGGCTTGGCTGCGAATCGCCCGGGCGCGCGGCAGCAAGGCCAAGCCATATTCCGTAGCCTGTACCCCACGCAAGCCGCGCTCAAACAAGGTGACCCCGAGGGACTCTTCCAGACGGCGCAGTTGTTTGCTCACGGCCGGTTGCGAACTGCCCAGTTGGCGAGCTGCAGCCGTCACACTGCCCGCGTCCGCTATCTCAGCCAGCAACACCAGCGCAGCCGGGTCAGGCATGCCGGCAGAGGTCGACTTAGGGGGCCGCCCGTCATGGACCGATGTGATGGGCCCAGCTGCAGAGTTTGCGGATTCAGGCATCGGAGCATCCATAACCAAAAGACATGATTATTACCTTTTCAAGGCTTGCTGGAATACCAGCGCCTGACTACGATGGCCTTGTCTGTTCCACGATTCGGAGTCTTGTTTGCCACTGACCCTTGCCGATTGCATGCACCTGGATGCCCACAACCCCGGTCACAACCGTTTGGCCCAGGTGGGGGACCGATTTGACCCGGGCACCCCAGGAACGCTGTATTTCGATGCCAACTCGATCGGGCCCATGCCGCGCACGGCGCTCTTGAAAATGCAGACCGTGCTGCAAGTCGGTTGGGCTAAGGCACGGCGACGCAGCTGGAACGAGCTGGACTGGCTGGAGCAGCCCCGCACGCTCGGCGCCTCGATGGCCCATCTGATCGGGGCGGACAGCAACGATGTACGGGTCACAGACACCACCAGCATCAACCAATACAAGTTGTTGCGCTATGCGCTCGGCGTTGCAGCCCCTCGCCGTGTGATCGTGCTGGAACGCCACGTCTTTCCCTCCAACCGCTATGTGGCCGAAGCCATCGCCCGGGAACATCTGGCCGAGCTGCGTTTCATCGACGATGCAACTCAATTGCCCGCGGCCTTGGCGCCGCAAGACGTGGCCGTGGTGGCCTTGTCCCATGTGGATTACCGCAGCAGCACGCGGCTGGACATGGCCGATTTGAACCGCTGCATTCGCGCGGCGGGTGCCATGAGCCTGTGGGACCTGTCGCATTCTGCAGGTGCCGTGGCCGTTGCCCTGCGCGAAAGCGACAGCGACTTGGCGGTGGGATGCGGCTACAAGTACCTGTGCGGCGGACCGGGCGCCCCGGCATTTTTGTACATCCACCCGCGCTGGGCCGATGCCGCTTGGCCCGCCATTGCTGGATGGATGGGACATGCCGACACATTCGCTTTTGATGCCGACTACCGGCCGGGCGCAGGAGCAGACCGATTTTTGGTGGGTACCCCCGCCGTCCTGGCCAATGCGGCATTTTCGGCAGCAGCAGAGCTGTGGCGCGAGGTCGACCCGCTGGCCCTGGACCAGCGCCACAGGTCATTGACCGACACCTTGATTCAACTCTTCGATGAACAGTGCGCCGCTTGGCCGCTGCATTTGTCCAGCCCACGAAGTCACGCCCAACGTGGCGGCCATGTGGCCCTGCAGTTCGATGGGGCTGCTGCATTGGCGCAAGCCTTGGTTGAGCAAGGCGTCATCGTTTCTTCGCGCAAACCCGACGCTTTGCGTTGGGGCGTTCACCCGTTGACCACGACCCATCAACAGCTGTGGTCAGCGGTTCAGGTGTTGCGGCAATTGCTGGTCAGCGGCAGATGGCAGGACGCACGCTTTGAACGCCCCATGGTCTGAGCCCCGCATACCGCTGTTTACCCCCTTCGCTTTTCCAACCGATACCCTCATGACCGCCACCGACAGACCCACTGCACAAACGAACGCCCCGATACGCCTGGCCGCTGACATTGGCGGCACGTTCACCGATGTGGTTCTTGAAACACCCTCGCGCCGACACAGCTGCAAAGTCTTGACCACACCACGCCAACCCGAACTGGCCGTGATGGAGGGACTCGATCGTCTGCTCAAAACCTCGGGTCTCGACGGTTCATGCATTGAGCTGTTTGTCCACGGAACCACATTGGCCACCAACGCCCTGATCGAGCGCAAGGGGGCGCGCACAGCCTTTGTCACCACCGAGGGCTTTCGAGATGTTTTGGCCATGGGCTTTGAAAAACGCTTTGATGCCTACGACACGAACCTAGAGGGACCAACCGAGTTGGTGCCCAGGCCTTGGCGTCTGACGGTTCGCGAACGCATCGCGGCCGATGGCACGGTGCTGCTCGACCTGAATGAAGACGACGTCAGAACGGTCGGTGCCCAGATGCGAGATGCGCACGTCGAAGCCGTGGCCATCGGGTTCATGCACGCATGGGGCCACCCCGCACACGAACAACGGGCCCGCGACATCCTTGCACCCATCCTCGGGCCGGATGTGAGCATTTGCCTGTCCTCGGAAGTATGCCCTGAGATCCGTGAATACGAGCGTTTTTCCACCACCGTGGCCAACGCGTACGTGCGCCCCCTGATGGGCAGCTACCTCTTTCGACTGCAGGACAGCATCCGGCAAAAAGGTCTGCACTGCCCCATGTTGCTGATGATGTCGGGCGGCGGGCTGACCACGCTGGAGTTGGCCGCCCGTTTTCCGATCCGTCTGGTCGAATCCGGCCCAGCAGGCGGTGCCATTTTGGCGGCCCACTTGGCACGGGAATGCGGCCTGGACAAGGTGCTGGCCTTTGACATGGGCGGCACCACCGCCAAGATTTGCCTGATCAACAACGGCCAGCCTGAAAGGTCACGCCGCTTCGAAATTGGCCGGGTCTGGAAAAACCTCAAAGGCAGCGGCTTGCCCATCCGCATTCCGGTGATCGAACTGGTGGAAATTGGCGCTGGCGGCGGCTCGATCGGTCGGGTCGATGCCCTGCATCGCATCACGGTCGGACCGGATTCGTGTGGTTCCGAACCGGGCCCCGCCTGCTATGGGCGCGGCGGCGAACTGCCGGCCGTCACAGACGCCAACGTGGTGCTCGGCCGCATCGACCCCGAACGCTTTGCCGCAGGCCGCATGCCACTGGATGCAACATTGGCACAGCAAGCCCTGATGCGCCATGTCGGAAAAGCTTTGGGCATGGACGCTTTCTGGGCCGCTGCAGGCATCAGCGAAATGGTCGAGGAAAACATGGCCAATGCGGCCCGTGTGCACGCCATTGAGCGCGGCCAAGACCTGGAAAACTTCACCATGGTGGCGTTCGGCGGTGCCGCGCCCTTGCATGCTGGCCGACTGGCACAAAAACTGGGCATCACCCGAGTGATGGTCCCTGCCGGCGCCGGGGTCGGCTCGGCCATCGGCTTTTTACGTGCGCCTGTGGCCTTTGAGGTGGTGCGCAGCGATCTGTCCGTCTTGATGACGATGGACCCCCAAGCGGTAGAGGCCCGGCTAGAGGCCATGCATGCCGAAGCACTGTCTGTGGTGGCAACCGCCAGCGCAGGGGCACCCTTGCAGGTGCTGAGAGTGGCCGAATTGCGTTATACCGGTCAAGGACATGAACTTCGAGTGCGCCTGCCTCCCGCATCAAACGGCCCCATCGATCTGTCAGCCCTGCAGGCGCTTGTGGAAGCTTTTGAAACATCCTACGAACAAATTTACGGGCTGCGCATACCCGATGGCGAAGTCGAGGCGGTCACCTGGTCGGTCACCGTCTCCACCCTGCCGCAAGCCGTGCAGCCGATCGCGTTGCCGAAAGCCACTCGCCAACGAGAACCCTTGTCGACACGGCCGGTTTGGGAGCCCGCGCTGGGCGAACAACGGGAGTTCGGCCTGCACTGGCGATTTGACCTTCACACGGGCGAGAACATCGCAGGCCCCGCTTTGGTGGCCGAAGACGAAACCACCATCGTCGTTCCCGCAGGCTGGATGGCACGGCTGGATGAGCGAGGCCATTTGCTGATGGAGGCTCAATCATGAGCACGCAAATGCTGCACGCCATTCGCACACAGGTGATGTGGAACCGGCTGATTTCAGTGGTCGAAGAACAAGCCCAAGCCTTGCTGCGCACCGCATTTGGTTCGGTAGCGCGGGAAGCGGGTGACCTCTCGGCCGGTGTCTACGACACGAATGGACGCATGCTGGCCCAGGCCGTCACGGGCACGCCCGGGCACGTCAACACGATGGCTGTCGCTGTGGGTCATTTCCTGGAAAGGTTCCCACTGGAGGGCCTGGTCGCGGGGGATGTGCTGGTGACCAACGACCCCTGGATGGGCACCGGGCATCTGTTTGATTTTGTGGTCGTGACACCGGTCTTTGTCGGGAAACGACCGGTGGCCTTGTTTGCATCCACCTGCCACACCATCGATGTGGGTGGACGCGGCTTCACAGCCGATGCCGCTTCGGTATTTGAAGAGGGCACCTGCATTCCCCACCTCAAACTGGTGCGGGCCGGAGCGCTCAATGAAGATGTGCTGGCCGTCATCCAGGCCAACTCTCGCAACCCCATCGAAGCCAGAGGGGACATCCTGTCCTTGGTCAGCAGCAACGAAGTGGGCAGTCGTCGCCTGGTCGAGATGATGACCGAGTTCAAACTGGCGAGTCTGGACACTTTGGCCGAGCACATTTTCGAGCAATCGGGTCGTGCCACCCGCGAAGCCATCGCGCGACTGCCCGATGGACAATGGCGCGCCGAAATGACCATCGACGGCTATGAACAACCCGTGAGCCTGGTTGCCACCCTGCACAAGCAGGGCGAACAGATCCGAGTGGATTACGCAGGCACCAGCGTCGCATCACGCATGGGCATCAATTCGCCCAAATGCTACAGCGACGCTTATTCGGTCTTCGGCCTCAAATGCCTGATCGCGCCCGAGGTCCCGAACAACGCCGGCTCCCTCGCACCTTTCGAAGTGATTGCTCCCGAGGGCAGCATCGTTCATCCTCAACGGCCCAGCCCAGTAACCGCTCGCCATGTGATCGGACAAATGCTCCCCGACTTGATGTTTGGCTGCTTGGAGCAGGCCCTGAACGGCCAAGTACCAGCCGAATCGGCTGGCAGCATCTGGGTGCTGGCCATGAGCCGACACCCCGCGCAAGGCAAGGCCTTCAATGTCATGAGTGTCGGTTTAGGCGGCACGGGCGCACGCCCCACCAAGGATGGTTTGTCGACCACCGCTTTTCCCAGTGGCGTCGGTGGCATCCCGGTTGAAATCACGGAAGCGCAATCACCACTTGTGTTCTGGGAAAAAGTGTATTTGCCCCACTCGGCCGGTGAAGGTCAGTGGCGCGGGGGCCTCAGCCAACGCATCGTGATCGGCACCCGTGACGCAGTGGGTTTTGACTGCTCGGCCGCCACCTTTGACCGCCGTGCTTACCCCGCCCGTGGCCGCAATGGCGGCATGTCGGGCACCCCCGGACGGGTCGACGTCCAATCGGCCAGTGGTGTGCAAACCCCACATGCAGACAAAAGCACCATTCACATCCCGAACGGTGGACGTCTTTGCATTGAACTGCCCGGCGGTGGCGGCTTTGGTCCACCTGAAAAACGAGACCCGGCGCTCTGCGCACAGGATGCGGTCAACCATTCGACTGCCCCCCCAGATCTTTCTCCCCTGTCCTTCAACCCACTCCCCAGGAGTTCTTCATGAAACTGATCCAACGTCTGACGTATTCATTTTTTCTGCTGCTCATGGCGCTGCCATGGTCAGCACACTCAGCCGATTACAACGGCACGGTCCGCATTGTGGTGGGATTCCCGCCCGGGGGAGCGACCGATGTTGTCGCGCGCATCATGGGTGAAAAATTGCGCGTGATCATGAATCAGCCGGTCATTGTGGAAAACAAACCCGGTGCCGGCGGCATGATTGCCACGCAACAACTCAAGGCTGCAACGCCCGACGGTGCCATGGTGATGCTGACCATCGACCATTCCCATGTGATCATTCCCCTGACCTTCAAAGCACCAGGATACGACCCCATCAAGGACTTCACAGCCTTGGCAGGTGTCGCCAGTTATTACAACGTCATGGCCCTGTCCAGCACGATTGCCGCCAAAACTCCCTCGGAGTTTGGCACCTGGCTCAAAGCCAATCCGGGCAAGGCCAATTACGGCATCCCTGCCGTGGGCAGCGTGCCCCAATTTGCGGGTCTGCTGGTAGGCAAGTCACTGGGCACACCCATGGTGGCCATCCCTTACAGAGGTGGCGCCCCCCTGGTCCAAGATCTGCTGGGTGGGCAAGTGCCCGCAGGGTTTTTGTCGCTGACCGAGTCCATCGAGCACCACCGCAATGGAAAAATGCACGTCATGGCCGTCTCGGGCACCAGCCGTGCCAAATCAGCACCCGACATTCCCACCTTCCAGGAGTTGGGCATCAAAGGGGTCGACAAGAACCCCTGGCTGGCATTTTTTGGACCCAAAGGTTTGCCCTCCGAATTTGTCGACCGTTTTAGCCGCTCAGTAGCGACGGCCCTGACGGACCCAGAAGTCGTTGAAAAGCTCTCCAAATTGGGCAATGTGGCCACCTACGCCAACCCAGCTCAATTGCAGGAATGGGTGTCCTCTGCCACGTTGCATTGGGGTCCAGTCATCAAGGAATCAGGGTTCGAATTGCAGTGAAAACGTGACTGAAAAAGTCACACGGGCCTGAGCAGGCCCCATAAAAAAAACCGCTCACTGAATGTCAGTGGGCGGTTTTTTTGCGTTCTGGTGGTGATAGGTGGATTTGAACCACCGACATCAGCATTATGAATGCTGCGCTCTAACCAACTGAGCTATATCACCTGAGTTTGTTGGCACAAGCCACCAAGCCGAAAATTATACACAAGATTTCGGGGTACACGGGCAAGTTGGCGTAACAATTGGCGCATGAAACAGCCAAGACCAGAACCAACCGACCATGAAACCTGTCACCAAGCAGCCCAAGTGATTTGGGAGCATTGGCAATCAGGCCAAGTGCTGAGCAAGCTGCCAGAGGCATGCCGACCCTTGACGGCAGCGCAAGGCTACGCCACACAAGCGCAATTGCCCGCCGTGTCCGGCCGTCAGGTGGTCGGCTGGAAGATCGCTGCCACCAGCGCCAACGGACAATTGCACATCAACGTGGGGGGGCCGCTGGCCGGGCGGCTGTTGTCGGGTCAGGTATTTGAAAGCGGCGCTACCGTGCCGTCTGCCGGCAACCGCATGCGTGTGGCCGAGCCGGAATTTGCCTTTGCCATGGCGCAAGACCTGACACCACAATCCGCGCCCTACACCCAGCAACAAGTCATGGCCGCCGTGGCCAGCTTGCATCCGGCCCTGGAGGTGCCCGACTCGCGGCTCGAGCCCTTTACCGCAGCAGGAGAAGCACAACTGCTGGCCGACAACGCCTGCGCCCGCCACTTTGTTCTGGGCCCGGCCGCGCCCGATGTCTGGCGCGACCTGGACTTGAGCAGCTACCCAGTGCATGCCAGGGTGGCGCATGGAAACCAACTGAAGTACACCCGGGACGGCACAGGCGGCAATGTGCTGGGCGACCCGCGCATCGCCCTGACCTGGCTGGCCAACCAGTTGTCGAGCTTGGGTATCACTTTGGAAAAGGGCCATGTGGTGACCACCGGCACCTGCATGGTGCCACTCGAACTGCAGCCCGGCGACAGCACCAGCGCCGATTACGGTCCGCTGGGCCGTGTGACCCTGATTTTTTCGGAGACTTGAAACATGACGAAACCTCTTTTGGCCCTGATCGGCACCGGCGGCACCATCGCGGGCGCGGCCAGCGCTGCCTCCGTCAGCACCGATTACCAACCCGCCAGCCTGAGCCTGGCCGCCGTGGTCAACACCGTGCCGGAACTGCGCCAGCGCTACGCCATCGAAGTCACCCAACCCATGCAGTTGGCCAGCTACGACGTGCGGCCTGAGAACTGGCTCGATCTGCATGCTGCCGTGATGCAAGCCGTGAACAACCCCAACGTGGTGGGCATCGTGGTCACACACGGTACCGACACGCTGGAAGAAACAGCGACCTTTTTGCACCTGAGCGTGGACAGCGACAAACCCATCGTGGTGGTGGGGGCCATGCGCCCCGCCACGGCCTATTCGGCCGATGGCCCGGCCAATTTGCTGGATGCCTGCAGTGTGGCTGCCTGCCCCGGTGCAAGGGGGCGCGGCACCTTGGTGGTGATGAACGGCCGCATCCATTCGGGCCTGTGGGTGGGCAAACGCCATGTGAGCAGCGTGGAGGCCTTTGACAGCCCACTGGCTGGCGCCGTGGGCGAAGTGGCCGATCAAGCGGTGCAGTGGTTCCGCGCCGCCGCACGAGCCCCCACTGTGGCTTGGCAAACGCCAACCGCTTGGCCTCGGGTGGACATTGCCGTGGCTTATGCCGGGGTGGACGAGACCGCGATGCGCGCCTTTGTGGCCGCAGGAGCGCGGGGCATTGTGCACGCCGGTTTGGGCAACGCCAACACGCCGACGGCCTACCGCGCTTTCATCCAGTCTTTGCCCGCGCAAGGCGTGCTGTTGGCGCGTTGCGCCCGCTTCATCACCGGCAGCGTGACACGGGCCAGCGTGTACGCCGATGCCCAGCACGGGATCTTGACAGCAGGCCCGCTGCCGCCCCACAAGGTGCGCATCGTCATGCTGCTGGGCCTGGCGCACGGCATGGATGGCCCCGCGATTCAGGCCTGGATCGATCGGATTTTGCTGGCGGGCTGAACCCCGGTGCTCAGCGCGATCGCTGTGTCCAATAAAGCACCGTGCCGCTGATGCTGGCCATGACCATGAGGCCCAGAAAACCGGCGCGGTAGGTGCCAAACAGGCCCGACAAAGCGCCGAACATGGGCGGCCCCACAACCACGCCCAAAAACGTGAAAGCCAACGTGCCGCCTGTGGCCATGCTGGCCATGCCGGGGGGGGCGCGGCGGGCCACTTCGGCCAGGTACACGCCGTTCCAGCCGATGGCCGAGGCCCCAAAAGCCACCAAAATGGCGATCACCACAGCCTGCGGCGTGTCGGTGGTCAAAAAGGCCGAGGCCAAAGCGCCCAAGGCCATCATGCTGGCCAAAAGCAGCAACATGCGCCGCGCGCCCAACCAACGGTCGGCCACATAGCCCCAGACCACACGCCCGCCAATGCCGCCCAGCTGCGTGACCGACAAAGCCAGACCTGCTGCCACCAGACCGTAAGACAAATCGTCGTGCAAAAAGGTCACCAAATACGTGGTGAGCGACAACTGCACCATGGAAAACATGAATGAGCAAGACGCCATGGTGAGCAGTGACCGATGCGCCAGCACCAGACGAATGGGCTCGATCAAACTGCCCCAGCGGATGCGGGTGTCCGGCTGGCGGTCGCTGTCGAGTTCGGCCCGCAGGCTTTGCGACACCCAGGCGCACAGCAAGCACACCACAGCCACCGCCACCAAACTGAGTTGCCAATTGCCCAGCAGCGCCAAAGGCGGCACCACCGCGCCCGCCAACATGCTGCCCAAGGGCACACCGGTTTGCTTGATGGAAAACACCAGCGACATCTGGTGCTTGGGTGTGGTGCGGGCCAGCAGGTGCGAGCTGGCCGGTGTGATCGGGCCATAACCCAGCCCAATCAATACCGCGCCCAACACCATGGAAGGCAGCCAGGGCACAGCGCACAAAAGCAAACCCAATGCACACAAAACCAGGCCCCACTGGCTCACGCGGATCGCCCCCATGCGAGCCACCGTGGCGCCGCCCATCAAGGTGGCCACCATGGCGCCGGCATAAGTCACCGACACGTACAAGCCCACCAAGGCGGGCGAGACCTGCAAAGTCTGCGCCACCACAGGAGCGACCACGGGCAAGCTCAGCAAGGCCATGGCGACCATGGCCTGAATCACCAGCGTCAGCAGCAAGGGCCACCAGTTGCTCATCGTTTCATCTCCCGTACAGGCGAGAAGGCCCCCAGGGGGCCGCAGCGATCACACCCAGCTCAGTTGGCTTTGACGCCCGCCTTGACCAACAAACTGCCCAAGGTGTCGATCTCGTTTTTCAGGTGGCCCCGCAAAGCCTCTGGCCGCGCGAGCTCCACGCCCACGGCCGAAATGCCCATGGCCTCCAGGCGCTGACGCACCTCCGGGTCTGCCACCGACTTTTGCAAGGCAGCGGTCAACTGATCGAGCACCGGCTTGGGCGTGCCCTTGGGCGCATACAGGCCAAAGGAGATATTGATGTCAAAGCCTTCCACACCGGCATCGGAGATGGCGGGCACTTCAGGCAGTTGGGGCAAACGGGCTTTGCCCGCAGAGGCATAAGCCTTGATCTTGCCACCCTTGACCGAGGGCACCGTGCCCGAGGTTTGGTCACACAAAATGTCCACCTGACCGCCCATCAGGTCGGTCAAGGCCGGACCCGTGCCCTTGTAGGGAATTTCATTGAGCTTGACGTTCAAGGCGTTCATCATCATCAGGCCGCACAGGTGCGAGGCCGAGCCCACGCCCGCATGCGCGAGGCTGACTTTGGGACCATTGGCTTTCAAGTAGGCCACAAACTCGTTGAGGTTTTTGGCAGGGAATTCGTTGCGCGCCACGATCACCATGGGGCCGCTGGTGGCACGGCCAATCGGTTCAAAATCATCCACCGGGTGGTAGGGCAGGCTTTTGTACATCGCCACGTTGGTGGCGTGGCTGACGTGGATCATCAGCAAGGTGTAGCCATCGGCTTTGGCGCGGGCCACTTTGGCCGTGCCGATCGAGCCCGAGGCGCCTGCGGTGTTGTCCACCACGATCTGCTGACCCAGGTGCTTTTGCATGGCCCCGGCAAACAAGCGCGTGATGGTGTCACCCGGGCCACCTGCGGCATAGGGCATGACCATGGTGATGGCGCGGTTGGGAAAGTCTTGCGCCAAAGCCTGAAAGGCGGTCGCGGCCAGCAGCAGGGCCAAGCTTGTGCGAATGAAACGAGTATGCATGGGAGTCTCCTTTTTTATAAAGGCCGCAGTGTGACCGATCAGGCCAACAAGCGTTGGCGAATTTCCAGAGGGCTCAACACCTGAAGGGGTTCAGCACCGCCACCGGGAATGCCCACTTGCGTGGCGTTCAGCAGCATGGACACCATGACATAGGTGCCCGACAAGACTGTCAGGTCTACCACCGCCTGCTCGCCCATGCGTGTCACAGCTTTTTGCCACAAGGCTTCGGGTACGCGGTGGTTCAGAGAAAGCTGAATGCAAAAGTCGTACACCAGGCGTTCGTCCTCTTGCATGCTGCTGGGCCGTCGGCATTGTTGCAAGTCGCGCATCACCGCGTCCGACAAACCCGCCTTGCGCGCAATGGGTTCGTGCGCCCACCACTCGAATTGCGCGTTGGAAATGCGCGCCTGGATCAGGATGGCCAACTCGTTCAGGCGTTTGTTGACCGAGGTCTTGAACCGCAGGTAGTCCAGAAAATCAAAGGCACGGCGCGCCATGTCGGGGCTGCGCAACAGCGCGTTGTAGGGACCGCCGAGCGCCGCACTCGACACCTTGAGGATGTCATCGGCCAAGGGCCGCACCTCGGGGGGCAATTCGTCGTACCGGATCTGGGCGAATCGTTCGGTCATGAAGCGTTCCTGCAAAAATTGGGGGGTACACCAGCGCTGGATCACCAACACTTGAGGACCAGCGCCTTTTTAGTCGCGTTGTACAGGCCAGACGCTCCAAGCAACTTGCCAACGTAACAACAAAGCACAGGCTATTGAGTCACCCACATGACTGGCAAACCGCCATCATGGGCCCGGGTCTGGGCCACACTTACAGTTGCTTGCACCTGCCAGGACCCTTGGGCCCAGAACACTTGGCCCCTCGCCCCTGACCCTTAACCCCTATGGACGGAACCCTCCCATGCTGAAATTTTTCTTCAACGCCGCGCCTAACCCCATGAAAATCACCCTGCTGCTCGAAGAGCTGGCCCTGCCTTTTGAGGCCGTGCCGGTGGACACGCGCAAGGGCGAACAATTTGCGCCCGCCTTCCTGGCCGTCAACCCCAATGCCAAGGTGCCTGCCATCACCGATGGTGATGTGACCGTGTTCGACAGCAACGCCATCTTGCTGTACCTGGCCGACCGTGAACAAAAATTTGTGCCCGCCATGGCGCAGGCCAAAGAGCGCGGCGCGGCCCTGTCCTGGCTGCTGTTCATCGCCAGCGGCATCGGGCCGTTTTCAGGCCAGTCGGTGCACTTTCGCCATGCCGCACCCGAGCCCAAAGAATACGCCCTGAACCGCTACGACTTTGAAGCCCACCGCCACTGGAGCGTACTGGAAAAGCACCTGGCGCAAAACACTTACATGCTGGGCGAGCACTACAGCATCGTCGACATGGCCCTGTGGGGCTGGGCCCGCATGTTGCCTTATGTGCTGGGCACGGGGGAAGCCACCTGGACGCAGTACCCCCACATCAAACGCCTGCTGGATTTGGTCAACGCCCGCCCGGCGGCCCAGCGCGCCGAAGCCTTCAAAACGAAATACACCTTCAAGACCGAAATGGACGCGGACGCCAAGAAGTTCATGTTCCCGCAAAACGAGCGGCTGAACAAAGCCTGAGGCCCACCGTGAGCCTCACGGGTGGGTGGCAGTGGCATTGGCGTGCCTGGCGTTCGCAAAAACGTTGGGCACCTGCTGCGGCACAAATTTCACAATGGCTGCTGGCGCAAGCCATGCCGCGCCAACAACTGGTATTGATCGGACCGAGCGCGGGCTGGATGCTGCCCACCGAATGGCTGACTCAATTTAAGGAAGTGCATGCCTGGGACATCGACCCCTTGGCGGCACCATTGTTTCGGTGGCGTCATGGTCAGGCTTTGAAGCGTGAAGGCACGCGCCTGTACCTGCACACAGGCGATGGCCTGGCGCACCTCGATGAATGGACACGTACCCTGCCGACCGCCTTCTTCTGGTTTGACAACGTCCTTGGGCAATTGCGTTTCACAGACCCATCGCCGGATGCCGTAGAGCAGCGCTTGAAAAATTTGCAGCGCCAACTCGAGACCGTTGCATGGGGCAGCGTCCATGACCGAATGTCAGGATGCCACACCCCTGACACCGTCTTTCCGAAGGCCCGCCACAGTGGGGCTGGATTGGCCATGGAAACCCCTGAAGGACAGGCCTGGTTGCTCCAAATGGGGGCCATCAGTCCTTGGCTGGACCACTTGACCGAAGGCGTCTTGCCCAAAGGCACGCCCGTGCTGCACACTGCGTGGTCATTCAAACCGAGGTATGCGCATTGGCTCGAAATGGGCTGGACTGGGCCGTCTTAGTCTTCATTTTCCAAATCCAGCGCCCAGTACTGACCCACCAGATCATGTCCAAACGACTGGTGGGGCTCTTCGGACAACAACACAAAACCCGCGTTTTGGTAAATGTGCCTGGCCGCATGCAGGATGTCGTTGGTCCACAAAGTCAATTTGGGATAGCCCCGGGCTTTGGCAAAAGCAATGCACTCTTGGGTCAAGCGCCGTCCCAGGCCGGTGCCGCGCATCTCGGGCTCCACGTACAGCAAGCGCAGCTTCGCCTCGGTGTCAGAGACCTTGACCACAAACGCCGAACCCACCACTCGGCCCTCACACTCGGCGATCCAGGCGTTTTCTTTTTCCGGGTCAAATTTTTTCACAAACTGCGCGGCGATCTCGGCCACCAAGGCCTCGAAGGTGCCATCCCAGCCGTATTCCTGGGCATACAACATGCCTTGCCGATGCGCCACCCAGCCAATGTCACCCACTTGCAGGCCGCGCAAAACAATGTTTGGCGTCATGCCTTGTCACCGCTTTCATAACGCTGCCCCAGCGCCAGCAATTGCGGGGTTTGAATCACCGCGTTCAGGCCATCAAAGTCCAGCATCTGGCCCTGCCACGGGCTTGTGGTCTGGTGCATGTGCAAGCTGGCGTAATAGCCTTGCAGCGTATGCAGCACCGCCCGCGCCGTGCCGCCGGGGAAGATCACGATTTTGAAGCCCCGTTCGCCCAACTCGGCCGCGCTTTGCACCGGCGTCTTGCCGCCTTCGACCATGTTGGCCAGCAGTGGCACACGCTTGGCAAACTGTGCGCAAGCACGGTTCATCTGCTCGTCCGAGCGCAGGGCTTCGATGAACAAGGCATCGACGCCGCATTCCAAGTAGCGCTCGGCCCGCTCCAGCGCGGCGTCCAGGCCTTCCACGGCGACCGCATCGGTGCGCGCCAGGATCAAGGTGTTTTTATCGTGCCGGGCATCGAGTGCGGCGCGCAGTTTGCCTTGCATCTCGGCCACCGGCACCACGCCTTTGCCGTCCAAATGACCGCAGCGTTTGGGGAAAGTCTGGTCTTCGATCTGGATCATCGCGGCCCCGGCGCGTTCAAAATCACGCACGGTGCGCTGGGTGTTGAGCGCGTTGCCAAATCCGGTGTCAGCGTCCACGATGACGGGAATGTTCACCCGGTCGGTGATGTGCGCCAAGGTCTGCGCCACTTCCGTGGCCGTCGTCAGGCCGATGTCTGATCGGCCCAAGCGCGTGTAGGCAATCGATGCGCCGGACAAATACAGCGCTTCAAAACCCGCCTGCTGCGCCACCAGCGCGGTGAGTGCGTCGTACACACCGGGGGCCAGCAAGGCGGCGGGTTGTTGCAGGCGATTCGCCAAAGAGGCCTGCTTGTCGTGGAGGTTATGGTTCATCGAATGGTTCCTTTCGATCGATTCGGCTGATATTCGGGGTTGAGTTGATTGGCCGCCGTGCCAGCTGCGATCCAGCCACCACCAATGGCGCTGAGCAATCCATTGCCCGACAAATAGCCCCACACCTCATTTCCAGAAACACCGCGTGCCGCGCCACCGGCAGCCAACAAATTGGGGAGCGGTCGTCCGTCCTCACGCAATACACGACAGGTCGCATCAATGTCCAGCCCACCCTGTGTGTGAAACAGCGCGCCTGTGACCTTGACAGCGTAATAAGGCGCTTGCAATGTGCGTTTGAATACTCTGCCCAAACCATCGGCTTGCTGAGGTCCCACTTGGTCCAAAGTCGCTTGCAGTGTTTCAACACTGCAGCCCATTGTGGCGGCCAGTTCCAGGATGGTGTTGGCCTTGCGAACAGCCCCTGCTTTTTCTGCTTCGACAAAATCTGGAAATTTTCGGGCCATGTCCAGCAAGGGGCCATCAAAGACATTCCAGGCGATATTTCCAGGCTGATCCAGCACGTTCACGGCGGCCTCGGAATAGCCTTGTGTCTCATCATGGAAGCGGCGGCCTTCGCCATTGATCTGAACCCCACCCTCCATGATGATCGCCCAGGTCATGAGCGCGCCTTGCGGCGTGACCCAAGAGCCGTGGCCTTGGTAACCACCCAAGTCGGCCAAACGCGCACCCATGGCTTTGCCCCAGGCAATCGCGCTGCCATCGTTGCCGACGTGACCGCCGAACGCCGCATTGCGCATGGCGGGCAACATCTCGTTGACCATCGCGGCATTGCCGCCATACCCATTGCAAGCCAGCACCAAAACATCACAGGCGAGTCGCTCCATCGAACCATCAGGACGCATGCACCCCACGCCCAAGACCCTGTCGTTGTCATCCATCCAGATTTCACGAACCAAGGCCTCAGTCAATGTATCAGCGCCTGCCTGACTGGCAGTCCGCTCCATTGCCGCCATGAGGGCAAGGCCAGTGTGCTCGGGGACGGCATGCATTCTGCGCACACGATGACCTGGAAACAAAAATCCATCCAGGACTTCAAATTTGATTCCCTTTTCCTCGAGGGCATCAATGGCCTGAGACACCGCTTGGGTGTAGGCTTGCACCAAATGGGGTGCTGCCTGTCCATGGGATTTGGCCACCACATCCTGGGCAAATGCCGCATGGGAGTCCTCAATGCCCAAGGACTTTTGCAAACGGGTTTGTGCCGCCGGAACAAAACCTGATGACAAGGCGGTTGACCCGCTGGGCACGGCATCACGCTCCAGCAAGACGCATTCAACACCCGCCATCCTGAGTCGGATGGCTGTGGTCAGCCCACAAGCACCCGACCCCACGATCAACACGGGAACATGCGCGGTTTCTTCTGGCATGGTCGCAGACCGAACCACGGTTGGAGAAGAATTGGGGGCAGTGGTCTGCATGTTCATGATGGCCTTTTGATGCGCTGACGAAGTTGATTCATGAGGCCTCCGGCCTCGACCATGTTCAGAAGAAAATCAGGAATGGGGTCGCATGAGATGCGCGATCCATCAGGGGCCGTGAGAGTCAAGGTCTCCAGATCCAGCCCGAGGGACTGCAAATCCTTGAAAGCCGATGTGTCACGGCAGGTCAAAAGAAGCAACCCCAAATTGAACGCATTGCGAAAGAAAAGTCCACTGAAAGAAGGTGCAATGACGGCCCTGATGCCCAGATGAACGAGTGCGCCAGCAGCCTGCTCACGCGAAGAACCAATGCCAAAATTTGGACCAGCCACAATCACATCGCCCCTTAGGGCCTCTCTTGCAAATTCAGATCGAACCGCTTCAAGGCAATGGGGTGCAATACCCTCAATCCCCAACTTCATGTAAGCCCCAGGTGCCAGTGCATCGGTGTCGATGTCCGCACCCAAAATCCAGACTCGGTGGGATGTGATCATGCCAATGCCTCTCTTGGATCGCTGATGAAACCGCGCAAAGCGGATGCCGCTACGGTATAGGGCGAAGCAAGATAAACCTGCGCCGTGGCCGAACCCATGCGCCCCTTGAAATTCCGAGCCGTTGTGGCAATCACATTGGCACCATCCGGAATACTGCCACCATAGCCTGAGCAAGCCCCACAGGCTGTGGGCAGGACTTCGGCTCCGGCATCGCGCAACACCGACATCACCCCTTCATTTTCTGCTTGGCTTTGGTCCGCCAAACTGGCGGGTGCCACCATCAGCCGCACACCCTGAGCAACCCGCTTGCCTTTGAAAATTTGGGCTGCCGCACGCAAATCGTCGAGCTTGGCCCCCGTACACGCACCGATGTAGGCCACCTGTACTGCGACGTTTTGGAATTCGTTGACTGCATGGGTGTTGGCTGGACTGTGGGGTGCGGCCACCTGGGGCGCCAGATCGGCAGCATTGAATCGGTGGACCAGGGCATAGGCTTCGTCATCGGTGCGCCAATGCCCAAGGTGGATGTCATCTTTTGACACGCCGTTTTTCACAAGCCAATCTTGCGTCACTTCATCGGGTGCTATTAACCCCACTTGTGCACCCATTTCAGCGCTCATGTTGGACATCGTCATGCGCTCTTGCATGGACAAGGCCTGCACCGCTGGACCACAAAATTCAACCGCTTGATAGTCTCCGCCATTCATGCCAAATTGACCAATCATGTGGAGCATCATGTCTTTGGCCGTCAAACCCACGGGCAGTCGACCATCCCACCACATGCGCATCGTCTGCGGAACACGGACCCATATCTCACCTGTCACCACAACACCCAGCATTTCGGTGCTCCCAATACCGAACATGTAAGTGCCAAATGCTCCGCCGGTCGGGGAGTGTGAATCTCCGCCGACACAGAACATGCCCGGACGCAAATGTCCCTTTTGTGGCAACACGACATGGCAAATACCCTGGCTGTCATACACATGCGGCAGCTTCTGATCCAGGGCCCACTCACGGGCTATGCGTATGATGCGGCGCGAGTCCTCATCTTGCTCGGGCACGTAATGGTCCATGACAAGAACCACCCGTGATTTGTCCCAAATTTCGGCCCCCAGCTCTTCCAGCATCGGTTTCAGCCGCCTGGGTCCCGATGAGTCGTGAAACATGGCCAAGTCCACTTTACAGCTGATGATGTCTCCCACGGCCACGTGAGATCGACACGACGCTTGAGCAATCAACTTTTGCGCCAAGGTTTGGGGGATGGGCGTTTGCGTTGTCATGTCACTGTCCATGTGATTGGGGTAATAGGAGGTTTTCAGGCACGGATTTCCTTGGCCACAATGCGGGCGTCAATGCCACCCACTTGCGACAACTCCATTTGGTATTCGTAGCGATCGGGACGGTACAAGCCATGCAACAAGAGGACAGGGCGATCGGCGGCATCAAAAACCAAGCGGCGAACCGACAACAATGCCGTACCCACAGCCACCTCGAGCTCCTGCGCCACTTGAGCATCTGCCTGCCTGGCTGAAACTGTTTGCATCGCACGACCCAGTTCAATGCCTGACTCTTCCAGCAATTGCAAAATGGGCTTTTGTATCAAGTCACGCTGAACTATGCCCTTGACGATCGATTCCGGACAATAGGTGGTGATGTGCGATACAGGTCCCTCCTGCGTGCTGCGTCGACGCGCTGCCTTGCGTATCTTTGAACCCGGTGCCACCTGCAAGGTCAAGGCCAAACTGTCCGAAGCCTGAATCACTCGCCAGTCCAGCACTTTGACGGTGGTGCCCCGACTCACACTCACGATGTTTTTCAGCAGACCCGTCAATTTGGTGGAGGGATGTCCCAGTGTCAACTCATTTGACTGGCGGGCCCCCAGTTCTTTGCGGGTGGCGGGCCTCGTGCCTCGCCCAGCCTCGCGCACAATCAAACCATCTTCTGCAAGAAGTTCAAGAGCGCGGCGCACCGTCACACGACCTACGCCAAACTGTTGGGTCAACGCCAACTCACTCGGCAGACCCAGTGCGAAGCGCCCCTCGTCCAGTTGTTCACGCAACACCAGATAAATCTGATGGTATTTGGTTAAAGGCAAAGAAGTAACCATAGGAACTCATTGAATCCATGCTGGCGCAATGGACTGGGCTTCGACTTGAAAGATTTGATCCAAAGGGGCGTTGTGCATCACATGGTAGAGAACAAACCGATAGGCCTCGCGTCCAGCCAGTTCAGGGGGGGTGAAACAAAACGCCAAATTGCCTGCTGTCGTCAGCCGCTGTGGAAACGCGTGATGCAACAAATTTTGTTTAAAAACAGACGCCACAGTCATGGCCATGTCCGCATCATGTGCAAGGAACTCAATCACCAACCCGGCCTCATGGCTGCTGAACTGCTCTGGCGGCAATGTTCGAACAGCACCCTGCCCATAAATGTGCGGCACAACACGCCAATCGCCGGGCAAGAGGGTGCGCACCTTTTCCTCAACGGCAGCAAGCGCTTCGGGCAAACAAGTCAAAAGACCTGGATCGGCAACGCCAGCGATCAACACCACACGGCTGCCGACGTAAGCAGCCCCTTCAATTTTCAAGGTGGGGTTTTCACGTGGCACAAACTCGGCACCCCTGACGCGGGTTCGGTGCGCATCCACAGCTTCATACCGCGCTCCGTGCAAGCGCAAGGTTCCTCCGGGCTCTTCGACTTCGTAGGGATTGGCTTGCTCGTACAAGGCATGCGCTGCAACCGAAGCGGGCGTGGCATGACACGCTGGATTCATGCTTTCGAGCGTGAACCCATCCGCATCCAGTGTGGCCAGCATCGCATCACGTCCGCCGGGCTGGCAACACAAGGATGTGCACTCTATAACTTTGGCCATGTGCAAAGACAAGCCCACCGGATAACCCAGTAATTCCGGGAATACTGAAAAAATGGCGGTGTCGCACGCACGCCCAGCGAGCACAACATCCGGGTCAAGTGCCAGCGCCCTCGCCAGTGTTTCTGTGCCACATTGACCCACAATGTGTTGGCAGTTGATCACATCATCTGCAGATGGCTCTGGCATCGGTCCAATCGGCTCCAACTCGCCCTTGTTCAAGCTGGTCAAGACCATTTCCGCATGCAAATCACTCTTCACAGTGACGAGTCGAAATGACAAACCTTTTTCGCAAGCGATCTCGCGCAACACCGCCACGGTGGCCTCCAAGTGAGGTCGCGCACCGGCCGTTCCGGCAGAACCGATGATCAATGGCACACCCGCATTCAGGCTGGCGGTCAAAACCAGCGCCAAATCACGCTTGACCATGGTCATCGGCGCCGCCATTTCACCTGACCCCAGGTAGTAAGGGCCAGGATCGATGGAGCCCATGTCACAGCCAACCACATGCGGCTGTCGGGCCATACCGCGTTCAAATGACGCCTGCGGAATTCCAAATCCAAGCTGGCCCGAAGCGGCCAGAATTCTCAAGGGCTCATGTCCCACACGGTGACGACTCAGCAGTCTTACTGTGGCGTGCATCAAAGCATGACCCCCAACAATGGTCCATGCTGCTGAGCGCCGTAGACATCACCATCCCCAGGTGAGCCCGCACACACTTTACGTGGCAAAGTGAACTTGATGGCGCACAAATCAGCCATGTCATAACGGCTCATGCGGGCTGGGGCGCAGCCATACAAATGGGCCACCGAGGCCGTCGACAATTGTGGACTTTGGATGGCGCAATCGTAACCATGGCGATCCCGAAAAAACAAATCGAGTGTCAACAAAGTGGGCCCCGCATTTTTACTGCGAATGACATGGACCAAATCGGTCAAGGCAACAGCGGGCATGTTCAATTCAACGGGCGGTAAAACCACCATCGGCACAAACGATCTGACCTGTGACAAACGAAGCCCTGCGTGACAACAGGAAACTCACCAGTTCAGCCACCTCGTGCGCTTGCCCCAACCGGCCCATGGGAATGCTCGCTTGCATGGCCGCCAAGGCTATGGGGTCGGCCATGGTGTTGGCCACCATGGGTGTTTCGATGGGGCCAGGACCCACTGCATTGATGCGCAAACCCATGCTCGCCCATTCCAGCGCCAACGATTTGACCATGCCATTGAGACCCGCTTTGGAGGCAGCATATGCCGCTCCCTTGGCATGCCCCACCAAACCGATCTGACTGCTGATGACGACCACGCTGGCGTCTGCGGACTGTTCTTGACGCATCACAGCCAAGGCAGAACGGGTCAATACGAATGTTGCCGTCAAGTTGAGATCCAAAGTTTGACGCCATTCATCCAAACGGGTGTCGTCAGATCCTTTTTTGAAAAAAATACCGGCACAGGCCACCAAGCCGTCAAGGCCACCCAAAGTCTGAGACACCTGGCCAGGTAAAGCAGCGGTGGACTCATCATCCAACAGGTCACGTATAAAAACGGCTTCGGCTGGCAGGTGTTCCAGCAAACCTTGGCGTTGCGCCTCGGTCTGCACCACGGCCGCCACTTTGGCGCCCTGCTGCTGCAGCACCTGCACAGTGGCCAACCCAATGCCAGACCCAGCACCAGTGATCAACACACGGCGACCCAGAAGCTCCCCAGACAAAGTAGCCTTCGACAAAGTCATGTGTTCAAAGTCCCAAGTAGTTTTTTCGCAAATCGGGGTCGCGAGCCAAATCGGCCGCTTTACCCTTCATGGCCACCGCGCCGTTTTCAATGATGTAGGCCCGGTGTGCAATGGCCAGTGTTTGCACGGCGTTTTGCTCCATCAACAAAATGGACTGGCCTTCTTGATTGATCTTCTGAATAAGAGCAAACATCTCTTCAACCAACAACGGTGACAAGCCCAAAGAGGGCTCATCCATGATCAACAGATCTGGTTCAGACATCAGCCCTCGACCAATGGCGAGCATTTGTTGCTCTCCACCGGACAAAGTGCCCGCCAGTTGGCTGAAACGCTCCTTCAGACGCGGAAAAATGGCAACCACTTTTTCAAGATTTTTTTGACGGTTGGCCTTGCCCCGGACAAGACTGCCCAGTTCAAGGTTTTCCAGCACATTCAGGTTGGGAAATATGCGACGCCCTTCAGGCACGTGGATCACGCCCAGTTTGACAATGTCAGACGAGCTTTTGCCCACCAATTCCTGACCTCTGAATCGGATAGAACCTGCAAACGGCGTGTAAAGCGCAGAGATGTTGTTGTTGAGCGTGGACTTGCCGACACCATTACTGCCAAGTACCGCCACGATCTCGCCTTGGCCCACATCCAGATCGATGCCGCGCAAAATTTCAACCTTGCCATAACCAGCATGCAGCGCACGAATCTCAAGCATGATTTGCCTCCTTCGCCATCTGCTCAGCGGCGCCACGTCCCAAATACGCCTCAATCACCGCAGGGTCATTGACCACTTCGTGGGGTGCACCGTTGGCGATGATCTTGCCGTACGACAACACATAGATGTGCTCGGACAAACTCATCACAGCCTGCATCACGTGCTCGATCAACAGCACCGTGACACCACTGGCGCGGATCTTCTGGATGATGTCGATGATGTCGATGATTTCCGATGGATTCAATCCCGCCATGACCTCGTCCAGCAACAACAGCTTGGGGCCTGTGGCCAAAGTCCGAGCCAACTCCAGTCGCTTGCGTCCAGCCACGGTCAAGTCTGCGGCGGGCTGATCCAGAATCTGCCCCATGCCCACCTGATCAGCAATACGCCGGGCGTGCTCCCAAGCCTCATCGCGGTCGATGTACTCTTGGTAGGCACCCACCGCGATGTTTTCATGCACCGTGAGTTTGGCAAAAGGCTGGGTAATTTGAAATGTGCGCACCATCCCCTGTCGTGCAATTTCGTGAACAGGCCGAGCTGTGATGTCATTCCCGGAAAACTCGACGCGACCTGCATTGATGGATTGGAAGCCCGCTATGCAAGCGAAAAGCGTCGTCTTTCCCGCTCCATTGGGGCCAATCAAGGCGACGATGCGCCCTTCAGCGACTTCCAATGAGGCGTCATCAACCGCTTTGAGGCCGCCAAAAATTTTGGTTAATCCGGTCACCTTGAGCATCACTGGCCCCTTTGTTTGATGCGCTGGCCAATGCGTTTGAACAAGTCAATCAAACCGTTTGGCAAAAAGGCAATGATGATGACCAGCAAGGAGCCATACAGCACCAAGGACAAGCCTTGAACGTTGGTCAGCACACGGGTGGCATCACTGACGCCAGCCAACAAAACCGCACCAATCAGTGGTCCGTAAACCGTGCCTGCACCACCGATCATGCTCACCAGCAACATCTCGACCGATTTGTCCACACCAAAAACGATGGTGGGATCGATGTAGAGAAAATATTGCGCAAAGAAACTGCCCCCAATGCCACACAGGGCACCAGACAGGACCATGACCTTGACCTTCTCGTTGAAGACATTGATGCCCAGGGCCATGGCCGCATCTTCGTTTTCACGAATCGCTGCCAACTGCGCGCCAAAACGGGAATGCTTGAGCCAGACTGCAATGGCCACCGACAACACAGTCAGGGAAAGAATGACGAAATAAAAACCAATGCGTTCTGAAAACTGGAAGTTATCTGCGCCGATCTTGGCAGGAATCAGCAAGCCCAAACCACCACCGGTGAACTCCACTGAATTGACCAAAATTCGCAACACCTCTGCAAATGCCAGAGTGATCAGAGCGAAGTAAGAGCCTTTGAGGCCGGCACGAAAAGAAAGGAACCCGATGATGCCGCCAACAATACCTCCGGCAATTGCGCTGGCGGGCAACCCGAGCCAAGGGTTCATGCCAAAGCGCAATTGCAATATTGTTGAGGCATATGCACCGGCACCAAAGAAGACAACGTGTCCGAAAGACAGTTGCCCAGCAAAGCCCCCGGCAATGTTCCAAGACTGTCCGATGAAGGCATAGAACAAAGCAAGTACGCCAAAATTCACCATGAAGGGTGTCGAAAAAACGAATGGGAAGACCACCGCCAGAGCCAACAGACTCAGATGCAAGGGCCATCCGATGGAACGCGAACTGTCAGTCATCGCTTGGCTCCAAAAAGTCCAGAAGGTCGGAAGAGCAAAATCAGGATGAAAATCAGCGAAATGCCGATTTGCCCAAGACTTTCTCCAAGGAACAAACCGCCAAAGGACTCCGTTAAGCCGACAATCAGACCGCCCACAATCGCTCCCAAGAAGCTACCCATCCCGCCCAAGACCACCACGGTAAAGGCCACCATGACAAAGATATGACCGGTGGTGGGTGACACATAGAAAATTGGCATCAACAGGCAGGCTGCAGCACCTAGGGTGGCCAGGCCGATACCATAAGAGATGGCAAAGACACGGTCCACGTTGATGCCCACCAGACGAGCGCCCACTCGCTCCTTGGCCACAGCCCGAATGGCTCTGCCGGTGTCCGTGCGCTGTATGAAAAGCCCCAGAAGTGCGCACAAGACCATGGCCGCGCCAAAGGAAATGATCTTGGGCAGCGAAACCAGTGTGGGTCCTAACTCGACCATCACGTCTGAGTAGGGCACGGAGATGGTTCGCGTGTCGCCCTTGAAAAACATCAAGGCCAAGTTCTCGATCAGGATGGACAAGCCCAAAGTGATCAAAAGAATGTTCTCGTCTTTGCCTTGAGCCAGTCTTCCGATCAATAATTTGTACAACCAAAAACCAAAAAGGTACATCACCGGAACCATGATCAAAAGCGAAACATAGGGATCGATGCCCAGCTTGATCAACAGGTAATAAACACCAAACATGGCCAACATCAACATGCTGCCATGCGCAAAATTGATGATGTGCAAGACACCGTAGATCAAGGTCAATCCTGAAGCCACCAGGGTGTAAATACCCCCAATGAGGAGGCCGTTGATTGCAGCCGCACCTAAAATTGTCAAGTCCAAATCAGTACCCCTAAGTTAGGTCGCAGTCATCCCGAGGCCCGCCTTGACAAGCGGGCCCCAATGAAAACTGCCAGTTAAAAATGGCTAAGGGTTTACCCCATTTTGGGGCGTGGGTAGACGGGTTTGACCGATGCAAACTGGTTGGGCCATACCACCTCAATGTCGGTGGCAGTGGCTTGCAGCAATGCGGCACGGCCACCGGTGTTTTGGCCGTTGACGAATTTGGTCTCGCCGTAGGGCATGAAGTGGTTTGACCAAGTGCTGCTCTCGAGTGCTGCAATCGCTTTTTCCTTGTCAGCAGACTTGGCTCGCTCCAAAGCGTCGGCATACAACATCACCGAATTCCAGCCGCAATACACCTCAAACGTGAAGAGGTTTCCGGTCGCTTCAACTTTTTTCTTCATCTCCATGGCCTGCGCACTGCGCGGATTGAACCAATGGTTGAAGTCCATCATGTGCTGAGCCACTTGTGGCTGCTCTTTGACAAGCCTGTAGTTGAAGCCGCCACCCAACACGCTGAACATCGCAGCAACCTCAACTTTTTGTTGGTGCATGGTACGGGCCAACAACACATATTCATTTTGGTAGTTGCTCATGATCACCAAATCGGGCTTGAGACCCTTGATGCGCAGTGCCACGTTGGAGAAATCACGGGTTGGGTTGGCATGCTTGATGACTTCCGCGACCTGAATGTTGATGGATGGCAGCTTTCCTGCCAACAACTTGGCAGTGCCGGTGCCGAATTCAGACTCCTCATGAACCAGGACCGCAGTCTTGGCAACACCACCAGCCGCTTTGTTGACTTCACCCAGCGCCAAGACGGCATCGTCGGCGCATTTGCCAAAGCCAGGGGCCAAGCGAAACACGTTTTTCAATCCACGATTGACGATCAAGTCGGACACGCCAACGTCAATCAGGAAAGGTGTGTTGTATTTGGCTGCAGCCTGCGTTGCAGGTAAGGCAATGGCGCTGGAGAAGCAGCCAATGTAAGCAGAAACACCTTCTTGGTGCAGGCGCTCCACTTCGGCAACACCAACTTCAGGGCGCGACTGCGAGTCACCCAGCGCTGCCTCCAACTTGGCGCCGCCCATGGACTTGATACCGCCGGCTGCGTTGATGGCGTCAATGGCCATGACGCAACCCAAGCGTCCTTGACCACCACTGTAAGCCAAGCCTCCGCTAACAGGGTGAACCAAACCAATTTTGATGGGTTTGGGTTGCGCAAGCAGCAGGGCTGGAGCGCCCAGAACAGAAGTGGCTGCACCAGCTTGCAGCACCAGTCGACGGGAAATGCGGTTTTCGGAAGTCATGAGGTGTCCTCGAAAAATAGAATGGAGTTTAATTGTTCTTAAAATAGAACAATTGGGCTAGACTATGTATTGACTCAGTTGGGCTGTCAAGCCCCTTTGCACAAATGGACCACTCTCACTACGGCTATTCGGCTTTGCCCAAGCGCCCTCAAGAGCCAACAGGCACATCGGCCCGACTTCAAGCTTTTGTGGTGTTGTGCCTGGAGCACTGGGTAGCACTTCCCCCCGTGGACAGCCTTCGCGACCCCCGCTTCGTCGGCGAATTCGGAAGTTTTACCCCGGATTACAGGAGCTGGACACAACGCGAATACGGTTTGCGCATCGGAATTTTCAGAGTGCTGGACGCCTTGAAAGCAAGGGGCATACGTCCTGCCATCGCAGCCAATTCAGTGGCCGTTCAGAGACTCCCGCAACTGGTCGAAACCCTCAACGAATGGGGCTGCGAGTGGATCGGTCACGCTGAATCGGCCTCCGTCCTGATGCATTCGGGATTCCGACTCGAGCAACAAGCCGAAATCATCGAGCATTCGTTGAACACCATCGTGTCGTGCACGGGACACAAACCTCTGGGTTGGCTGAGTCAGGATTGGGGGACCACCGTGGAAACCTACAAGTTACTGGCGCAAGCTGGCATTCGTTACACCCTCGATTGGACCAATGACGATCAACCTTACATGCTCAACACACAACCGGGCATCACCGCCATACCGCTTGGCGCCGAATGGGATGACGTCCAGAGCCAATGGTTAAGGAACCTCGATCCTCGCAGCCACGCCCGGCTTGCTTTGAGTGCCTTTGACAGGCTTCGCTTGGAGGCCATTGAACAGCAACGCCAACTTGTATTTGGCCTCACGCTGCATCCTTGGGTCTGTGGCATGTCCAGCCGCATAGGCTCACTTCGTCAGTTGCTTGCTGACATGCACACACGGCCGGATGTGAACTGGACCCAGCCAGCCGACATCTTTCACAACTTCCAACAGAATGCCTGACATGAAAACCGAAGAACTTGACCAACTCAGTCATTTCGCCTCAAACCTGAACTACGCAGATTTACCCCTTGAAGTTCAAGCCCACACGGGCTGGGTGCTTGCCGATACTCTGGCATCCATCGTGGCAGGCTCCGCAGAACCAGAGATGCAACGGCTCAATGCAGCCATGGGCTTTGGCAGTGGTGCAACACTCATTGGAACAGGTCGGCAAGTTCATGCCGAAGCAGCCGCCCTGCTCAACGGCACAGCAGGCACATTTTTGGAAATGGACGAGGGAAACCGGTTCTCCAGAGGTCACCCGGCCATTCACGTGCTGCCCGCTGCGCTGTCTTTGAGCGAGATGCAGGGGGTGGATGCGGAGCGCTTTCTGTCGGCCCTGGTGGTGGGTTACGAAGTGGGCTCTCGCATTGGTGCAGCCTCCCAATTGCGTGGCGCCATGCATCCCCACGGCACTTGGGGCACCATTGGGGCGGCAGCCGCTTGCGCACGCGTGCTGGGTTCAGATCCCTCCAGCATGAAGGAAACCATCAACGTCAGCTCCTCCCTGACCACCGCCACCTCCAAGCGCACCATGCTCGAAGGGGGTCTGGTACGCAACGTTTACGCGGGCCTGAGCAACCGAAATGGTGTTTTGGCTTCTCAACTGGTCGCCTGCGGTTTCACTGGAGAGCGAGATGGCTTGAGCTCGTTGTTTGGTGAAATCGTCTCCGAAAAATTTGACGTGAATATCTTGCTGCGCGACTTGGGCAGCGACTGGCATTTGATGCACAACTACTTCAAATTGCATTCTTGCTGCCGTTACAACCACGGCACACTGGATGCGCTGGACGCGATGGCAGCACAAATCCCTTTGCCCGAGGCCGATCGCATCGCACGCATTCAAGTGACCACCTACCACCTGGCCGCCGAACTCAACGATCCTGCGCCACGCAATACTTTGGCTGCCAAATTTTCTGTCCCCTTTGCTGTGGCCACGCGCATTGTTCACCAAAGCAGTGCACTTTCGAGCTTTACCTGGGAAGCCGTGCGAGACCCTCGGGTCTTGGCCCTGGCCCAAAAGGTTGAAATCTCGGAAGACCCTGACATGTCACGCCGATTGCCCAACGAACGCCCCGCTCGTGTGGTGATCACCGACATCGATGGCCGTCAATGGACCGGGGAAGCTGGCGTCAACCGGGGCGATGATGCATCGCCTTACAGCGAAGAGGAGTTGACGCATAAATTCCTCGATTTGACGGGTCGCGTATGGTCCGAAGACCACGCCCAACAGGTTTTGCAGGCCTCCCACCAGCTTTGCACCGGCAAGCTCAAATTGGCGCACTGGTTAGACCTTGTCAAAGCGCCACCAAAGCATTGAACCAGCGCTTCACTGTCAAATGTTCTATTGACAGGACAAATCGATGCATGCACCATTTGTCAGAGGTCGATCCTGCATGCTTGCCGCACCTGATCACGACCGATCATCACCGACCACACACTGAAAGTTTTTTTAAAATGCAAACTTCCGACAAGACAGCTCGACAGCTTTTCGCCGACATCAAGGCCGCTCCGACCCGCAAACGTTTTGGTTTCGGTCGCATGCCCGCCTTGATCAACATCGATTTGCAAAAAGCCTACACATGCGTTGGCGAATTTGCCACCGCCTATGAAACCGATCCTCACCAACTGGACCATGTCAATGAGTTGGCTGCCGAATTCAGGTCCAAAGGGTTTCCTGTGGTATGGACTTATGTGGCCTACATGCCTTCCGGCGAAGATTGCGGCGTCTGGGGGACCCGCTCCAACACTCCGGATTCCCTGCAAAACATCAAGGTTGGCAGTCGCCGTGCAGAGTTTGACGACCGCCTGAAGATTGATCGCGAACGCGACATCATCATCAACAAACGAATGGCGTCGGTTTTTTTCGAAACCAACCTGGGCTCGATCTTCACCTTCCATGGTGTGGACACGGTTGTCGTCACAGGAGGTTCGACCTCTGGTTGTGTTCGGGCCACTGTGGTGGACAGCCTGCAACGCAGTTTTCGCACCATCGTGCCGGAAGAGTGTGTTGCCGACAAACATGAATCCCCTCACTTTTCCAACTTGTACGACATGGCCTTGAAATACGCGGACGTCATTTCGGTCAAGGAAACCCTGGAAGGCTTGCGTCAATTGGCCCCAGCTGCGGGAGCACGGGCGTGAAAAGAGATCCAGGTTTTTATGACTACTTGCCCTACGACCAGCGGCCCAAAATAAGCTGGCCCGGTGGTGCCCGAGTGGCATTTTGGGTCGCCCCCAACATCGAATACTACGAGCTCGATCCACCACGCAATCCTGCTCGTGCGCCATGGGCTCGCCCCTCACCCGACGTTCAAAATTTCTCGTACCGCGACTACGGCAATCGCGTGGGATTTTGGCGCATGCTCGACGCCATGAAACGCTGCAACATGCGTGGCAGTGTGTCGCTCAACGTGGCCGTGTGTGAACACCACCCCGAGGTGATTGCTGCTTGTGCTGAAAATGGTTGGGAGTTTTATTCTCACGGCACATACAACACCCGCTATCTCATGGGAATGACCGAAGCGCAAGAGCGCGCCGTCATCCAAGATTCCATCGACACGATCAAAAAACACACGGACCAAAAACTCGACGGTTGGCTGGCCCCCGCTCTGACCTATACCGACAGAACCATGGACTTGGTGGCTGAAATGGGTCTGACCTATGTTTGCGACCTGTTTCACGATGACCAACCCGGCCCCGTGAAAGTCAAGCAGGGGCGATTGACCAGCATCCCCTATTCGCTGGAAATGAACGACACCATCGTCTACAACGTCAATCTGGTTTCACCGCGTCGCTACGCAGACATCCTCAAACGCCAGTTTGACCGGCTCTATGCTGAGGGCGAAAAATCGGGAACGGTGATGTGCATACCACTTCACCCCTATTTGATTGGTCAACCCTATCGGATGGCGGCCTTTGAAGAGGCCCTGTCTTACATCACGGGCCATGACAAGGTTTGGCTGGCCACTGGCAGGGAAATCGCGTGCCACTTCAACACGCATTACCACGCCGAATTCACGGCGGCGGCACAGACCGTGGGAGAAGCCGCATGAGTTTGCCCGACGATTACCTCGATTACCCTTTGCGTCGTTATGGCATGGACCATGACCGGTACGCTTGGTCCATGTTGCCGCAACGCCCCCCAGTGCGTTGGCCCCAGGGTGCTCGTTTGGCACTTTGGGTGATACCGGCTCTCGAGTGGTTTCCCCTCAACATGAAAGGATTGCCCTTCAAGCCCCCAGGGGCGATGCAAACGGCCTATCCTGATTTTCGCCATTACACCTTGCGAGATTACGGCAATCGGGTTGGCATCTTTCGCATCATGCAAGCTTTGGAAAAACATGCCATACCCGCTTCGGTTGCCATCAATGCCGCCGTGGCCCAACGCTACCCGTCGCTGATCCAGTCTTGTTTACAACGCGGCTGGGAAATCATCGCCAATGGCATGGACATGGACCACATCCACCATGGTGGACTCGCCGAAGCCGATGAGCGGCAGTGGATCACCCACTCCCTGGATGTGCTCCAGCGCATCAGCGGTCAACGCATCCGTGGCTGGCTTTCCCCTGCCAAATCAGAATCACACCACACGCTTGACTTGTTAAAGGAAGCCGGTCTCGACTACGTTTGCGACTGGGTCAATGACGACATGCCCTATGCCATGCACACACGTGCAGGTGAGCTGATGGCCATGCCGCACCCGATTGACATGGACGACCACACCATTCTGGTTCAAAACCACCATACCGAAGACGACTTCAGGGACCAGTTGATCGATCAATTCGACGGGCTTTACCGTGAATCGAGCAGCGATAACGGTCGCGTCATGGCCATTTCCCTGCACCCTTGGGTGATTGGTCAACCTTACCGAATCAGGGCGCTGGAAGAGGCACTGACCCACATCATGAGTCACCCTGGGGTTTGGGCGGCCACCGGCAACGACATCCTGGATGCATGGAAGACCAGCGCAGCCCAAGCTTCGTCTGCGACCTGAACCCTCTGGCCATTGGAGCGCACCCATGCCCGTCATCTCCATCACCTTACTGCCGGGCTACAGCCCGGAAACCGAGCAGCGCCTGGTCAATCGCGTAGCGCAGGCAGCCCGATCTGTGATCGCGGCCTCTTCTGCGGGCACGACTGTTTTTGTTCACCAAGCCAGCACCTACCAACGCGATGGTCGTGTGTTCAGTGGCGGCGGCGCTGCACGTGTCGATGCTTGTGCGCTGGTGCGGGATTTTCTACAGCGCATGCAAAACCGACAGCTTGCGGATGCGGCGCTGCTGCTGACACCTGATTTCAGCATGCGATTTCCTGCAAGTCCTGTCATGCACAAACTCGAAGAGTTGGTGTCATGGGCCCACGGCAGGTACCAACAGGTCGGCAAAAACTATGAGAAATTTGACGAATCCTGGGGCGATGAATCCTGTGTGGTCTATTGCTTTGGCACTTTGCACGGCATCTGGCTGGACGGCACGCCTTTTGAGGGCATCCGTTTCGTTGACCGTTTTGAAATTGTGGACGGCTTGATCCAGCGCCAAGACGTCTGGAATGATTTGGCTGAAACCCAGGCCCAACGTCGCTGAGAATGCGCAAATGACGGGGCACCTCCCAATGCTGGACTCTGGCGAATTGGCTGCACACGCCATGGAGGTGGCCATGCAGGATCGGATTGCCTATTCAGCCATCCCCACTCGTCCAGCCCTTCAATGGCCTGAAGGCGCTCGCCTGGCCCTTTGGGTTGCGCCCAACATTGAGCACTACGAATACTTGCCGGAACAGGTGCGTGTTCGAAACCCATGGCCAAGGGTTCCACACCCCGATATTCTTGGATACGGTCTGCGCGACTATGGCAACCGGGTTGGCGTTTGGCGATTGATGGAGGTGTTCGACCGGTTCAATTTGCCCTGCACCGTGTCTCTGTCCATGGCGGTTTTGGACATGTACCCCGACATTGCCGAGGCCATGCTCAAGCGCCATTGGGAATTCATGTCGCATGGCATGTTCAACACCCGCTACCACTGGGGCATGAGCGAGCAAGAAGAACGGGACGCCATTGAAGCGTGTCAGATCATTCACCGCCGAATCACCGGAAAAAGTCTGCGTGGCTGGTTTTCTCCTGCGGCATCGAACACGCTCCTGACCCCCGACTTGGTGGCCGAGTCGGGCATGGACTACCTGTGCGACCTCTACCATGACGATCAGCCCACCCCCATCAGGGTCCGCCGTGGTTCATTGCTGTCCTTGCCTTACAGCATGGAAATCAACGACAGCATCGCTTGGCGTAGGGGCATGGAAGCCGAGGCTTTTGCACAAAAAATCTGCGATGAATTTGACACCCTGTATGCCGAGGGCGGACGTGTGATGAACATCGCCGTCCACCCGTTCATCATGGGCCAACCCCATCGCATTGAACACCTCGCCCGTGCACTGACCTACATCCTGGGACACAGCGGGGTGTGGTGCGCCACTGGCAGCCAAATCGTGGACAGTTACCGCGAACAATCCGTCCTGCTTGCAGAACCTCCACGAACGCCATTGACCGAAAGAATCAAGCCATGAACCCGTCCACCGACTACATCCGCGCCTACATGCCCGATCGCCCGATCAAGCCGGGCTCGGCGGCCTTGGTCATGATTGACTTGCAATACGCCACGGGATCACGCCATGGCGCTTTGGGGCGAAAACTTCAAGCCGAAGGCTCAACGATTGGCAACTACCGTTTTGACCGCATTGAATCCCTCGTCGTTCCCAATTCATTGCGCTTGAGAGACCATTTTCGCGCCCTGGGTCGACCCATCTTGCATGTCACCATTGGCGCAGCCCATCCCGATGCCTTGGATGCGCCACCGCACATGCGCAAATTGTTTGTCGAGTTTCGCAACTTCGTCGGCAGCCGCGAGCACGAGATCTTGGATGAATTGAAACCCTTGTCAGGTGAACATGTCCTGAGAAAAACCACCATTGGCGCTTTCGCATCGACCAACATCGACAGCTTGCTGCGCGCACTTCAGTGCGAGCAAATTTACCTCACCGGCGTCTCGACCAACATGTGTGTCGAAACGACGGCTCGGGAAGCTGCCGACCGAGGTTACCTGGTGACCCTGGTTGAAGATGCTTGCGGCACCACGCACGAAGATTTGCACCTGGTCACTTTGCGCAATTTTCAACGCCTCTTTGGTCGTGTCAGCAGCACCCAACATGTTTTGAATGAATTGGAGAACCCCCATGGTCAATGAGACTGCAGCACCCGAGCCTACGTGGCGGGTTCTGGTGATTGTTCCGTTCGCCATGTCAGCAGAGAACCTGTTGTTGCGACAGGCGCAATTGGCCAGCTTGTCCTTGGGGCCCCACATCCACTTTGAATACCGACCCGTCAAAGCCGGTCCCGTCAATTACGCCAGCCATCACGATTTTGTTTTGGCGGATGTGGCCAACTTCGAAGCCGGTTGCCGCGCACAGGCAGAAGGTTTTGACGCCGTCTGCATCGACACCATGAGCGACTCAGGGGTGGCTGCTTTGCGCTCGGTGCTGGACATCCCGGTGTTTGGCCCCGGCAAGGTATCGGTGCTGACAGCGCTCATGCTGGGTGACCGGTTTTCGTTTTTGACCATGGCCAGTCGATGGAAACCGCTCTACAAGAAAGCCCTCGACGAGCTCGGTCTCCACCACAAATGTGCCTCTGTTCGGGCCATCGAAGTATCCCCTGATAACCAAAATCTGTTGTCCGGTAAAGAGGAAGACGTTTTTCCTTTGCTGGAAGCTGCCGCGCTCAAGGCCATTGAGCATGATGGTGCCGAGGTGATCATTTTGGGCTCGACCACCATGCACCAATCGCATGCGTATCTGCAGTCCCGATTGCCTGTCCCCATCATCAACCCTGGACCACTCAGCTACAAAATGGCCGAAGCAGCCCTGGGGCTAAGGTTGACGCACAGCCGTGTGGGCTTTCCCAAGCCCATGCACGACCGCCTGAACATGCTCGGCTGCATGTTGGATGCGGCCCAAACCCATGTCAAAGGATCCACATGACACGCTTACTCAATTCCGAACAAGTCCAGCGCTACGAGCAGGATGGTTTTTTGTTTCCGATCGATGTGCTCACACCAGCCGAAGTGACCCGCTACCGTTCAGAGCTCCAAGCATGGGAGCAGGCTCGGGGTGGACCGATCGATTTTCCAGAAAAATCGAAGTCTTACCTTCTGTTTGATTGGGCCGATCAGTTGGTCCACCACCCTCGCATACTGGATGCTGTCGAAGACGTGATTGGCCCTGACATTTTGGTTTACCACTCGACCCTTTTTTTGAAAGAGGCCCACACGCCGGCTTACGTACGATGGCACCAAGACAGCACCTACTTTTATCTTGACCCTCATCTGCACATCACTGCCTGGGTGGCATTGTCAGACGCCACCGAACAAGCCGGTTGCATGAGGGCGCTGCCAGGCAGTCACCAATGGGGCTCCTTTGAACACGACGACAAACCTGAGCCCATGAACATGATTCGGCGCGGGCAGGGGATCAGTGATCGGTTCGACCATGAAACTGGGGTCCCCATGCCCGTGATGGCGGGTCAAATGTCCTTGCATCACACAGACCTTGTGCATGCTTCTGGCGCCAATGGCAGCGATGACCGCCGATTGGGATTTGCCATCAGTTATATCCCGGCTCACCTCAAACCCACCGGTCCGGTTCGACCGTCCGCCTTGTGTGTCCGAGGCCAAGACCATGGCCATTTTCTGGCTGAGCAGCGATTGAAACAGGCGCTTTCTTCGCAAGCCCTTGAAGAGCACAAACAAGCGCTGGCTCTTTTCAGATCCTTGCAAGACGCCGGATTTTCTTCCCCCTCCAAACAGGTAGCCGTATGAGTACATCACTGGATTCAGCTCAACTGGTGGCTCTGGTCGAGCATTATTTTGCATCGGTTGACCGAATGGACCTCGATGGGACGCTGGCCTGTTTCGAGCCAGATGCCACCTTCACCATCGCCACCTTCAATACGATTTATCAAGGACGAGACACTGGCATTCGAAGCATGTTCGAGCGTCTCAACAGTCGCTACAGCCGTGTCTGGCACGGGAATTTTGACCACGTCATTCAAGCCCCCGCGCGCGTCGCCAGCCAGTTCCGGGTTGAGAACACACTGCTGGATGGCAGCTTGCGTGTCAAAAACAACTGCAATTTTTTCAGCGTCAGTGGCACCCGGTTTGATGCCGTGCAGGTCTACATGAGTGGCGACAACTCATTGGCCTGATCAGGCCAAGTGCATGTGCTTTGAACCACCTCAGGCGTAGCGCACCCGCAAATCCCGCTTGAGCAGTTTGCCGCTCGGGTTCTTGGGCAGTGTGTCGGTGAAGACCACGCGCTTAGGCGCCTTGAAACCGGCCATGTGCTGGGCGCAGTGCGCGATCACGGTGGCCTCGTCCAGCGTCTGCCCGGCCTTGACCACCACCACCGCCGTCACGGCCTCCACCCACTTGGGGTCAGGCAAACCGATCACCGCCACCTCGCTGACTTGCGGCAAGCGGTAAATCATTTCTTCCACTTCTCGGCTGGCCACGTTTTCGCCACCGGACTTGATCATGTCCTTCTTGCGGTCCACCACAGAGATGTAGCCCTCCTCGTCGATGGTGCCCAAGTCACCGCTGTGGAACCAATCGCCCTCGAACGCTGATTTGGTGCGCTCATCGTCGTGAAAATAGCCCAGCATCAAATGCGGCGAGCGGTGGACGATTTCGCCCACTTCGCCCACGGCCACGTCCTGCATGTCGTCGTTCACCACACGGGTTTCGACGTTGCGCACCGCCTTGCCGCATGAACCCAGTTTGCGCAGTTGGTCGTCTGGGCCGAGCAGCGTGGCCAAGGGCGCGATTTCGGTTTGGCCGTACAAGTTCCACAAGCGCACCTTGGGCAGGCGCGAGGCCAACTCTTTGAGCACCTCGACCGGCATGATGGACGCCCCGTAGTAGCCCTTGGCCAGCTTGGACAGTTTGTCCGCGTCCATGAGGGGTGAGCGCAGCAGCGCAATCCACACCGTGGGCGGCGCAAAGAAGCTGGTGATGCCGAATTTTTCGATCATCGGCAGCAGGTTGTCGGGCGTGGGCTTGGACGTGATGACGTTGGAGCTGCCCATGTAAATGGCTGGGCCAAAAAACACATCGAGCTGGGCGCAGTGGTACAGCGGCAACGCGTGCAGGGCCACATCAGCCTCGGCGATTTCGGCGTCGATCACGCAGCTGACGTATTGCCACATCACAGCGTCGTGCGTGAGCTGCGCGCCTTTGGGCGAGGACTCGGTGCCGCTGGTGTAGACGATCTGCGCCACGTCGTAGCTGCCCAAACGCACATCGGGCAACGCATCGGGGCAGGCGGCCAATGTGTCAAAGCTGTGCATGCCCGCCACAGGCTGGCTCGGGTCTTCGGAAGGCAGCCAGATGAATTGCTGTACCTGCGTGTCCAGTTTGCTGGCCGCCTGCGCCAGCTCGGCCAAGCCACTGTCGGTGGCCAAGGTTTTGGCGACTGCATGCCGCAAGATGTAAGCGACTTCTTCGGCCTTGAGCATGAAGTTGATCGGCACCATGACCGCACCGCGGCGGGCCAGCGCAAAGCGCAGCGCCGCAAAACCGTGCGAGTTGCGCGCCAGCACGGCCACCTTGTCGCCCTCGGCCACGCCGATACTGGCCAGGCCTGCGGCCAGGCGCGAGACCAGCGCATCGAACTGGGCATAGGTCCAGGTGGTGGCACCGCACACAATGCCGGTTTTGTCGGGCAAGCGGATCGCGGTGCGGCGCAGGGCATCGGCAATGGTCTGGCGGCGAACGACAGGGTGAATAGCGGTGATGACAGCGTGCGACATGTTCAAGGCTCCTGCATCGATATGATCGGAGCATTGAACACCAGACCCGCGAGAATTCCATTGGCACTTCCACCCCCCTCCCCCCGAAAACTGTCACATACGCGAACCGTGGTGTACCAAGGCTATGACCGCGAAGACGGTCTGTGGGACATCGAAGCCGAGCTGACCGACGTCAAGACCTTCAGCTTTCAGGTGCCCAACGAACGGCTTTTCCCAGGCGATGAGCCGATCCACGGCCTGAAAATTCGCGTGACGCTCAACGACCAGATGGTCATCCAGGACATTGCCACCTCGATGGACAACATCCCGCACACCGAATGCACCGGCGCGCCACACAACATGCACAAGCTCATCGGCTGCACCATGGGCCCGGGCTGGCGCAAGGTCATCAACCAACATGTGGGCGGCACCGACGGCTGCACCCACCTGCGCGAAATGCTGTTCAACATGGCCACGGCCGCTTACCAAACCCTGCCTTCAGGCCAATGGCAGCGCCGCGAACTGACGGGCCAGCCTCACCCCGAAATGACCCAGGCGCCCTATTTTCTGGGCCAATGCCACAGCTGGGCCCATGACAGCCCGACGGTGCAAAGGGCTTATCCGATGTTTTTCAAGCCGAAG
>NZ_JBILQU010000003.1:0-71594 GCF_044373035.1 Limnohabitans sp. | reverse complement strand
TGTCCAAGATCGTGCTGGCCATGGTCACATCCCCCAGATACTTGCCCCAGTCCTGCACCACCCGGTTCGATGTCACCACCATGGCTCGCCTGAGTTTGTAGCGCTGGTGAACAATGGCCTGCAAGACACGGCGGACCACTGAACAGCATGCACTTCAAAGATAGAAATCAACTTTAATTTTTCAGCAAATCAAGGGATATCTTGAACAGGCCCACTTTTAACCACATTGCTGTTGTCGGTGCAGGCGCCGTAGGTAGCTTTTACGGTGCCATGCTCGCCAGGGCTGGGCACAAGGTGACGCTCATCGGACGTCCCGCGCATGTGCAGGCGACCAAGCGCGACGGTCTGAAATTGGATTTGGCGACATCATCGGCAACAGAGATCGTCTACTTGGATGCAAGCAGTGAGTTATCAAGTTTGCAGACGGCTGACTTGGTTTTGTTCTGTGTCAAATCAACCGACAGCGCTTCGGTCGCACGTCAAATGGCGCCCCACCTCGCACCGCACGCTTTGATCATGAGTTTGCAGAACGGTGTGGAAAATTCAGCCCTGATTGCACAACAGGTACCCCATGCGGTGATCCCCTGTGTCGTTTATGTGGCGACAGAAATTACTGCCCCAGGTTGTGTGAAGCACCATGGCCGCGGCGATCTTGTGATTGGAACGATGCAGACTTCACGACTGAAAGATCCGAAAAAAACGCTTCAAGAAATCGTTGAGCTATTGGGTTCAGCACAGGTTCCAGTTCAGATTTCGCAAAATGTGATGGCCGATTTGTGGTCCAAATTGATGATCAACTGTGCGTTTAATGCGATTTCAGGCTTGGCTCAAATTCAATACGAAAAACTTGTGGCCTTGGAGTCAATTCGCAGTACCCAGACAGCTTTGGTGAAGGAAGTCATCGCAGTGGCTCTGGCCGACGGCATCCATTTATCTGAGCCTGTCGCGCTGGAAG
Source organism: Limnohabitans sp. (assembly GCF_044373035.1). Taxonomy (GTDB): domain Bacteria; phylum Pseudomonadota; class Gammaproteobacteria; order Burkholderiales; family Burkholderiaceae_C; genus Limnohabitans_A. The sequence goes on along the minus strand of NZ_JBILQU010000003.1, from coordinate 70,639 downwards.
CAGTCGCGAAAATATCTGTCACGATGGGTGGGCAAAAATCATCCACTGCACAAGATATGGCGCGCTCTAAACCCAGTGAAATTGACCATCTGAATGGTTTCATTGTGAGACGTGGACAAGCGCTTGGCGTTGCAACCCCTGTGAACCAAGCCTTATTTGCATTGGTCAAGCTGGTTGAGTCAACTTATGTCGATCATGTCTAAATCAGAAGTCCCCATAGAGTTCGTTCGGGCTTTAAACGAACTGGGTCTTTCAAACGCTTCTTCCCTCTGGGGTACGCCTTTAACCGGTGGTGTGTCATCTGACATTTGGCGCATTGAGACAGAAAAGGGAATGGTTTGCGCCAAACGCGCTTTGTCCAAATTGCGTGTGAATGCCGATTGGTATGCGCCTGTAGAACGCAACCTTTTTGAAGCCAGATGGTTGCAAGTTGCTCATCAAGCTTGTGCAGCTTGCGCGCCAGAATTACTAGGCCAACACCCTGGACTGGGGGTTTTGGTGATGCAGTACCTTGAGCCAGATCACTATCGCCTTTGGAAGCAAGAATTGCATGCTGGCCATGCTGATTCGCAAACCGCCCATGCGATGGGGCAAGTACTTTCTAAGATTCACAGTTACGCTGCAAAAAACAGCCATTTAGCCAGTGAATTTCCAACTGACAAAATATTTTTTGAAATCAGACTGGCCCCCTACTTACTTGCCACAGCAGAGCACCATCCCCAACTTGCACACGCATTAGAAGCGTTGGTATTGCAAACCCAAAACAATGCAAAAACACTGGTGCATGGTGATGTCAGCCCTAAAAATATTTTGTTAGGGCCACAAGGTCCCTTGTTGTTGGATGCAGAGTGCGCCACCTGGAGTGACCCTGCATTTGACTTGGCGTTTTGCCTCAACCATTTATTGCTCAAGTGTCTGTGGACGCCTGCGTCAACGGCAGATTTTCTGCACTGCTTTGAAGTACTGACTACCAGCTACTTGTCATCCGTAGATTGGGAACCACCCAGTGATCTTGAAGCAAGAGCGGCACGACTGCTGCCTGGACTTTTGCTGGCCAGAGTGGATGGCAAGTCTCCTGTCGAATATGTGACGGAAGAACATCAGCGCGAACATGTTAGACGCGTAGCCAGCACATTACTCATCAAACCAGCAAGCTCTTTGCAAGAAGTTGCCCAAGCATGGGCCAAGGACCTGAAGACATGACACCGTTTGCCATCAAATCGATCTTCGCAAGACGCGTCTGGGACAGTCGTGGGCGACCTACCGTAGAAGCCGAGGTCACACTCAACGATGGCGCAATGGGCAGAGCCATTGCGCCCGCTGGCGCATCCAAAGGGACGCGTGAAGCACTGGAGTTAAGGGATGGGGGTGATCGGTTTGGTGGGCTTGATGTGATGCAGGCGGTCGGACATGTCAACGTTGAAATTTCCAATGCACTCGTGGGAACCAAGGCGGACAACCAATCTGTTCTTGACCAGGCACTCATTGATCTTGATGGAACTGTCAACAAGTCAAACTTGGGTGCCAATGCCACATTGGCCGTTTCAATGGCAGCCGCGCATGCCATGGCTGCTGCCTCTGGCATGCCTTTGTATCGCTACCTTGGTCACGGGAAAATTGGCCGCTTGCCCATGCCTCAAATTCAAATTTTTGGCGGTGGTGCGCATGCCGGCAGGCGTGTTGATGTTCAGGACTTCATGGTGGTCTGTCCTGGCGCAACCAGTTTCGCTCAGGCTTTGGAGTGGACGGCTGAGGTCTACCGTCATGCAGGCTTACTGATGGCGCAACGCGGCTCACTGTCTGGCGTTGCCGACGAAGGGGGTTGGTGGCCTGACTTTTCAAGCAACGAGCAAGCTCTGGAAGTGCTTGTCCTTTCCATCGAACGCGCAGGCTTTATTCCAGGCGATCAAGTCGCCATTGCTTTGGACATTGCAGCATCCGAATTTGGGCGGCAGGGCCAATACCGACTTGGACTTGAATCGCGGGCACTGGACTCCGATGGCATGGTTGAAATGCTGCTGGGATGGATTGAGAAGTACCCCATCGTCTCCATTGAAGACCCATTGGCTGAAGATGATCCTGTGGGGTTTGCTCGCTTTACCCAAGCCATTGGCCATCGGCTGCAAATTGTGGGCGATGATTTTTTGGTCTCCAATTCGAACCTCATTCGAGAAGCCGCCAATTTAGGCGCTGCCAACACGGTCCTCCTTAAACCCAACCAACAGGGCACGTTGAGCGAAACTTTGCAAGCTTGGAATGTGGCAAAAGAGATGGGCTATTCAGCCATCGTGTCTGCCCGCTCAGGTGAAACTGAAGACACCACCATTGTCGACTTGGCCATTGGGTGGAATGTCGGACAACTCAAAGTCGGATCATTCGCAAGAAGCGAACGCATGATCAAGTGGAATCATGCGTTGCGCATAGAAGAACAACTGGGTGCACAAGCCAGTTTTGCTGGCGGTGGCGTATTCAGAAGAACCCACTGACCCGCATCTTCCAAGCGACAGTCAACGGTTGGCGCCAGCCAAATCAGCATCGTAAGATGTCTTCATGTCTTTTGATTCATTTGTGGCTGCAGTCCATCCATTTAGGCGTCTGAACGGCTTGGGGACCCATGGCTTTCTGCCCCAGCGCTAACACTGCTGGTGCTATGTGCCGACAGAAGTGGGCGGCGTGGACTCGGTTAACTTCTTTTTCAGCCCAAACGCCATCAACAGCATCAGGAGCATGTTCAACCCCAGGCCAAGATAAGCACGGCCAAAGCCTGTCAGCTCGCCGCCATCCAAGTCAGCAATGGCGCTGATACAGGTCACAGCCAGCAGTGTCCCTACGGCATTGAAAATATTGATCAGTCCTTGGGCTGTGCCGCGCAGGGCAGGCGGCGCTTCATCAATCGCAATGGTGCGCAGCGCGCCGCTGACCACCACACCCAGGCCAATACCGATCAGCACAGACGCCACCAAAAAAGCGGTAAAACCGGTCTGTGGCATGGCGCTTTGCAGGTAGCCCAGTGTCAACAGCCCGAAACCAAAGATCACCATGTTGCGGGCTCCCAGGCGGTTGAGCAGCCGCCCAGCCGCCATCGAGCCCACCATGGAGCACAGCACCAGAGGCAGCAGTGACAGCCCCGCGTACTCCACACTGACCCCATAAGCCAGCGTGGCGATGGTGGTCAAAAAGACAATGCCACCCATGGAGAACCCCACGCCGAGCGTCAGCGCATAGGCCAAAGCCAGTTGCCGGTTTGCAAACAGGTCAAGCGGAATCAGCGGTTGTGCCTGCCGTTTCTCAATGACCACCAAAGCGGCCAGCAGCACGCCACTGGCAGCCAGAAACCAAGGCCACAGCAGCATCCCCGTGGACGAATCGGGCAGGCGAGAAATGCCCATCACCAAGCACAGCAGAAACAATAAAGTGACGGTGATACCTGCCAGGTCAATGGGGCCAGGTGCCGCGACACTGAGCTGGCGCGGCAAGCTGCGGGCGCCCAACCACAGCACGACCAGCGCGACAGGCAGGTTGACCAAGAACAGCCAACGCCAGCCCAACGTGGACGTGAGCACGGTCGCCAGGGGCGGACCGAGCACAAAGGCCATGCCGTGGGTGGCGCCAATCAGTCCCAAAATTCGGCCCCGTCGTTCGACGGTGAACACATCACCAATCACGGCACTGGCCACCGGCGCTATGCCCCCTGCGCCGATGCCCTGGATGGCACGGCCGACCAGCAGCATGTCAAAGTCGGGTGCGGCGGCAATGCACAAAGAGCCGATGGCGAAAAGTGCCACACTGACCAAATACACCGGACGGCGGCCATGGCGGTCACTGAAGTAAGCCATCAGCGCCGTGCTGCACAACGAACTCAAGGAAAAAACGGTTGTGAGCAGTCCGGCAGTGCGGTTGTCGACGCCAAAGGCTTCACGCAATGCAGGCAGAACCGGCCCCACGATGGCTGAATCGAGTGCCGCCATGAAGACGCCGATAAACAGCACCTGCACCAGGCGGCGTTGTGCTGCATCAGCAGCAGGCATAGGATTAGAAGATTGGGTCTGCTGGCTCATCAAAGTGACTGAATTGGGCGGGTATTACACACACCCACATTATTGACGGGAATGCGGGTCGTTCAGATAACCCACGCATCAAAGCCAGCACCACGGGTTCTTGCAATTTAAAGCGCTTCGTCGAGCCGTGACAAGAAGTCTTTCAGGATTATTTTTGCATGTCGGTCGCGTTCGATGGCGGCAAAACTCACTCAGACTTTGGGGGCATGCAGTCCCCGCACATGAACATGCGTTGATTGATCATCATCTTGAAAACGCCCAGTGCCCTGGGCTTGTGTACCCCGCATTTGTAGCAACTGATCGAGGACATGTTGGCAGAGTCTTTGAAGGGCGATCCACCTTCCTTGTTCTTGTAGCGCAAACCGTCATTGGCGATTTGGGATTCTTGATTGTTGCTCATCGGAGCATTTTGGACCTGAGTTGAAATAAAAGCTATGTTTAAAAAACTTTATCTGATTGTCCGATTTAACTCTGGCGGATTGGCTGACTTTTCCCGAAATTCATCGATGCCGTTGGCAAATTTCACGCCTGCGCGCTTGATCGCGCCATCGTCGACTTTGTCGAGCGGCGTGTAAAAAGGATGGTGATGCGCCAGGTAAGGGTTGTTGCGCGCAGCGTTGTAGCAGTGGAGCACAGTCCAGCGGCGATTTTCAGAACGATTTTGGTCTGAGCGGTGCAGCACGTTGCTGTGGAAGAACAGGCCATCACCGGGCTCCATCTCCGCATATTCAATGGGCATCAGCTTGAGCATCTCTGCAACCCGCCTTGGGTCGGCGCCTACTTGGTCTCCAGGCAGCACGCCATGCTCGATGCGGCCACACTGGTGCGATCCCTTGACAACCTGCAGGCAGCCGTTCTCGCGCGTGCTGCGATCGAGTGCGACCATCACGCTCGCCATGTAGGGAAATACACAGCCATTGTGATACCAATAGCCGTAATCCTGATGCCACTCCCATGCCCCGCCTTCGTAAGGTTCTTTGGCCGTCAGCTTGGAGTGGTAGTGATACACCTCGCCGCCAAGCAGATCCTCCATGGTGTCAACCACGCGATGTGACCGCGCTGCCAGCCCATAGACGCTGTCGCCTGGATGGTTCCAAGTCGCCATTCGCGTCGATTTCCCCGATGAATCGTTGCGGTCGTACAAGCGGCTGCGCATCGACGCATCGTTCTCTATCGCCGTTCGCAGTATCGCAATTTCTTCATCATCGAAAAGCTTTCGGACCATGATGTAGCCATCCTGATCGTACTGGGCACGCTGATTCGGTGTAAGGATGGAACCTGGCATGGTGTCTCCATGAGTTTTGTAAATTCAATCACTCGCGATCATCTCACCTTGTCCATTATTGCTTAAAAATTAAGCAGGGCGGTCGATTGGGAGGACTCAAACCGGGCCGTGGACTTCACTTTGACCTTGGGGGCAACCCTCGGTTTGCCAACGCAGATTTGACTTCGGGTGCCAAAAATCAACGACAAGCAGATTCGTCTGATAATGTTGAAACTTAACCACTGAGGCAGGAAATGTCGATGTCGATAAAACGGATCATTGATGTGACTGAAAAGTGTTTTCTGGTCATCATCGCCCTTTTTACGGTGGGCGCCATGGCGCAAGAAGTCATGCTGTTGATCGAGCAGCGCAGCGTTGCACTGAAGGACTTGCTGCTGATGTTCATTTATGCGGAAGTTTTGGGCATGCTTGGTGCGTTCTACAGCAGTCACCGAATCCCCATCACCATACCTTTGTTCATTGCCATGACGGCTTTGAGCCGTCTGATCATTCTTCAGGGCAAGGACGGCGACCCCTCCATACTGTTGTATGAAAGTGGCGCTATTTTGCTGATTGCGTTGGCTTGTTGGGTGATTAGCCATTTGAATGACCGTGATTAACCGCAAACTCTGTGGACGAGTGGGGCAACGCCTGCACAAATTCCAAGCGTATGCGAAAATTTATTTCATCAGCAACAGACATTCTCAACAGGCATTCCCATGACCAGCGTAAAAACATGCTTAGCGCAAAAGCCCCAACCCGTCGTCGTCGTCAGCGTCAGGCCCGATGAAAAAGTGGTCGTTGCCCTGCAACTCATGCGGGATAACCGCGTGCGGGCGATCCTGGTCATCCAAGATGACAAGTTGCTCGGCATCCTCACGCAGGGCGACTGCGCCATCAAGGTGCTGTTGCCGGGCCTAGATGCCAAGCAAGTGCTGGTTCAGGAAGTCATGACGGTCGATCCGGTCTCGGTCAAGCTTCAGGACCCCATCGAGGCCTGCACGGGTTTGATGGCTTCCCGCAACTTTCGCCATCTGCCCGTCGTGGAAGCCGGACGGGTTGTCGGCGTGATTTCGATTGGTGATGTTGTCAAGGACAGCATTCGCCAAATGGGTCAGCAAATCGGTTTTTTAGAGACCTACATCAAGGGACACAGCGTCGAGATTTCCTGATGAAAAGCGCATCACGCCAGCCAGCCCGTGCGCTGTAGTGTCCAAAATGTGCCCAAAACAACGATCGTCACTGAACCGCCGACCACCACCACCCAACGGTAAAACGCGGTGTGACGCAGCAGCCATGCGATGGGCAGAAAAACACCCACAATGGCCAATTGACCCAGCTCCACCCCCACGTTAAAGCCTCCCAATGCGGCCAGCAAAGCGCTGGCGGGCAAGCCCAGATCAAGCAACACGCTGGCAAAGCCGAAACCATGCACAAGACCAAAGACAAAAGCCAGCCGCCAGCGCTTGAGTGCACTGAAACCCAGCAGGTTGTTCAACGCGGCCAACACCACTGACAAGGCGATGGCTGGCTCCACCAGATCGGCGGGCGGGGTAAGCCAGCCGGTGATGGTCAGGCCCAGCGTGATGGAGTGCGCCAGCGTGAATGCGGTAACAACGGCAAGCACATCGCGCAACACGGGTCGGGTCTGCGTGGCCGCACGCCAGTGCATGACGCGTTGACGTGAGGACTGCAGCGGCGCCAGCACCAACAGGCTCAGAAGAAAGACGATGTGGTCGATACCGATCCAGATGTGCCAGATCCCCTCCAGGACATACCGTCCAAATACGCGCAAAGGGCGGCTGTCGCTGGCACTGACCTGGGCCTCTGGCCTCTCTGGGCTGAGCAGCGCACTGCTTTGGTAGTCTGGAAAATCCACCCGAAGCAGGCCCCGATGCAAATTGTCCTGCGCAAAAATCAAGTCATACCGAAGCTTCAAGGTGGTTCTGTGCGCCGAGCCCAAAGCAGCAGGGCACAACGGGGTCCATAAAGCACTCAAATACAGGCCGTCGGCATGTTGGCTGGCTTTCAAATCGGCCTCGCCCAAGGGGCAGCTTTGACCCGCAGCGTTCAGCGCAATGCCCTGCGACAGCCAGGCGTTCAGCTCCGCAAGGCGAGACTGGGTCTCGGCCCAAGTGACTTGGCCATCGCGGTTGCCGTCCAGGTCAAAGATCAAGTCAAGGTCACGCAAGTGGATGTCCGCGCGCAAGGTCAGTTGCTCAGAAGGCATGCTGAGCGTGAGGTAGCTGTTACTGCTGGAGTGGGCCCACAAGTTGCCTGTGAACAGCAGGCTCCAAAACACCACGCAAGCCATGACGGCATGGCGCAGCGATGGAAGACCGCCGGGGTATGGCCAGTGCGGGTTCATGAACGTGGCCCCGACCAACCAGGGTGTGCTTTGAGTTGCCGGATGAGCTGCTTCAATTGCGGGTCGGTGTAGCCCGTTTTTTCTGCCCATATCACCACGGGCTCTGCGGCCCGGGGTTGTGCAAGCGCCAGCGCAGCTTGCGCAAACAGGAGTGCATCGGGGGGTTCTTTTTGCAGCTGCCAGTTTTCAATGGAGAGGGCCAGACCTGCGGCCATGTCTTGACCATAGGCAATTTGGTAGATCAATTTGGGCCGCTCGATCAGCGACTCCTGCCGCAGCGCTTGTGCTTTCAAACGCGCAGCCATCTGGCTGGCCAATCGGGTTTCATCAGCGTCATTCAGGCCGCGACAGGCCAGCAGGGCCTGCATGAGCAGGGCATCGGTGAGGCTGCCCAAGTCGCGCCGGTTCATGGCCATGGCTTTGGCCTGAACGAAGCGGCCTTGTTGATTGAGCAACTCGGCCAGAGACAGTCTGAGCAGATGGGACTGCGCGCTGACCTTGAGCCGTTCGTTCCAAACGGCGATGGCCAGCGCAGGCTGTCCAGCAACGCGGTGAGCTTCGCCCAGGTGAAAACCCAGCCAGTCTTGGGAGGATGCATCTTGGTAATTGGGCGAGCGGGCAGCCCGGCTCAGCATTTGCACAGCCACCAAGGGCTGTCCGGTGCGGTAGAGCAAAACAGCGCGGTAAACATCGGCTTCTTCTGCACCGAACAAGCGCTGCATCTCTTGCGTGTCTTGCTGTGCGGAGGCCATGTCGGCCAGCAGCAAATGAAGGGCAAAGCGCCAAGACCAAAACTCGGCGCGACGTGGTGCCAAGGCAATCGCCTTGTTGATGTCTTGCAAGCCCGCATCGAATGCGTGAAAGCCCTGCTTGACCAACCCTCGCAAGAAAAGGCCGTCGGCAGGCAAGTCTTCGGCCACCCACCAAGGCTGCAAAGCCGCTTTGGCCGAACCGAACCAACGCAAATCGCCCTCGGACAGACCCAAGGTGAACACGGCGCGGGCATAAGCCAGTGAGGCATTCAGGTCTTCGGGGTGAGCGCGCCAGGCCTGATCCAGTTGACGCAAGCCAGCCTGACGCCCCCCTTGACCATGCACCGAAGTGGCCAAGACCACGGCAGATGCAGCAGGCAAAAAACGCTCTTGCGCCCCAGCTGAACTGGCCAGGGACCCCAGGATAAAAATCCAAGCCAGGCCCATCGGCAAGCAGGTCTTGGCAAGTGCTTTTGCGTGCGTCTGGCGAGTGCCCATAATCAACGTGTGCCTTTGATACTTGCTAAGATAATTTGGTGCCGGGTTATTCTGACACGTGTTTTTGGTGTTTTAATTCAACCTCTTACCTAGAAGGTGTTTCTATGAAAATCGTGATGACCGCTCTCGTTTCCGCTTTCATGCTGATGTCGGCGCCTTCCTTCGCTGGCAGCCATGGTGGCGGCAAAATGGACGACAAAAAAGTCGACTGTTCCAAAAAAGAAAATGAAAAGAACGCTGCCTGCGTCAAGAAGTAATCTTTTGCACAAATAAAAAACCCCTTCAGAGGGGTTTTTTTACGCCTTGTAGTTTGTCCAACTTGCGGGTGGCAGTTCAGTTTCGTGGAGGCCAATGGGTTTGAGTTCAGCGTGGTCGGTCCCCGGGAGTTGAGTAGGGTGGTTAGTTGGGTGAATGGCTGCAACATATTTTTGGCGATGTCGAAGTGCTGGTGGCTGCCCTGCCCGTGATGACTTTGAATTGAGACTGGTTGGTCAGCGTCAGCGCCGGCACGACGCTCAATGTTGAATGTTTTGGGAAGGGTGATCTACGTCCCAGAACGGGTCGAGCTTCTTGGTGAAGGCGGTCAAGTCCTCAAAAAAGGGCAGTGCGCCCCCTTCAACGGCATGAAACTGCCAGTTTTTTCGGCCTTCAACCGTATGCCGGCCACGGTAATCGGTGAAGTCTCCGCGAGTGGCCATGGACACCCAGACTGGACCGTCCAGACGCTCATAAAGTTGGTTGATGTCGGTGCTGAACAAAAAGGCCGATACAAAATAAAAGGCCGCGTTGGCAGCGCCTGGCTGTCGCGAGGTCAGCGAACAATAACGCCACAATGTCTCGTCGATATTTTCAGCACCCCAAGTGCGCTTTAAAAAATAACGAATGACTCCAGGTCGGGTCAAGGCATCAAAAATGCCCTGGCGCCAGAAGTCCATCGTCAGCAAACGGTACAGCCAAGGCAAACCCAGCGTTCCACCCGCTGGCCCATAGCGCAGTTTTCTTCCGCTAAAACCGGTCGGGCTGACCAGTGCAAGCCGCCGGATCGTTTGCGGCGCTTCGCATTTTGCACGGGCAGCGAACTCGCTGGAGAGCGACACCGCCAACACATCTGCGGCTGCAGCGCCTTGCTCGGACTTCATGACGGCCAGCGCAGCATGCAAAGCGTCGGTCATCAAGCGCGGCGTGTACGGGCGGTCACGGCGGTCAGAAAAACCAAAACCCGGAAGTTCAAGAGCGTAGACCGGACGCTGTTGCCGGTAATGTTCAAAAAGAGGTGCAATCTCGGCGGCTGAAGCTGCAGCGTTGATGCTGTGGACCAGCAGCAGCGGTGGCAGTCCACGGGTTTGGTCGTGAGGCCCGGCGCTGTAAAGGCTGATGCGGCCCGCTGGCGAGTCGATGTCACGCCTCAGAGCGGACAAGGACAGCGGCAAAACCGGCGATGGTGGAGATACGGGGGTCATGCTCCCATGCTATAGGCAATTTGTTGAAAATGTGATGAATCTGATCGGGTATTTATTTGTATCGGCGGTAAAAATCCAAAGCGTGCGCCAGTCCAGCGAGGGCAAGGCAAACAAACACTTCGATGGGCAATTCAGGGGGCGATGCCAATCGAAGAGCCAGCATCAAAAGCCACCCGGGCAGCAGCCCTGCGCTGATGTCGGCAAACCTTAAGCCGTTTTTTGTTTGGGTGCTTTTGACGCTCAAAAAGAGCCATTCACAAAAGGTGAAAAGCAAAATCGCATCGACCCAGATGACAGGAAGGCTGTTGGCGGTCAAGGCGATTCTCCGGTATTGGTGGTCTTGAAAGTTTTTCTATTATCGGTCGGGGAGGGCTCTATGAAGCTGTCTTGGCGGTCCATCCGCTGGTCGCTGCGTTGTAGCCAGCGCTGATTGGAAGAGGGGGCAATCCAACGTCGGCCTCAACACCTCCTGGTCAAAATCAGGTGATGGGGTTTCGTGGCTTCAAATTTGGAGGGGCAGTTGGTCGAGGGTTTTTTCTCGCGCACGCAAAATCAGCAAGGCCAAAATGCCGCTGGCAATGAGCCACAAGGAGACGTGAATGGCTTTTTGAGAGATGGCATAGGTGACGCTGGAGTAGGTCAGCCATGCGCAGGCGGCACAAAAAATCAGGGGCAGAAAGGGGTAAAGCGGCACTTTGAAGGGGCGCGGGGTGCTCGGATCTGTCTTCCTTAACCACAGCAAGGCCAGCCCGACCAGGAACAGGAAACCCCAGAACACGGGGGCAGTGAATTCGACCATGGCGGAAAAACCGTCGGCTTCTTGGGTGCCCAAGGCGATCAAGCCCATGCTGATCAGGGCTTGCAGGGTCAAAGCTTGTTTGGGGCTGCCAATGTCCAGTTGCCATTGACCCAATTTGCGCAGGGCTTTCCAGTCGCTGCCGACAGCAAAGTTGGTGCGAGCGCCGACAAACATGGTGGCGTTGATGCTGGTCAATGCGGCAATGGCCACAAACAAGCCCAGTGCTTTTTGCGCCCAAGGACCAAAGGCCAGGCCCAGCAGGTCGCCTGCAGCGGTTTTGCTTTGGCTCAAGCCACTCAAGCCCAGGCCCAACAGCAAGGCCGTGTTGACCAGCAGGTAAATGGCCGTCAAGATGAGCATGCTGGCCAAGATGACCCGGACCATGGCGCGTGGTCCGCCTTTTAATTCGGCCGAAATGTAGGCGGCTTCGTTCCAGCCGCCGAAGGTCAGCAAGACAAAGACCAGACACAGCCCCCATTGCGCTGGCGCAGGTGCTTGTGCAAACCATTGAAGGGTGCCCGAGGCGGGGGCATCAACCCAAAATCCTGCCGCGACAACGGCCAGCAAACCGACAATTTCTGTCAAGGTCAACCAGGTTTGCATGCGCGAAGACGCGTAGATACCGGCAAGGTTGACCACCGTCAAGACAACCACGATCAGCAGTGCCCAGATGGCACTGGAGTAGGCGCCCAAGCTCACCAGCGTGCTCATGTAATCGCCAAAAACAAAGGCCAGCAAGGCAATGGAGCCCGTGTTGATGATCGTGGCGCGCGACCAGCCATAAATGAAAGAAATGTTGCGCCCAAAAGCCCTGTGCAGGAAGTGGTAGTCACCCCCGGCATTGGGATAAGCCGTGCAAAGCTCTGCATAGCAAAGCGCGCCGGCGATGGAGATCAGGGCGCCCACCATCCACAAAACCAGCGCCCAGCCAGCATCTCCGCTGATGCCGGCAACGAGCGAGGGGGTTTTGAAAATGCCGGCCCCAATCACAATGCCCACGATCAGCGCCACGGCTGAAAAGGGCTGCAGTAGACGGAGTATCTTGGCGGGGGCGGCGCTATCGGGTTTCATCTGGATTGTCCAACTCGTTGGTGTGTTTCAAATGCATTTCAAGGTCGGGTGATTTCGACGGGTGTATGCATGTATTCAGAGATAACCGTGCCCGTGATGCGGCGGCCTTCTGCTCGGCCAGAGAAGGCGTGTACCTTGCGGTCCTGAGTGATGAATTGGAATTTGACTTCATCGCCACGCAATTTGGCGCCCAGCAGGGCTCGCGTTTGGCCACCGCGGGTAATCATTCCGCCAATGTTTTGAAAGGATTGACTCATGCTCATGCGCATGGGTCCGCCGTCTAGCCCGGTCATGACCCAATCGCCCTCAATTTGTGCTGGGACAACCCAAAAGTAGCCTTGAGCGTATTGGTACGACATGGTCTCGTCGGGTTCCCAGTCACCCATGTTGAAGGCATGCGAAACTACCCGAGTGCCTGGCTTCATGTTGAGCAAGATGGGACGAAGCTTCAAGTTCAGATGAGGCATCAGGTAGAGCGTGACCACGGTGGCAGAACTGAAGTCTTCTTGGAAAATGTCCCCTGTGATGATCCGCACCTTGTCGGTCATGCCCGCTTCGGCCACTTTGCGCCGGGCAAATTGGGCCATGTCGGGGTTGTATTCAATGCCCACGGCTTGCGCTCCATATTTGCGCGCGGCGGTGATGGCGATGATGCCGTCCCCCGCACCCAAATCAAACAATCTGTCTTGATCGGTCACCTTGGCGGCTGTGAGCATTTTGTCGATCAAACCAGCCGGGGTGGGGATCCAGATCACATCTTTACCGGCTTGACCGCGCACAGGTTCATAGGCCGTTGTGGCAGCTTGGGGGGTGGCCGAGTTGGGGGCAGGTGTGGCGTTGGTGGATGAGCAGGCCACATTCAACCAGCTGGCCAGCAGAATCGGCAACAAAACGCGGGGTAACTTCATGATTGACTCCTTGTGTGGTGCGTGGGGCTGGGCTCTGTAGATCGGAGAAGTTGCAGACCCTTGATCAAAACGTGAGATTAAACATTTTTAGCATCGATTTTTGATGAATCGTGATTTTTTACTGTCTTATCAGTGATTACCCTTAATCGGGTCGCCATGGTCGAGTTATGGGTACGGTCGGGCTTGGCGAGTTTTGAGTCAACGCTAATTCAACAGCATAAAAAGTTAGACGCAGCCCTCGGCACATTCGCTGTTGTTGACCTGTGAAACAGATTCAACCCACTGCAAAGTAGGGTCATGATTCAAATAGACGCTTGTAAAATCTGCGCGATTCAGGAGTGGACAAGAGAAGCTGCTGTTTGTATGAACCGCAAGGCGTTGTCTGACTCACCTAATCAAAGCACTGGTTTTCTGGCCAGTCCAAGTTACATGATCCATCCCCTGCCCAGTCCATCTCCCAATCCGTGGAGTTTCTTGCCTTTTGCGCTGACGATCTTCACCAGCGCTTTTTTGTTGTTTCAGGTTCAGCCCCTGCTCAGCAAACAAATCCTGCCGTGGTTTGGTGGCAGTCCTGCGGTTTGGACCACGGCGATGTTGTTTTTCCAAACCCTCTTGTGCATGGGCTACCTGTATGCCCATGCTTTGGCAGCCTTGCCCTCCCGGCAAACCCAGGCACGTATCCATGTGGTCTTGTTGGTGCTGGCGGCCTTGTTGGCTTCCAGAGTGCTGCCTGGGGCGGAGCTTCGGCCTGAATCTCCTGACTCGCCGGTTTTTCAGGTGTTGCTGATTTTGGGGGCCAGTGTGGGCTTGCCGTATTTTTGTTTGGCGACCACCGGGCCTTTGGTTCAGCACTGGTTCACCAGCACGGCCCACGCCTCATCGGTTTTCCGTTTGTACGCTTTGTCCAATGTGGGGTCGTTCCTGGCACTTTTGTCTTTTCCGTATGTGCTGGAGCCTTGGCTGGAGCAACAGGAAATGGGGCGACTTTGGACGGCTGGCTTTTGGGTGTTTGCCTTGCTGTGTTTGCCGGTGGCTTTGGGAGCGTGGCAAAACAAGACGCCCGCCGGCGCAGCCCATTCCGATGCTGCCGAGGCCGTGCCAAGGCAAGCGACCAGCGCACTGAGGCCTTCGTGGGTCCAGCGCCTGTCCTGGGTGGCTTTGCCGGCCTTGGCCTCGTTGGTTTTCATTGCGACCACCGATCAGATCAGCCACGACGTGGCGCCCGAGCCCAGGCTTTGGGTATCGACACTGGGTTTGTATTTGGTCACTTTCATCCTGACTTTTGACCACCCCCGTTGGTACCGCCCCAAGTTGTTTGCATTCCTCACGCTGGTTTTGTTGTTGGTCGCTTCAGGCTTGAGCGACATACCGCGTTGGCTCGGTATCGATTGGGACTATGGCGTCAATGAAGTGCGGTGGTCGCATTACGCTTTGCTGTTTGTGGTGTGCATGCTCTGCCATGGCGAGCTGTACCGCCGCAGGCCTGTGGATACGCGACGTTTGACTGAGTTTTACCTGTGCATGTCGATTGGGGGGGCGTTCGGGGGCTTGTTTGTGACCTTGGTAGCCACCCAATTTTTTGACGATTACCTCGAGTGGTTGATGGCCTTGGTTCTGGTGGCCTTGTTGGCTTGCCATGTCTTGTTTCGCGTTGATGGGCAATCCCGTGGTCGTGTACGTCATGCCGTGGGTGCCTTGACGGCAGTGGTCATGGTGGCTTTGTTGTATGCCATGCAAAACCCGTGGTCCTGGCGCGAGGTCCGCAAGGAGGACCGTACCGAAGTTGTGCTCGACCAAGTCCGGAATTTTTATGGCACCGTGTCTGTGAAAGAGCGGCGGTATGTCTCGGAGCCCGAGCGTGATGACCGGGTGTTTTTCAGTGGCAATGTGACCCATGGTCAGCAGTTTCTATCTGACGCGCTCAGGCATGTGCCGACCACTTACTATGCGCGCGACAGCGGTATCGGTGAGACCTTGAAGTGGGCCATGGACCAAAAACCGGCGCTGTCGGTGGCCTTGATTGGTTTGGGTGCGGGCACCTTGGCCAACTATGCACGCCAAGCCGATGCCTATGACTTTTATGAAATCAACCCTGCGGCGGTGCAGTTTGCGAAAAAGTGGTTTGACAACTTGTCGAGCTGCAAAGCGGGTGAGCAAAACATTTTATTGGGGGATGCCCGTTTGCGCATGGAGCAGTTGCCCAAAGACAAGTTGTATGACGTGATTGTGCTGGACGCTTTCACGGGCGGGTCGGTGCCCATCCATTTGTTGACCCATGAGGCGTTTCAGATTTATCGCAACCACCTCAAGCCCGATGGTCACATCGCGATCAACATCACCAATGCCTATTTGAACCTTTACCCCATAGTGAAAGCCCAGGCCGAGGTTTTGGGCATGGCCTATCGGCACAAATACCAGGCTGTGGATGAGGTGCGCAATGTGAGAAGGAATTTGCACTTCATCATGACGAAGGACCAGGCCTACCTGAAGGCATACCCATCGGTGAACCGTGAATTGCGGGACGAGCAGGGCCGTTTGCTCGGAAATGAGCCGTATGACCAACCGGGGTTGAGATTGTGGACGGACCAGTTCAGCAGCATTGCGCCAATTGGGCGGTGACTGAATCGCCCCGGTTTTTGAGAAGGTTCCAGACTTTTTCAGATGGGGCCATGTTGAATCAATCCATCCTTTTTTCACCCTATTTGCGAGAACGCCAGTTTTCCATGGTGCACGCTCACCCCAGCGAATAGCGGCTCCTTCGGTTTCCGTGGAGTTCATAGCATCCGGATCGACGGCTTAACGCAGAACCTCAGCGACCGGGCTCGCACGCAAAACTGGAAGTCGCCTCGCTACCTCCTGTCTTGAAACGTACGACCCATGGATAAGGGCACAGAGGAAGAATGCGCGTAGGGTGCCATGTGGGTGGCACGTCAGGGTTGGCTCCTGCGGGGAATTACTTCTGCTTGGGGGGCAACACGCGCTGCCGACTTTTGCGCAAAGTGGGCAGGCCGACACCCGAGGCATCAAACCCACCGTCGACCGCAATGGTTTGGCCGTTGATGTAACTGGCCTCAGTGCTGCACAGAAAGGCCACTGCGTTGGCTATTTCTTCTGTGCTGCCGTAGCGGTTCATGGGGATGGTGTCGTGATAGTCTTTGATGATGGCCTTGCTGTGAACCAACTTGGCCATTTCTGTGGCCACAGGCCCAGGCGCGACACAGTTCACACGGATGCCTGCATCTCCCAATTCTGCTGCTTGCTGCTTGGTCAGGTGGATGATGGCCGCTTTGCTGGTGCCGTAGGCCACCCGCAGGGTGCTGGCTCGCAGGCCCGAGATCGAGGCGATGTTGACGACACTGCCACCCCCGTTTTTGAGCATGACTTTGGCGCACGCCTGCGTGCACCAAAAGGCACCATCCAAATTGGTGTCCATGATGTAACGCCAATCTTGCCAAGTCACTTCCAGTATCGGTTTGAAAATGGCGACCCCCGCGTTGTTGACGAGTGAATCGATGCGGCCGAACTTTTTCTCGATCCGTGTGACAGAGCGTGACACCTGAGCGGGCTTGGACACATCACAGTGAATCGCCAAAAAATCCGAGGTGTTGAAATGGGCTTGTGTTTTGGCCAGCGTTTCCTTGTCCATATCCAGAGCTGCTACTCGGTAACCCCGCTTGAGGAAGGTGTTGCAAATCTCCAAACCAATGCCGCGAGCACCTCCGGTAACGACCGCAACGGGATTGGAATTTAGAGGTGTTTTCATGGTTGATGGAAGTTTTTTGGCTATGAGGGGTTAAGAACAAGTCGATCTCAATGGTGGGTTTCGTGTCCAGAAGCGAGCCGCTTTGCCCGCTCCAGTGTTCGCAACGCATTGCGGTAGGTGGGGACTTCCACCCAGAGCCCCTCTACGAGTGTCCGATCCTCACCCCGTGCGCGTGCAGCCTCAAAAGCAGTGACCATGGCGCTGGCGCGGTGGACATCCTCGTCGCTGGGTGTCAACGCGGCATTGATGGACTTGGCGTGGTCTGGGCGCACCAAGGACTTGCTGCGGTAGCCAAGACGGCGGCTGTAGTGCGCCTCTTTGACGGCGCCTTCTGCATCGGTAAAGGTATAGGGGGCATCGATGGGCTCGACTCTGGCCGCACGGCACTCGAGTATGAAGCGCCGCCTGGCGTAGTCCAGTTCATTGGCATCGGGTTGACGCTCGGCGCACAAGTCGGACGCGAGGTCTTCCGCGCCCAGCAATGCGCAGCGGATTCTGGTGCTCCCGGCGACGATGGTGCGAACGTCCACCACGCCCAGTGCCGTTTCGCAAACCGGCAGTATCTCTGTGGTGCCCAGCGCGATGCCAAGGGTTCTCTCCATGCCGGTGATGGCCTCGTCCAATGCCCTCATCTGTTCTGAGCTTGTGGCCATGGGGTAGGCGACGACGTGGGGTCGGCCTGGCATGGCGGCATTCAGATCGACAAGCCCATCCGTGGCCAAGTCGTTGATGCGAACCACCGTCACCTTGCCCGCCGTGCGCCAGCGGGCCAGCAGGGCAGAGATGTTCTCGCGCGCTTGAGGGCGGCGCTGCGGCGGGGTGAAGTCTTCAAGATCAGCGATCAACGCGTCTGCGGGACTGGCCAACATGGCCTCGTGTGTTGCAGGGTCTGCCCCTGGACCAAACAGCCAAGTGCGTCGAAGTTCAGGATCCATGAGGTGCATAGTGACTGGGGTGAAGTTGGGATTGTCTGCAGGCAAGTTGCGCTGTTTTTCAGGCAAGTGGTGAGTTGATTTCCCGGCTCGCGTTTTCAGTGATGGGGCTCAGGGTGAATCGGGTTTCAGCATGGCATGTCAGCGTCGAAACCAGCGCATCGACAAGCCCATGGCCAAGAGCGCCAAAGCGCCTGCCAGTGCCGCCAGCAAAGCGGTGATTTCGGTGTCGCGCCGCTCCAGCGTGAACTTGGATGACAGGTGTTGGTAAATCGTGGCCAGGTCGCTGGCGTTGGTGGCCCTGAAAAACTCAGCGCCCGTGGTCTCGGCCACTTTTTGCAAGGCTGCTTCATCGACCTTGGCGTAAAAAGAAAAACCTTCAAAGCCCGGAATGAAACCATTCGGCGTGCCAAAGGCCACGGTGTAGACGCGCACTCCCTTGGAAGCTGCCCACTTGGCCACTTCGACCGGATCGGGTCCGGTGGTGCGACGCCCATCGGACAGCAAGATCACCGCACCGGCCGTGTAAGAGCCCACAGGCACGGGCTTGGCTGGCTCTGCGGTCCCCGGGGCAGCACGCTGGTCCAGCGAACGCCCCGCGAAACCACCCCCTTGAGCGGCCAGGCTGCCCGACTTGAACTCGGCCCCGTACAACACCGACTCCAGGTCAATGGCCGATTCGGGTAACAAAGTGTTCAGCGCCACCAACAAGCCGCTGCCGGTGGCCGTGCCGCGCTGCAATTGAAAGCTGTCGATGGCCGCCAGCAATTCGTCTTTCTGGTCCGTCACGCCTTGCACCAGTTGGGCATTGCCCGCAAAAGACACCACGGCCACGCGCACATGGCGAGGCAGTTCTTGCAAAAAGGATTTGGCCGCCTGCTGGGCCGCAACGATGCGGCTGGGCGGCACATCTTCGGCCAGCATGCTGCGCGAGACGTCCATGGCCAGCACCAGGGTCAGGTAGTCGGCGGGCAACGAGACCCGGGCACTGGGCCGGGCGGTGCCGAGCAACACCAAAGTCAGGGCGAACAACAGCAAAGCGGGGGGAATGTGCCTGCGAATCCGGTGCCCTGGTCCGAGAGCGGGCCGGATAAGGTCCAAGCTGGAGTAACGCACCACCGCAGTGCGTTTGCGGCGCAAAGCCCGGATGTACCCCACCACCAACAGGGGGATCAACAACAATAGCCAAAGCAGCTCAGGCCAGATAAAGTGCATGTTGTGTGGCGTGCAATGAAGTCTGGCCACTGTATCACCGAAGGCCCCAACGACGATGAAGCGCGCCGCACTCTACAGCCGAAAGCCCACTGCACAAGTGGCTGACAGAATGCTTCCTGCACCGGCAAAAGCGGACGATACCCATCCAGCGCACACGGCTTCCCATAGCCCCAGCCACATCACCCGGCGCTTGCAAAGCCTGCCGCTTTGGGCCGCTTTGCTGCTGTGCGCCTTGCTCAGCGTCACGCTCACTTGGGCCGTGACCCGGCAGGTTGGCGCACCCCAGCGGCTGACCCAAGACGACATCAACGCGGCGGTGCTGCACACCCTGAACACCCAGGAACTGCCTTCGCGTGCCGCGCGTGCCGCGCAGCTGATCGCGCCCTCGGTGGTGCGTGTGCACACCCAGGACGAAGACAAGAAAAACCCCCAAGGCGACATGCAAAACACCGGCGTGGGCTCCGGCGTGGTGATCTCGGAAGAAGGCGTCATCCTGACCAATTTGCATGTGGTGCAAGGTGCCAAACGCATCATGGTGACGTTTGCCGATGGCACGGAATCGGAAGCGCTGGTGATTGGCGTGCAACCCGAAAACGATCTGGCCGTGATCAAGGCCAAGCGCCTGCCCGATGACCTGCAGCCCGCCACGCTGGGCAGCAGCCAAAACCTGCAACCGGGTGACGAGGTGGTGGCCGTGGGCTTTCCGTTTGGCATCGGACCCTCGGTCTCGGCCGGTGTGGTCTCGGGCCTGAACCGGTCCTTCGGCTCGGAGGGCAAAACCATGATGCGTGGCCTGATCCAGGCCGATGCCGCCGCCAACCCCGGCAACTCGGGCGGGCCGCTCATCAACATGGCGGGCGAAGTGGTGGGCATTGTGACCGCCATCCTCAACCCCACCTCGGCCCGCACCTTCATTGGCATCGTGTTTGCCGCCACCATTGAAAGCGCGGGCGGTGGCATGGGCATGTCGCCGTTTTGATTTTTGATGACCCCAGCAATCTTGAAAGGCTTTGTGCATGAACCCCTCTGATTTGGCATGGAACCAGGGCCAGTCGCCCCAAAGCGCCGCCGTCAACGCCGCGCTGATGGAACGCGTGCTGTACGAAGTCAAACGCGTGGTGGTGGGGCAAGACGCTTTCCTCGAACGCATCTTGGTGGCCATCCTGGCGCAAGGACACTTGCTGATTGAAGGCGTGCCGGGGCTGGCCAAAACCCTCACGGTCAACACGCTGGCAAAAACCGTGAGTGGCAGCTTCAAGCGCATCCAGTTCACCCCCGACTTGCTGCCTGCCGACCTGGTGGGCACCCGCATCTTCAACCCCAAAAGCAGCGAGTTCAGCACCTTGCTGGGCCCGGTGTTTGCCAATTTGCTGCTGGCCGACGAAATCAACCGGGCGCCCGCCAAAGTGCAAAGCGCCTTGCTCGAAGTCATGCAAGAGCGGCAAGTCACGATCGCAGGCGAAACACATCCGGTGCCCCGGCCTTTTTTGGTGATGGCCACGCAAAACCCGATCGAGACCGAGGGCACCTACCCCTTGCCCGAGGCGCAAGTGGACCGCTTCATGATGAAGGTGCTGGTGGGCTACCCTACCGAGGAAGAAGAGTTCGTGATCGTGCAGCGCGTGACCGGCATGCCCGCTACCGCAGCGGCTGTGGCCGACACCGCGCAGCTGCTGGCCTTGCAGGCGCAGTGCCGCCAGAGCTATGTCGACCCGGCCCTGGTGCAGTACGCCGTGAAACTGGTGGCCGCCACGCGCAATCCGGTGCGCTGTGGCCTGCCCGAACTGGCACCCTATTTGACCTTTGGTGCCAGCCCCCGCGCCACCATCGCCCTGATCGAAGGCGCACGGGCGCTGGCCTTCTTGCGCGGGCGGCCCTACGCCCTGCCGCAAGACCTGATCGATCTGGTGCCCGATGTGCTGCGCCATCGCCTGGTGCTGTCTTACGAGGCCTTGTCCGAAGGCATGACGGCCGATGCGCTGATCCTGAAAATCCTGCAGGCCGTGCCCGCACCGAGTAAACCCCTGGACCGCCATGTTCAGCTGGCTGCGCAAGAAGCGAACTGAGGTCACGGCTGCCGCAGGCGGTGGCCAACCTCAGGCCCCGGTGCTGGGTGCGCCCGGCGCAGACACGCCATGGCCCAACGCAGCGCAATGGTTGCAAAGGCTGGATTGGACCGTGCTCAAACGGCTGGATGGCCAACTGCAAGGCGACTACCGCAGCCTGTTTCGCGGCAGCGGCTTGGTGTTGGCCGATTTGCGCGAATACCAAGCGCACGACGACGTGCGCCACATCGACTGGAACGTGACCGCCCGCATGCAGACCCCGTATGTGCGCGAACACCAGGAAGACCGCGAAATCGCCGCCTGGTTTGTGGTGGACCTGTCCGCCTCGGTGGCTTTTGGCTCGGGTCCCACCAGCAAACGCCAGTTGGCCTGCAGCGTTGTGACGGTGTTGTCCAAGATGCTGTCACAACACGGCAACCGCGTGGGCCTGATGCTGTTCACCGGACAAGACCGCGCCCACAGCGTGGTGCCCGCCCGTTCGGGCAGGCGGCATTTGCTGCACATCGTGCACCAGATGCTGCAGGCGGGCCAAGCCCCAGCGCATGCCAGCGCCGTGCAGATCAGCGCGCTGGGGCCGTGGCTGGTGCAGGTCCAATCGGTGCTCAAGCGGCGCTCGGCGGTGTTTGTGGTGTCCGATTACATCAGCCCCACTGGTTGGGAAAAACCTCTGGCCCAACTGGCCCGGCGTCATGAAGTGGTGGCGGTGCGCCTGCGCGACCCGCTGGAAATGGCCTGGCCTGACAACACCGGCATGCTGCTGGTGCAAGACGCCGAGTCGGGCGAGCAACTGTTGGTCGACGGCAACGATGCAGCGTTCCGCCAGCGTTTTGCTCAGCAGGCCCAGGACCGTGAAGCCGCTTTGCTGAGCAGATTGAGCCAAGCCGGTGTGGACTGCCTGGAGCTGAACACCGACGAAGCCATGGACCAGGCCCTGCTGCGTTTTGCACAGCTGCGCAAACGTGCCAGTCAGTTGAGCACCGGTGGTCCTGCAGCCCCTTTGGGCCATCAGCGGCCCGTTCAAGCTGGAGGTGTTCATGCCTGAATGGCACTCGATCCAGTTTGTCTGGCCACGCCTGCTGTGGTTGCTGGCCAGCTTGCCGCTGTGGCTGGGCTTGTACGTCGCATGGCAACGCCGTGGCGTGCAGCGGGCATGGCCTTCGGCGAGCATGAACACCGGTGTGAGCACCATGCGATTCACGCGACATGCCCCGGCGCTGCTGGTGCTGCTGGGCCTGGCCGGGATGCTGGTGGCGATCGCCAGGCCACAGGCCATCTTGCTCTTGCCCAGCCGCATCGACACCGTGATGCTGGCCATCGACAGCTCGGGCAGCATGCGCGCCACCGATGTGCAGCCCAGCCGCATCGAAGCGGCGCAGGCCGCCGCCAAAAGCTTTGTACTGGGACAACCTGGCCAGGTCAAATTGGGCGTGGTCAGCGTGGCTGGGGCGGCTGCGCTGGTGCAAGCACCCACCGATCAGCGCGATCTGGTCATCCAGGCCATCGAGCAGCTGAGCCTGCAGCCGGGCTCGGCATTGGGCAGTGGCATTGTGATCGCGCTGCATGCCATGCTGCCTGGCTCGGGCCTGGACGTGCGCGGACTGATCGAGGGCGAGACCAGCCCCCAGCCCGCAACCGGTGCGCCCCTCGGCGGTGCCACACCCCCACCAGCAGAAACCGTAAGTCCATCGGGTGCAGCCCCCCGTAACCCGGTCAGCCTGCCCAAGGTGCCACCCGGCTCCAACACGGCAGCGGCCATCGTGCTGCTCAGCGATGGCCAAAGCAATGTGGGGCCTGATGCCGTCAAGATGGCCCAGGTGGCCGCTGACCTGGGGGTGCGTGTTTACACCGTGGGGGTGGGCACGGCGCAAGGCACAGTGCTCAAAGCCCAGGGCATGCAAATGCGGGTCAAGCTGGACGAGACCAGTTTGAAAAAAATCGCTGAGATCACCAAGGCTGAATACTTCAGCGCCGACAACCGCCAGGACCTGCTGCAGATTTACCAATCGCTCAGCAGCAAGATCGTGCTCAAAAAGCACCGCCGCACCGAGGTCTCTGCCTTGTGCGCTTTGCTGGGCATGCTGCTGCTGACCTGGGGCTGCGGCTGGGCGTGGTGGCGACACGGCCGGATCGTTTGAGTCTGCAGATTTTCAGTCGAAAAAAACCCGCACAGGGCGGGCTTTCAGATCAGGGTGACCAAACCCCCCCATCAACGCTGGACGTCGCGGCGCACAGAACCGGTGAACAGTTGACGTGGGCGGCCGATTTTGTATTCGGGATCGCCGATCATTTCGTTGAGTTGGGCGATCCAGCCGACCGTGCGGGCCAAGGCAAAAACACCGGTGAACAGGTTCACGGGAATGCCGATGGCGCGTTGCACGATGCCGGAGTAAAAATCCACGTTGGGGTAAAGCTTGCGGCTGACGAAGTAGTCGTCTTCTAGCGCAATCTTTTCCAAGGCTTTGGCCAGTCTGAACAGCGGGTCATTTTCCAGGCCGAGTTCTTTCAGAACTTCGTCGCAAGTTTCTTGCATCAATTTGGCGCGGGGGTCGTAATTTTTGTAAACGCGGTGACCAAAACCCATGAGCTTGACGCCAGAATTTTTGTCTTTGACCTTTTCCATGAATTCGCCGACTTTGGAGATGCCCCCCATTTTCTGGATGTCTTCCAGCATGTTCAGGCAAGCTTCGTTGGCACCACCGTGGGCAGGGCCCCACAGGCAGGCTACACCCGCAGCAATGGCCGCAAACGGGTTGGTGCCGGACGAGCCACACAGGCGCACAGTGGATGTTGACGCGTTTTGCTCGTGGTCTGCGTGCAGTGTGAAGATGCGGTCTATGGCGCGCTCGAGCACGGGGTTGACCACGTAATCTTCGCAGGGCACGCCGAACATCATGCGCAAGAAATTGCCCGAATAGCTCAGGTTGTTCTGTGGGTACATGAAGGGTTGGCCTACACCGTATTTGTAGGCCATGGACACCAGGGTAGGCATCTTGGCGATCAGGCGGATCGCTGCGATGTGTCGGTGCTCTGGGTTGTTGATGTCGGTGCTGTCGTGGTAGAAGGCCGACAAAGCACCAATCAGACCGGTCAAGACGGCCATCGGGTGGGCGTCACGACGGAAACCGCGCAGAAAGAACTGCATCTGCTCGTTGACCATGGTGTGTTGGTTCACCAACTTATGAAAGTCTTTGCTTTGCTGGCCGACGGGCAATTCACCGTTCAAGAGCAAGTAGCAGGTGTCCAGATAGTCCACCTTGTTGGCCAACTGCTCGATGGGGTAACCACGGTACAAGAGTTCGCCTTTGTCGCCATCGATGTAGGTGATGGCGGATTGGCATGAGGCCGTCGAGAGGAAACCCGGGTCGTAAGTGAACATGCCGCTTTGGCCATACAGCTTACGGATGTCAATGACGTCTGGACCGATGTTGCCGGAGTAAACAGGCATCTCGATGCTGGGGCTTCCGTTGGAGAACGACAGAGTGGCTTTGTTATCGGCGAGTTTCATGGTGGGTTTCCTCAAAAAAACAGGGGGATGAACCTGTTGGGTTCACGCTCTCAACATGTCCAGGACTTCACACACCTCTTCGGTGCTGATCTCGGGCTGAAGTTCCTTGCGGCGCAGCAGCAGGTCCATGAGATCGTTGTCTGACAGGTCCATCAGGATATACATGCCCCGGGCTTGGCCAATCGACAAACTTGAAGCGTGTTGATTGAAAAAGCGCTCGATGAACAAATCATTTTCGAGCAGACCTCGCCGGCTGCGCCAGCGCAGCTTGCTGAGTGACCGCTCGCTCAAAGGCGCTTGGCGGTCAGCGCCAACCAGTGACGCGTCTTCAAGAACAGGGGAGACGGTCATCAGGCAGCGCGGCGCAACATCATTTCTTTGATTTTTCCGATGGCCTGGGTGGGGTTCAGACCCTTGGGACAGACATCGACGCAGTTCATGATGGTGTGGCAGCGAAACAGACGGTAGGGGTCTTCCAGGTTGTCCAGGCGCTCGGCGGTGGCTTCGTCGCGGCTGTCGGCAATGAAGCGGTAGGCTTGCAGCAAACCGGCCGGGCCCACGAACTTGTCTGGGTTCCACCAGAAGCTGGGGCAGGCGGTTGAGCAGCTGGCGCACAAGATGCACTCGTACAAACCGTTCAGCTCGTCACGCTCTTGCGGGCTTTGCAGACGCTCGGTCTCAGGCGGAATGGTGCTGTTGATCAAATAGGGCTTGATCGAGTGGTACTGCTTGAAGAACTGGGTCATGTCCACGATCACGTCTCGGATCACGGGCAGGCCGGGCAGGGGCTTCAAAACGATGGTGCCGGGCAGGGTGTTCATGTTGGTGAGACATGCCAAGCCGTTTTTGCCGTTGATGTTCATCGCGTCCGAACCGCACACGCCTTCGCGGCAAGAGCGACGGAACGAAATGGTGGGGTCCACGGCTTTGAGTTTCATCAAGGCGTCGAGCAGCATGCGCTCGTTGCCGTCCAGCTCCACCTGGAGGGTTTGCATGTATGGCTTGGCGTCCTTGTCGGGGTCGTAGCGGTAGATCTGAAAAGTGCGTAGGGTCATGAAAGAACTCCTGGTGTATTCGGGTGATGGACCGCCACAGAGGGTGAGCGGTCCAGACAATCTTTAGAACGTGCGAACCTTGGGTGGCACAGAGTCCACTGTCAGGGGCTTGAGCTTGACGGGCTTGTAGGTCAGGCTGTTGGAAGCGCTGTGCCACAGGCTGTGTTTCATCCAGTTGGCGTCGTCGCGACCCAATGGGGCCACGGCGTCGTCCACTGGACGTTCGTAGTCGCTCACGGTGTGGGCACCGCGGCATTCGCGGCGGGCAGCGGCAGACACCATGGTGGACTGAGCGGCTTCGATCAAGTTTTCCACTTCCAGGGCTTCAATGCGGGCGGTGTTGAACACTTTGGACGTGTCCTTCAGGCCAATGGCATTGACACGCTCTCGGATGGCCGCAATTTTTTGCACGCCTTCGTCCATGGAGGCTTGGGTGCGGAACACGCCAGCGTGTTGCTGCATCGCAGCCCGCATGTCGTTGGCCACGTCCTGGGCGTATTCACCGCCACGGCCTTCGAGCTTGTTCAAGCGCTCGAGCGTGCGGTCTGTGGCGTCGGCGGGCAGGTCTTTGTGCGACTTGGTTTTGGAGGCGAAGTCGACAATATGGTTGCCCGCAGCGCGGCCAAAAACCAGCAAGTCAAGCAGCGAGTTGGTGCCCAAGCGGTTAGCGCCATGGACCGACACACAAGAACATTCGCCCACGGCATACAAACCGTTGACCACCGCGTTGTGGTCGGTGCCGTTTTGCACCACGACTTGGCCGTTGATGTTGGTGGGGATGCCGCCCATCTGGTAGTGGATGGTGGGCACCACCGGGATCGGCTCTTTGGTGATGTCGACGTTGGCGAAGTTGATACCGATTTCGTACACCGACGGCAGACGTTTGTGGATGGTTTCCGCACCCAAGTGGTCGAGCTTGAGCATGACATAGTCTTTGTTCGGGCCGCAGCCACGGCCTTCCTTGATCTCCTGGTCCATGCAGCGGGACACGAAGTCACGCGGGGCCAGGTCTTTCAGGGTGGGCGCATAGCGCTCCATGAAGCGCTCGCCGTTGCTGTTGAGCAAGATCGCGCCTTCGCCGCGGCAGCCTTCGGTCAAGAGCACGCCAGCACCAGCCACGCCGGTGGGGTGGAATTGCCAGAACTCCATGTCTTCCAAAGGAATGCCAGCACGCGCGGCGATGCCCAGGCCGTCACCGGTGTTGATGAAGGCGTTGGTGGAGGCCGCGTAAATGCGGCCTGCGCCACCGGTGGCCATCAGCACAGTCTTGGCGTGCAAGACGTGCAGGTCGCCGGTTTCCATCTCCAGAGCCGTCACGCCCACCACGTCGCCTTCGGCGTCGCGGATCAGGTCAAGGGCCATCCACTCCACAAAGAAGCTGGTTTTGGCGGCGACGTTTTGCTGGTACAGGGTGTGCAGCATGGCGTGACCGGTGCGGTCAGCCGCAGCGCAAGCGCGTTGTACTGGCTTTTCACCGTAGTTGGCGGTGTGTCCGCCAAACGGGCGCTGGTAAATCGTGCCGTCCGGGTTGCGGTCAAACGGCATGCCCATGTGCTCCAGGTCATAAACGACCTTGGGCGCTTCGCGGCACATGAATTCGATCGCATCTTGGTCGCCGAGCCAGTCGGAGCCCTTGATGGTGTCGTAGAAGTGGTAATGCCAGTTGTCGTCGGACATGTTGCCCAGCGAGGCACCGATACCGCCTTGGGCCGCCACGGTGTGTGAGCGGGTGGGGAATACTTTGGACAGTACGGCGACATTCAAGCCCGCACGAGCCAATTGAAGCGAGGCACGCATGCCCGAACCACCGGCGCCGACGATCACGACATCAAACTTGCGGGTGGTGATTTTGTCTTGGGTATAGCTCATGGTTTAACTTGGTTGGTGTGATTTCAGCGCAATGACAGGCGAGGGCTGCCGGGTTACAGACGCCACAGGGCCTGAACAGCCCAGCCGGCACAGCCGACCAGCCAGACGAGGGTGAAGACGTGCAAGGCCAGCCGCAAGGCCAGGGGCTTGATGTAGTCCATCCAGATGTCACGCATGCCGACCCAGACGTGGTAGAGCAAGGCGATGATGACGGTGAAGGTCAGGACCTTCATCCACTGCGATGCAAAAATGCCCGCCCACTCTTCGTAGCCAATGGGGCCGGAGGTGAAGATCACTTGGGCCAGCAGGACCACAGTGAAGAGAGCCATCAGGACGGCGGTCACACGTTGGGCCAGCCAGTCGCGAAAGCCATAGCCAGCACCGGTCACGATGCGTTTGGAGCCGTAATTCACGGACGACATAGGTCAGTTTCCTTGTTGTTTTGAGTGATGGGCGGGGAAATCAGTACAGGCCAAACAGCTTGGCGGCCAGCACGGCAGTCAAGCCCAAGCTCAGCACCAAGGTGGCCACGGCAGAGGACTTGCCGAATTCTTTGGTCACGGCGTGGAAAGCGTCCATGTAGATGTGGCGCACGCCAGCGATGAAGTGGTGCAAATAAGCCCAGATCAGCGCCAGGGCCAACAACTTGAAGAACCAGCCGGGCACAAAGCCGATGCCGATGCCAAAAGCGGCTGAGAGCTTGGCATAGGAGATTTCGGACGTGATGGAGTTGTCAAACAACCAGATGAACAGGGGCATCAGCAAGAACATCAAGAAACCGCTGATGCGGTGCAGGATAGAGACGATGCCAGCGGCAGGCAGGCGGTACGAGGGCAGGTCTTTCAGGGCGTTGATGTTGCGGAATTCAGGCCGCTTGCGGACGAGTTCGGTCATGTGGGTACTTTCTGGGTGTAACGCGTTCGTGTTGTAGATAACAAGCCGTTGGATTCTATTGCAATGCAGCAAACTGACGTGAGCATTTCAGCGACAGTCTTCTGCAAGACGTTGAAGGCGGCTTTCTGTCAGTTCAAATCGTTGTGGTAATGGTGTTTGTCGGTGCGGTAGAGGCCGCGCCGCAGCTCCATCGGGGTGTCTTTGTAGGTGTAGGCAATGCGCTCCACACTGAGCAAGGGCGTGTTGGGGGGCAGTTGCAGCAATTCCCTTTGGGCCTTGTCGGGTAACACGGCCCGGATTTTTTCTTCGGCACGCACCATGCGAACACCGAACTCGGTTTCAAACAAGGCGTACATGGGGCCGTGGTAATCGGCCAAGCGCTCGGCCGTCAAGCCCTTAAAAGGGGTGGCCGGCAACCACAAGTCTTCCAAGATGGTGGGCACGTTGGCAAACGAAAGAACTCTGCGCACTTGCAGCACGCTGTCGCCAGAGCGCAACGCCAGTGCGCGCGCGATTTCGGCCGAGGCGCGCAAGCGTTTGCAGTCGACGATCTCTCGCTGTGCGGGGCCTTCGGTGTTCAGGTCACCCTGATCGGGCACCAGTTTCAAAAACCGGTACTGCACCTGGTGCTCGGCGTGGGTAGCGACAAAGGTGCCTTTGCCTTGCTTGCGGATCAGCAGGTGCCCGCTGGCCAGCTCATCGATGGCTTTGCGCACGGTGCCCTGGCTGACCCTGTAACGCACGGCCAACTCCATTTCGCTGGGAATCGATTCGCCGGGTTTCCATTCACCGGCCTGCAGGCTTTGCAGGATCAAGCCCTTGATCTGCTGGTACAGCGGGCTGAACGCAGCAGTAGCGGCCAGGAATTCGGCAATCGCAGGGGCTTCGGTGGGTGGCAAAGTGGTGTTCATGGGCGAGAGCTTGACCAGCTGGTCAGTTGGCAGTCAGGTGCCAGATCTTATCTTATATAAGACATAAGACAAATTGACGATTCAGGGTTTTCGCGGGTACACTCACGGGCTGTTTGCTTGCGCTTTCGGCTTTCGCCATGAGGCTGGGTGCGTGGGTCCGGTACGCCGGACGGCCTTGCCGACATCGGTGTCGGCATGGGACCGTGACCCTTGTTTTCAACACTTCGGAGTTTTTCACCATGAGCAAAAAGCCCGTCCGCGTTGCCGTCACCGGCGCAGCAGGTCAAATCGGTTACGCATTGTTGTTCCGCATCGCCTCGGGCGAAATGCTGGGCAAAGACCAGCCCGTTATCCTGCAGTTGCTCGAAGTGCCCGTCGAAGGCCCGCAAAAGGCCCTCAAGGGTGTGATGATGGAACTCGAAGATTGCGCGTTCCCCTTGTTGGTCGGCATGCAAGCCCACGGCGACCCGATGACCGCTTTCAAAGATGTGGACTATGCATTGCTGGTGGGCTCTCGTCCACGCGGCCCCGGCATGGAGCGTGCCGAGTTGCTGGCCATCAACGGTGCCATCTTCACCACGCAGGGCAAGGCCCTCAACGCTGTCGCTTCGCGCAACGTCAAAGTGCTGGTCGTGGGCAACCCTGCCAACACCAATGCCTACATCGCCATGAAGGCCGCGCCTGATTTGAAGCCCGGCAACTTCACCGCCATGCTGCGTTTGGACCACAACCGTGCCCTGTCGCAAATTGCTGCCAAGACTGGCAAAGCCGTGGCCGATATCGAAAAACTGTGCGTCTGGGGCAACCATTCGCCCACCATGTACGCCGACTACCGCTTTGCCACCATCAAAGGCGAGTCGGTCAAGGCCATGATCAACGACCAGGAATGGAACGCCAACGTGTTCTTGCCCACCGTGGGCAAGCGCGGCGCGGCCATCATCGAAGCGCGGGGCCTGTCCTCGGCTGCCTCGGCTGCCAACGCGGCCATCGACCACATGCGCGACTGGGCGCTGGGCACCCACGGCAAGTGGGTCACCATGGGCATTGCGTCGCAAGGCTGGTACGACATCCCCAAAGATGTCATGTTCGGCTTCCCCGTCACTTGCGATAACGGCGAGTACAAAGTGGTTGAGGGTCTGGACATCGACGCCTTCAGCCAGGCTTGCATCGACAAGACGCTGAAAGAATTGACCGACGAGCAAGCTGGCGTGGCGCACCTGATCTGATTCAGGCCGAGAAGTCCAAGTGAGCCATCCTCGCGACGTTCTGTTGGGAGCACAAGCCGCCAGCGTGCAGCTGCCGGTGTGTGACCATTACAGCGGAGTGGAGGCGAGGATGCGCAAAAGCTTGCAATTGCAGGCGGACATGATGCAAGAGTTCGGCGCTTGCGTTTTTGATGTGACCCTGGATTGCGAAGACGGTGCGCCAGTGGGGGGCGAAGCCGAGCATGCAGCACTGGTGACCGAATTGGCACTGGCCGCGAAAGCCGCCCGCGCCGATGCGCGCATTGCGGTGCGGGTCCACCCGGTGGACCACCCCAGTTTTGAAGCCGACATGAGCCACATCGCGGGCTGGGCCGGTCGCGTTTTGACGCACATCATGGTGCCCAAAGTCGAGAGCGTGGCCGATGTGGACCGCGTTCAAGAAGCCTTGATCACGGCGGGAGCCGGCCATTTGCCGGTGCATGTGCTGATCGAGTCGCCCGCAGCCGTGCACTGCGTCTTTGACATTGCTGCCCACCCGCGTGTGCAGTCGATCAGTTTTGGCCTGATGGATTTTGTATCGGCGCACGGCGGTGCGATTCCCGCCGAGGGCATGGGCATCCAGGGGCAGTTCACCCACCCGCTGGTGCTGCGCGCCAAGCTTGAGATCGCCAGCGCCTGCCATGCGCACGGCAAAGTGCCCTCGCACTGCGTGGTCACCGAATTCAAGAACACCGATGCCATTCGCATGGCCGCCCAAAAAGCCAACCGTGAGCTGGGTTATACCCGCATGTGGAGCATTCACCCCGATCAGATTCGCCCCATCCTGGAGGCCATGGCCCCCAGTGAGGCGCAGATCGATCAGGCCAGCCAGATCATTTTGGCTGCGCAAGCGGCCGACTGGGCGCCCATCAGCCACGCAGGTCAATTGCACGACCGGGCCAGTTACCGTTTTTTCTGGCACCTGATTGAGCGCGCGCACCAGACCGGCCGCCATTTGCCCGCCCCAGTGCAGGCTTTGTGGGATGTGGCTCCACGGAGCCCGCAGCGCAGCCTGTCATGATGGCTCAATTCTTCAAAGGGATGCCCATGCTCAAGAGCCTTGTTGTTCTGGTCTGCGCGGTTCTGCTGCTGCCAGCCTGGGCACAAAGCCAGGGCCAGTCCGGCACCAAGGCGCAGGCGCACCGGTCGTCTGCGCAGGTCAAAGCTCGCCCTGAAGCGGATCTCACGGCGCGCCTGCAGGCCCGAGCCATTGCCGAGGCTGCGGCCCAGGCGGCCGCTTTGGCCAAGGCCTCAACGCCACCGGGCGTGCAGCTGCCTGCGGATGCTGCTCCAGCGAATGCTGTGCCCGCATACGTTTCGTCCCCTCAGCCCACACAGGCTCAGGCTGTTGCGCCCATGCAGGCTTTGCCCGCTTGGACTGAGCTGCCGCCCAAGCGCAGCGATTCGCCTGCTGCACCGACTTCGACCACCGCCCCGGCACTGGCAGCGGTGCCGCCCCTGTCGCCTGTGGCGGTTGGTTTGGCTGTGGCTACCCCCATGGGCCAAAACGCGCCAGATCCAGTGTCGCAAGAATTGGCCATCGCCCAGCAAATTCACCTAGGCCTCATGCCCTGTGAGATGGGGGCCAGCGTGCGCGTCGAAGCCGATGCGGCGGCGCCGGGTTACTTCCATGTTCAGGGCAAAGGCTTCCGTTACCGCATGTACCCTGTGCGCACCAGCACAGGCGCACTGCGTCTGGAGGACAAAAAAGCGGGTGCCGTGTGGCTGCAACTGGCCAACAAGTCCATGTTGATGGACCAGAAAAAAGGCCGACGTATGGCCGACGACTGTGCGCACCCCGAACAAGTGGCCTATGGCCAGGACATGAAAACCAACCCGCCGCCCAGCCTGTTTGACAAAACCGGCATGGGCAGATCCAACGATTGACTTTGACTGACCGGAGAAAAAACCATGTTGAAAACCTACCGTGAACACGCCGCAGAACGCGCCGCCTTGGGCATCCCACCTCTGCCGCTGGATGCCAAACAAGTGGCCGAACTGATTGAGTTGATCAAGAACCCACCCGCAGGCGAAGATGCTTTCTTGATGGACCTGTTGACGCACCGCGTGCCACCGGGCGTGGACGATGCGGCCAAGGTCAAGGCCTCTTTCCTGGCGGCTGTGGCGCACGGCGAAATCAGCGTGGGTTTGGTCTCCAAAGCCAAGGCCACCGAGTTGCTCGGCACCATGGTGGGCGGCTACAACGTGCATCCGCTGATCGAATTGCTCGACAACGCTGAAGTGGCTGGCGTGGCTGCTGAAGCCCTGAAGAAAACCTTGCTGATGTTCGACTTCTTCAATGACGTCGCCGAAAAAGCCAAGGCCGGCAACGCCAAGGCCAAGGAAGTCATGCAAAGCTGGGCCGAGGCTGAGTGGTTCACCAGCCGCCCCGAAGTCGAGAAGAAAATCACCATCACCGTCTTCAAGGTGCCCGGTGAAACCAACACCGACGACCTGTCGCCCGCGCCCGACGCCTGGAGCCGCCCTGACATCCCCTTGCACTACCTGGCGATGTTGAAGAACACCCGCGAAGGCGCACCTTTTAAGCCCGAAGAAGACGGCAAGCGCGGCCCCATGGCCATGATCGAAGAGTTGAAGAAAAAAGGCCATTTGTTGTCCTACGTCGGCGACGTGGTCGGCACGGGTTCTTCGCGCAAGTCCGCCACCAACAGCATCATCTGGGGCTTTGGCGAAGACATCCCGTTTGTGCCCAACAAGCGTTTCGGCGGCGTGACCTTGGGCGGCAAGATCGCCCCCATCTTCTTCAACACCCAGGAGGACTCCGGTGCATTGCCCATCGAAGCCGACGTGTCGGGCTTGAACATGGGCGACGTGGTCGACGTGTTGCCCTACGAAGGCAGGATCGTCAAGAACGGTGAAACCGTCACCACCTTCCAACTCAAGAGCGATGTGCTGTTTGACGAAGTGCGCGCAGGCGGCCGCATCAACCTGATCATTGGCCGCTCGCTGACTGCCAAGGCGCGTGAGTTCCTGGGCCTGCCCGCGTCCACCGTGTTCCGTTTGCCCACCGTGCCCGCATCGACCAAAGCGGGCTTCACGCTGGCCCAGAAAATGGTCGGCCGCGCCGTCGGTTTGCCAGAAGGCCAAGGCGTGCGCCCCGGCACCTACTGCGAACCCAAGATGACCACCGTGGGTTCACAAGACACCACAGGCCCCATGACCCGCGACGAGTTGAAAGACTTGGCTTGCTTGGGCTTCTCGGCCGACATGGTCATGCAGTCCTTCTGCCACACCGCCGCTTACCCCAAGTCGGTGGACGTCAAAACCCACCGCGAACTGCCCGCCTTCATCAGCAACCGCGGCGGCGTGTCCCTGCGCCCCGGTGACGGTGTGATCCACAGCTGGCTCAACCGCTTGCTCTTGCCCGACACCGTGGGCACCGGCGGCGACTCGCACACCCGTTTCCCCATCGGCATTTCTTTCCCCGCAGGCTCTGGCTTGGTGGCGTTTGGTGCAGCCACGGGCGTGATGCCCTTGGACATGCCCGAGTCCGTATTGGTCCGCTTCAAAGGCGAAATGCAACCCGGCGTGACCCTGCGCGACTTGGTGCATGCCATTCCGCTGTACGGCATCAAGCAAGGCCTGCTCACCGTGGCCAAGTCCGGCAAGATCAACGAGTTCTCGGGCCGCATCCTGGAAATCGAAGGCCTGCCCAACCTCAAGGTCGAGCAAGCGTTTGAATTGTCCGACGCGTCCGCCGAGCGCTCGGCTGCGGGTTGCACGATCAAGCTGAACAAAGAGCCGGTCGAGGAATACCTGAAGTCCAACGTGGTGCTCATGCAAAACATGATCGCCAACGGCTACGAAGACAAGCGCACGCTGCAGCGCCGCATTGAGAAGGTCCAGGCCTGGCTCGACGCGCCCAACCTGCTCGAGGCCGACAAAGACGCCGAATACGCACACGTGATTGAGATCGACATGAACGAGATCAAGGAACCCATCCTGTGCTGCCCCAACGACCCGGACGACGCCAAGTTCTTGTCCGAGGTGGCGGGCACCAAGATCGACGAAGCCTTCATCGGTTCGTGCATGACCAACATCGGCCACTTCCGCGCAGCGGCCAAGCTGCTCGGCGGCAGCCGCGACATCCCGGTCAAGCTGTGGGTGGCACCACCGACCAAGATGGACGAGAGCGAGCTGATCAAGGAAGGCCACTACGCCAACTTTGGTGCCGCCGGTGCCCGCACCGAGATGCCCGGCTGCTCGCTGTGCATGGGCAACCAAGCCCAAGTGCGCGAAGGCGCCACGGTGGTGTCCACCAGCACCCGCAACTTCCCCAACCGCTTGGGCAAGAACACCAACGTGTTTTTGGCCTCGGCCGAGTTGGCTGCGATCGCGTCCAAGCTGGGCCACATCCCGACAGTTGCCGAGTACCACGAAGCCATGGGCATCGTGAACAAGGACAATGCAGCGATCTACAAGTACCTGAACTTCAACCAGATTGACGAGTACGTGGAGAACGCGAAGGGCGTGACCGCCTGATCGTTGATTCGCTGAGTTAAAAAAAACGGCCCCGGGTGCGATTCCGGGGCCGTTTTGTTTGGGGTGCACAAGCGGCACCAGCCTTTGAGGCTGATCCGCGCATCAGTTGGTGTGGGGATAACAGCGCGCCAATGGGCTCGGCCGATTCTTGCTTTCAATACATAATAGACGCTTTAATAATCCATATTGGACGAAATCAAAACACACTTAAGACGACTGTACATTCCACGGACGGCGACACCATGAACACCCCGCAAACTCACCCATCTGCAACAATCAGCAGCCTGATCGCACGCCACTTGACACCTTTGTTGTCCGAGTCGCTGCAAGACACCCCTGCTGTGCTGGTTAACGGTCCCCGTCAGTGCGGCAAGACCACATTGGTGCAGCAGTTTGCGGGTGATCTGCCCTATTTCACTCTCGACGACCCCAACCTGCTGGCCGCCGTGCAGCAAGACCCTTTGGGTTTTGCTCGCCAATTGGATCGGGCCATCATCGATGAAGTGCAACGCGCGCCTCAACTGTTGCTGGCGCTCAAGCTGGTCATTGACCAAGACCGCCGCCCGGGCCGCTTTTTGCTCACGGGCTCTGCCAACCTCATGGCGCTGCCTCAAATCGCCGACAGCTTGGCAGGGCGCATGGCTGTACACACCCTGCTGCCTTTGTCGCAGGCTGAATTGCAATGCCGCCCGAACGACTTTTTGCAGCGTGCGCAAGCGCAAGACTGGCCGCTCACCCATCCGGCCTGGGTCAACCCCTCTGGGGACACCGTGACGCATGCGCTTTCTGGCGGCTACCCCGAAATGCGCCAACGCCCCACTGCGGCACGACGGCAAGCATGGGCCAAGGCCTACATCCAGACCCTGATTGAACGCGATGTGCGCGACGTGGCACAGATCGACCAGTGGCAAAAATTGCCCCAGCTGCTGGCGGTGGCCGCTGCGCACTGCGGGCAACTGCTCAACACCGCGCAAACGGGTGGCCAACTCGGCCTGAACGGCAAGACGGTGGACAAATACCTGGGCATCTTGGAAAAACTGTTTCTCTTGCAACGCCTGCCCGCCTGGAGCCGTAACGAACTCAGCCGCCTCATCAAAACCCCCAAGCTGCACTTTTTGGATGCGGGCCTGCAAGCCAGCCTCACCCGTTTGGGCCCCGAGCTGGTGTTTACCCAGCGAGAGCGCTGGGGGGCCACGCTCGAGACCTGGGTGTATGCCGAACTGCGCAAAGCCCTGAGCCTGAGTACCGACGACTGGTTCCTCTCGCACTTTCGCGACAAGGACCAGGTGGAGGTGGACTTTGTGCTCGAATCCCCGCTGCGCCAGTTGATCGGCATCGAAGTCAAAGCCTCGGCCACGGTGAACGCCAGCGATTTCAAAGGTCTGAAAAAACTCAAGTCCCTTGCAGGCGATGCGTTCACCACAGGACTGGTGTTGTACGACGGCCATCAAGCCCTGTCGTTTGGGCCTGGCCTGTGGGCGGTGCCGCTGGCGGCGTTGTGACTTCGCACTGAGACACAGCCCTGCAGGAGAAGTGCGCATGTTCACCCCCCCGCACTGTTGTGCCGCCCTGTGTGGCGGTCAGATGCGCATCATCGCCTTCATCACCTACAGCGCCGACATCCGCCAAATACTGGACCACAACGGGGGCGAGCCCGAGTCACCGCGCATCACGCACGTACTTGGGCCGCTGCTGTGGGACGGGTGCGATGTGCCGATGGGCAATGGTGTCGAGCTTGAGCCAGATTGGGACGAGGCGTCCCAACGGGTGCTGGACTTTGAGGCCGATCAGCGCATCAGTTGGTCAGGGATGGCAACAGCGGTTTTGTCAACGCTGCGGGGCATGACTGTGACTGGCCTCAGCCATAACGAGTCAGACCGATAAATCTCGAAAAAACTCGAAAAAAGATCGACCATGCAGATATTTTGTCTTTGCAGGAGCCTTCCCCCGTGGGCGATTGCATCCAAACCGCTAAGGCAAGCCATCGCCCACAGGGGTGGGCTCCTACAAAAACCCATCCCTTGAGTGTTGTTCAAGACTTCACAGTGCCGGATCAATGAGCCGATTCAACGCCTTCTCAACTGAACAGCGGCCGCATGACCGCCTTGTCTAGCCTAAACAACTCAAGCCTTCAGTGCAGCCTTGACTTGCTCGATGCGGTCTTGACCCCAGAACATTTCTTCGCCTACAAAAAAGCTAGGGGCGCCAAACACGCCGCGCTCCACGGCCTTCATCGTCACGGCCTTGAGTTGGTCTTTGGTGGCCTGGTCATTGGCCATGGCCAGCAAGGCCGTTGCGTCAAATCCGGCGGCGGTCAACATCTGCCCGACGATGACCGGGTCGTTCAAATTGAGTGAGTCCACCCAAATCGCTTGGAACACCGCATCCATGAAAGTTTGTATGCGTGGGTCGTTGTGCATTTGCAATGCGGTCACCATCCGCATCAGCGTGGTCGTGATGATCGGGAAGTGGGGATTCGTGTTCAAGGGCACGCCATACCCGTCGGCAAAGCGCTTGAAGTCCACAAAGACATACCGCCCCTTGGCGGGCACGGTCATGGGCGAGGCATTGCCCGTGGCCTGAAACACACCACCCAGCAGCATGGGCAGCAAGTTGGCCGAGGCCCCGGTTTCGGTGCACATCTTGGGCAACTGGGTATGGGCCAAGTACGAGGCCAAACTGCCAAAGTCAAAGTAAAAATCAAAAGTTTTCATGTGTGTCTCCTGTGTTGTCAAAACTTTTCCATGTAGGGGCGCAAATCGAGTTCATGCGTCCAGGCGTCGCGTGGTTGTTGGTGGAGCATCCAGTAGGCGTCGGCGATGTGGTCGGGATTCAAAATGCCGCCCACGCCCTTGAGCGCGTAGCGCTGTGGAAATTGTGTGCGGATGAACTCGGTGTCGATCGCGCCGTCGATGATGGTGTGGGCCACATGAATGCCCATGGGCCCCAGTTCGCGGGCCATGCTTTGCGCCAGGGAGCGCAAAGCCATTTTGCCGCCAGAAAAGCCTGCAAAATGCGCGCTGCCGCGCAGCGATGCGGATGCGCCCGTGAAAATGATCGTGCCTTTGTGGGCCTTGCCGCTCACAGCCACCTCTTCTCGGCTCACCATGCGCTTGGCCACTTCACGACCGGTGATAAAGCCCGCCAAACAGGCCATCTCCCACATTTTGGTGTAGCGCCGTACGGTCTCCGTCAGGATGCTGTTGGGCGAGTTGGCGCCGATGTTGAACACCATCACCTCGATCGGTCCGATGCTGGCTTCGATGTGCTCGACCAGTGCGATCACATCGTCTTCATGGCGCGCATCGGACCCGAAGCCATGGGCCACACCCCCGTCTTGTCGGATCTGCGCCAACAAGGGCTGTAATTTGTCCAGAGTGCGGCGCGTGGCGCAGACGGTGTAACCCTCGCGCGCAAAACGCCTGGCCACCGCACCCCCCGTGGCATCGCCTGCACCAATGACCAGACAGACTTTGGACATGGGAACGCCTTATTCCACGCGAAACGTCAAGCCTGCATGGGCCTGCAAGCGATCAATCAGTTTTTGCCCCATGCTGGAGGCAGGCGTCCAGATGCCGCCGGGTGTGTGGGGGACATCTTGGAGCAGACAGATGGCCGCTTCGCTGATCATTTTGGAGGTGCTGCCGTAGCCGGGGTCGCGGTCGCCTTGCACGCTCACGCGGCAGGTCTGACCCGCAGGGTTGTGGCCGATGAACAACACGTCGTAGGAGCCGGCATCGCGCTCCGCACGCGAAGGGCCTTCGCCCGTTTGCAAGACATCCGCACCGCTCATGCTTTTATCCGCAGCAATCGCCTCGGCCACAGCCTGGC
The DNA here is from genome assembly GCF_044373035.1 of Limnohabitans sp. Lineage (GTDB taxonomy): Bacteria > Pseudomonadota > Gammaproteobacteria > Burkholderiales > Burkholderiaceae_C > Limnohabitans_A. Next base: position 31,673 of record NZ_JBILQU010000003.1, on the reverse strand, counting down.
CTTTGTCGCCCGGGCCGGTGATGACCATTTCGTCATAGACAAAGTCTGCCCCCCAGGCCTGATTGAGCAAAAAGTTGGAGCGGTGCACATTGCGGGTGTTGATGGTCGCCATCACAAAGGGGGCCACCCACACATCCAGCACCTCATCGACCATGGGTTTGTGCGCGGTCGGCTGCTTGGGGCCGGTAAATCCAGGGGTCAAAGAGAATGGGTTTTTCAGCAAGTCCAGCACACCGGGCTGGCTGGCAGCGGCCGCCATGGTGGCCTTGAAGCTGGCCGCCGTGCCCCCTGAAAAAGTCCCCTTCATCTTGCGCACACGACCCCGCACGCGCGAAGCGGGCGTGCCAAAACGCTGTTGCATCTCGCCTTGCAGCATCAACACCCCTAGATCAAAGGGAATGGAATCAAAACCACACGAGAACACAATTCGCGCCCCACTGGCTTGCGCTGCGGCATGGTGCGCGTCAATCATCTGGCGCATCCAGGCCGGCTCACCACACAGGTCCACGTAATCCACACCGGCCTGCGCGCAGGCTTTGACCAAGCCGCTGCCGTACAACTGATAAGGCCCCACCGTGGTCAAGACCAAGCGGGTGCGGGTCATCAGGGCCTGCAGGCTGGCCGGGTCTTCGCTGTCGATCACCACCAAAGGCGTGTCAGCGGGTGCGCCCACTTCGTCACGCACGGCAGCCAGTTTGCTGGCACTGCGCCCGCCCATGGCCCAGCGCATACCGGTTGATTGCTTGAGTAAATATTCGATCACCAAGCGGCCGGTGAAACCTGTGGCACCATGCACCACGATGTCAAATTCTTTCATTCATTCATAAGGCAGATTATGCCATCCATAGTTCTTCTGACAATTCCAACTCGGGTGACCCACACAGGCCAGTACGACTGACAAAGCGGCCACCCAAGTCTTTCAAGCCTTTGTTGGTCAGAAGATCGTGCAAAAAAACATGCGGTATCTTTGTGCATGACCTTGTCCACAACCTTTGCGGACGCGGTCTTTGGGTGATTTTGCTACAAAGATCACTGGGTTTGTTAATCGTGGCGTGCATGGTGCTGCGCATTTTTTGGGGAAAGGGCTTTTCCCCGCAGTTGGCGTTTGCCCTCAACGCTAAGGGATCCACTTGCGCTTGGTGTTGTGCCTCCAAGTCGACCAAGGTAATGGTTGTCTGGCCGCAGAACTTCATGAGGGGAGGTCAAGGACAGTGAGGTGTTCAGGTGGCGTGGCCGCGCCGATGTGCTGTGCAGGCGCGGCCATCATCCGGCGAGGGCGGCTTGCGCCTGGGCTAGTGTCATGACGTCGGAGTACTTGGCGTTCAGGTCAAACAGGTTGGATTCGTGGGGTTGGGGGTGGCGGTCGCCACAAGCGTCTGCGATCACCACCGGTATAAAGCCGTGTTGCAGTGCGTCAACGCCGCTGGCGCGCACGCAACCGCTGGTGCTCATCCCCGCCAGCAGCACGCAGTCAATGCCTTGCGCGCGCAGGGTGCTGGCCAGTGACGTACCGAAGAAGGCGCTGGCGTAATGCTTGGTGATCACTGGTTCATCGGCGGTAGGTGCCAGTTCTGGAACCACCTCGCCAAAAGGGTTGCCGCTGCAGAAGACTTTGAGAGCAGGCACCTTGCGAAAAAAAACGCCGCCATCAAGGCCATCGGCGCGGTACTCCACCCGCGTGTGGCAAACCAACATGCCGCGTGCGCGGGCCCATTCAAGCAGGGCCTGGGCGCGGGGGATGACCTCGGGCGTGTTGGCATACAGGGGCGAATCGGCCATGAAATAGGCCTTTGCGAAATCGACCATCACCAGGGCCTGTTTGGTGCCAAAGCCCAGTTGTTGGCCAAAAGCGCCGTTGCTGTAGTTGGCGTGCAGTGAGGTGTTGTCAGGCTTGGACATGGGGGGTGTTTCCCAACAGGGTTTGTTTGGCGGAGTGGATATGGCTGCCCATCACGCACCTGGCCCAGGCGATGTCGTGCAGTGTGAAGGCATCGATCAGTTCGCGATGGTGGCCAAAGCTGCGTGCGAGTTGCGATGTGCTGTAGCGGCGGAAGGTCTGCTGCACGATAGGCACTTCTATGGCGTTGGACAGCATGGCGACCAAGCGTTCGTTCTGGCTGGCCTGTGCAATCACGCCATGGAACTCGCGGTTGAGGGGGCCGATGCGCGCTGTATTGGACGCCTCAATGTTGGTGCCCTCGGCCTCGATCGCATCTTGCAAACGCGCCAGGGTGGCGATCTCGGACGGGGTCATGCGAGCGGCTGCAAGGCCAGCGATCTCGCTCTCGAGCAGAACCCGCAAATCAAAGACCTCGCGCACCTGTTCGGGCGTCCAGCTGCGCACCACGGTGCCGCTGTTGGGCTTGAACAGGGCAAAGCCGTCGGCCACCAACTGTCGCATGGCCTCGCGCACCGGGGTGCGCGAGGTGTTGAATTCCTGCGCAACATTTTTTTCGGTGATGCGGTCGCCGCTCGCGTAACGCCCGTCGATGATCTGCAGCTTGATCGCAGCATAAATGCGGGAGGCGACGGTTTCCATTTTGTCTGTGTGAGTGGTCGCTCAGTGTTGTTCCATCAGGCTGCCAAAGCCGCTCATGCGGTCGGTGATGCCCGCCCCTCGCAGGGCGTGCCAGTAGATGGCGGTGTTGATGGCCACCACCGGTTTTTTGAGCCAGATTTCGGCCTGACCGGCCAGGCGAGCCATGGCCAGGTTGGTGCCCACTTGGACCAGGCCGTCGATGTCGTCGCCGTCGAGTTCGAGCAGCGCATCGCGCAATTGCGTCTCGGAAACATGGGCGATTTTCACCGGGCTTTCACAGCACAGGCCCTTGATGCGCTTGACCTCAAATCCTGCCTCCTCGAAAAAACGCGTCACGTTGCGGTCACCCACTGGCTGGTAGGGGGTGATCACGGCAATCTTCTTCATGCGCAAGGCCAGAAAGGCCGCCTCGCAAGCTTCAGAACCCATGGACACCGGCAGGCCGGTGTGTTCATGCAACTGCGCCTTGAGCTTGCGGCTTGCATTCAGGCCATCCCAGAAGGTCTCAGCCGAGATGCCCAGCACCAAGCGGTCTGGCTCGCAGGACATGGCCGAGTCAACCGCTTCGTCTTGTGTGGCGGCGATCAGTGCGATCAGCCGTTCGAAGTCCGCGTCATTGTGCAGCGGTATGTTGGGAATGCGTATCCGACTGATGTGGTTGGTCACGCCGGGCGGGCGCATGTCGTCAAATTCGGGCTGAACGCTGGTGTTGGTCGAGGGGATCAGCACGGCGAACTTTTGCCGCCATCCAAGTGAATCTGGCATGGGAACCTCCAAAATGGGGTTTCAGGCAGCACGGCAAGATTGTGTACATTGAAACCCGTTTGTCCGCTAGGTTAAATGAAATTTAGAGCGCCTGGAAAATTATTTTCGTTTGATTGTCGACAATGTCTGGCAAAGCTGCCACACTTCGATCAGGTATTACAGCAAGAATAAGTGTTGCGTGTGCGGGCCTTGGCCTGATGCGCACGCAGCCCCATTCAAAGGACGCCAGATGAATTCTGATCCAAGATCGTTGGAGCCCACTGTGGGCTTTTTTACTGTCCGGGACGCCATCGAGCCCGAACGCCTGGCGTCAGTCGAGGGCGTTCGGCCCCAGGGCAAGGTCGTGGTGCGCCGCGTCATGGTGGGCAATGAGATCTTGATGCTGCATGTGCTGCGAGAAAAAGGCCTGATCGATCCGGTGCACAAGCACGACGACCATGAAACCGTGGCCTACCTCATCAAGGGCCGTTTGCGTTTGGTCATCGGCGGGGAGGAATTTATCGCCGAAGCCGGTACCTCGTGGCGGCACCCGCGCGGAGTCGAGCACTTCAGCGAAGCGCTCGAAAATTGCGAGCAACTTGAGATCAAGTCACCGCCCCGCAAAACTTGGACCACTGAGTAAACCGCATGCTATGCCGGTATCTACTCCATTGAATCAGGGGCAAGTGGCATGGTGACCTGGATCGACGGTGCCGAGCACGCTTTGACTTGCGAGAGCTTGGCACTGCTTCTTGACAACAAAATCCCGGCCATTCGCGTAGCGGGCTTCGCCTCTCCCGATGAGTGCAGTGCCTTTTCGGCCGCCTGCAAGGCCGGGCGCGTGCAGTACTACAACGTGGCCGAGCGCATTGGCTACATTGGCCTGGCCCAATACCAGTACCGGTGGAACAAGACCCGGGAAGAGTTCTTGGCCGATGTGCCCCAGGCGCAGGAAGACGTGGAGGCGGTGTTCCATGCCGCTGGCTTTAACCCTGTGCAGCGCGTGATGTCCCTCTTGCGGGCGAATTGGGACGCGCCCGTGGATGTGGCGCGTGAGGACGCTCGGCACTATTTCGCCGGCATCATCCGCTCGACCAGTGAGAGGATTGACTTGCATGTGGATTGGGCGCCGGTAAACGCGCCCGGGTACAGCATTGCGGCCATCGATGGTCAGGTGGGCTGGAATTTCTTCGCCGAGGAACTCCTCTCGGGCGGCCACACCACCGTTTACAACAACCCTTGGTACCCCGTGCTGCAGCCAGGGGAGATTCCCCAGAGCTATGGTCTGCCGCGCAGCCTGACCGAGGGCGTGCCGTCGTTCACCTACCAAGCAACCGTTGGCGACCTGGTGATTTTCAACACGCGCAACCCCCACGAGGTTGCGCCGGGTAATGCCAGTCCCTCAGGCAGTCGCGTCTCGATTGGCTCCTTCGCCGGGCGTAAGCCCGACGGCAGCCTGGTGTTATGGGCTTAGGCGGTATGTCCGTGAGCCTGGCGATCCATCCCGTTTTTTCTATGGAAATGACCATGACGAACTTACTTCAATGGTGTTCAGGTGTTTCGCGCTGGCTGGCGTGGCTGGGCGGAGCCGCTTTGCTGCTGAGTGCCGGCCTGATCTCGCTCGACGTGGTGTTTCGGGCCTTGTGGAAGGTGACCTACTTCGAGAGCTTCGAGTTCTCGACCTACGCTTTTGCGATCGCCACGGCCATGGGAATGTCCTACGCGCTGGTCACCAGAGCCCATATACGCATCGAACTGCTGTACGTTACGCTGCCCGAAAAATGGCGCGCCTGGCTGGACGTGTGGTCCTATGCCGGGCTTTCGGTGGTGAGCGTGGTGCTGGTTTACTGGTGCGCGCAGACCGTGTTGAGCAACTTTCAAAGCGGTGCACGCTCCAACTCGTCGCTGTCCATCCCGCTGGTCTGGCCGCAAGGCATCTGGCTGCTGGGCCTGGCCTGGCTGGCGGTGTTGTCCACCTTGTACGCGGTGTACGGACTCGCCAGCAGCCTTCGCGGGCGCACGAGCGACACCAACCGGATGCTCGGCATGGCGTCGCTGCAGGAAGAAATTGAGGCCGGCACCGGCCAGGAGCAACGCTGATGTTAAGTTTGACTTTGATCCTGTTGCTGGTTCTGGCCGGCAGCAGCCTGTTTGTGGCGGCAGTGCTGGGGGTGCTCGGTTATTCGCTGGGTACGTTCTTTTCGCCATTCCCGCTGATACGCGGTCTGGGTGAAGTCGCCTGGAGTTCCAGCGCCGACTTCATTTTGGTTGCAGTTCCGATGTTCATCCTCATGGGTGAATTGCTGCTGCGTTCGGGGGTGACCGATGCCATGTACGAGGCGCTGGACCGCTGGGTGGGCCACATCCCCGGTGGGCTGATGCACACCAACATCGCAGCGTCGGCGGTGTTCGCAGCCACCTCGGGCTCCAGCATCGCCACGGCGGCCACCATCGGCACCGTCTCGATCCCCAACATGGACCGCTACGGCTACGACCGTGGCATGTTCCTTGGCACGATCGCCGCGGGTGGCACGCTGGGCATACTGATCCCGCCGAGCATCAACATGGTGCTGTACGGCGCCATGTCCGATACGGCCGTCGGAGATCTCTACCTCGCAGCGCTCATACCCGGACTGATGTTGGCGAGTATCTTCTCGGTCTACGTCTATGTGCGCTGCATCATCAACCCCTCGCTGGCGCCGCGCGGCAAGGTTTCCAGCTGGGGCCTGCGCTTTCAGGCCTTGGTGCACCTGCTGCCGCCTGTCATGCTGTTCCTGCTGGTGGTGGGCTCCATCTATGCCGGCCTGGCCACGGCCACCGAGGCCTCGGCGCTGGGCGTGATGGGGGCGCTGGCGCTGGTGGTCACACGCCGGCGGTTGACGCTGGCGTTGCTGCTGCGCTCATTTGAGGGCACGGTACGCACCACCGCCATGGTGATGGCCATCGTGATCGCAGCCTATTTTCTCAACTTCGTGTTGTCCACGCTGGGCCTGACCGATGCCGCCGTCAAGTGGGTTGCTGAGTTGGGATGGACACCACTGGCGGTGATGCTGTCCATCATCGTGCTCTACATCTTTCTGGGCTGCTTTGTCGAGTCGCTCACACTGATGATCGCCACCACTCCCATCGTGGTGCCAATCATCACTCAACTGGGTTATAGCCCCGTCTGGTTTGGCGTAGTGTTTGTGATTCTGATCGAGACCGCGCTGATCACCCCACCCATTGGCATGAACCTTTTTGTGGTGCAGTCGGTGCGCAAGGGGGGGGCGTTCCGCGACGTGGTGATGGGGTCGCTGCCCTATGTGGTGCTGATGCTCCTGCTGATCATCGGCCTGATTGCCTTCCCTGAGCTCGCGCTCTGGCTGCCATCCGTTTTCGCTGCAAGCCGTGGGTGACACGGCCTGTTATTTCAACCTGAGGAGAAGTCAATGAAACTTGTACGTCGTTTTGTCTGGAGCGCTGCGGCGCTCGGTCTGTGCCTCGCCAGTGCGGTGCAAGCGCAGTCGTCCCCCAAAGTCAGCCTGCAGGTGGTGGGCAACTTGGGCATCACCACCCAATACAAGGACCTGGAGGCACCGTTCTGGATCAAGGACATTCCGGCAGCCACGGGTGGCGCAGTCACGGCCAGCATCAAGCCCTGGAATGAGATGGGCCTCAAAGGCCCCGAGGTCTTCAAGCTGCTGAGTCAAGGTGTGTTCGACGTCGGCACCACACAGCTGGGCTTTGTTGCGGGTGACAACGCGATCAATGATGCCACCGACCTGGCAGGCGTCTCGCCCACCATACAGACTTTCAGGGAAGTGACCAATGCTTTCCGTCCGCAACTCGAGCGTTACTATGAGCAGCAGCTGAAGGTCAAGGTCATGGCCATGTATTCCTTCCAGGCGCAGGTGCTCTTTTGCCGCGCAGAGATCAAGAGTCTGGCCGACCTCAAGGGCCGCAAAGTGCGTACCTCGGGCGCCTCGCAGGCCGACTTCATCAGCTATTTCGGTGGCTCTGGCGTGAACATGGCTTTTGGCGAGGTGCAGCAGTCGCTGCAAAACGGTGTCATCGACTGTGCCATCACCGGCACCTTGGGAGGCTACAAAGCAAAGTGGTACGACGGCGCCAAGTACCTGTATGCGCTGCCCATCAACTGGGGCTCCGGCATGGCGGCTTTCAACCTCAACAGCTGGCGAAAGCTCGACGCGGCCACCCAGAAGACCATCACGAGCGAATACGCGCGCTTGGAAAAGGCCATCTTCGACCAGAACGTGCGTGAAAACGACGTTGGCCTGGCCTGCAACACCGGTGGGGCCTGCTCTGAAGGCCCTGCTGGCAAGATGGTCTTGGTCAATCCTGCAGCCGGCGATGTCGAATTGCGCCGCAAGGCGCTGATTGAGCAGGTGCTGCCGCGATGGGCTGCCCGCTGCGGCGCAGAGTGCGTCAATAACTGGAACGCCACAGCTGGCAAGGTGGTCAACCTGACGGCTAAGGCCAACTGATTGGCCATTTTCAGCGACACTGGCACCAACCGCGGCATGCCCGTGTTGCTGATCTTGGTCATGGTGGCTTGGGGTGCCAACATCCCGGCCATCAAGGCCCTGACCGGGGTCTTGGACGTGATGTGGCTTGCTGCGCTGCGTATGCTGGTGGCCACGCTGGTGCTCACGTTGGGTCTGTGGTTGCGCGATCGTCGCTTGCCTCGCCTGTCACTGGCCAAGTGGGGCTATTTGGGGGGCACTTCCTTTCTGATTATTTATCTCAACCAGGTGATGTTCACCCATGGTATGGGCCTGACCACAGCCACCAGTGCGTCACTGGTCATGGCCTTGATTCCTCCGCTGTCTGTGGCGGCGGGTGCCTTGTTGATGCGAGAGCGGGTGCACCAGCGGGCCATGCTCGGTATTGCGCTGGGTTTTGCAGGTGTGACGCTGGTTGTGGTCATGGCGCCAGGCGCACAGTTAGGCATCACCGGACTGGGGGAGGTGTTGCTTGTGCTGGGCTTGTTGGCCTTCGTCGGCGGAGGTTTGCTGATACAGCGCGTGGCGCAAGACATTGATGTGCTTGTGGTTGGCTGGTCGACCTATGGCATGGGGTCGCTGATGCTGCTCGCACACGCCATGCTCGATGGTGGCTGGGTGCAGGCACGAGCCGCCCTCGATACACCCATGGTGTGGGGGTATTTGATGTATTCGGGTGTGGTGGGTACGGCGCTGGCCAATCTGGCCTGGTACTTTGCGATCGGCCGCATCGGGCAGAGCCGGGCCAGCCCCTTTCTCTACTTGCTGCCGATCTTCGGCGTGCTGTCCTCGGCACTGATGCTGGGCGAACCACTGGGTTGGTGGCACCTGGTCGGCTTGGTGCTGGTGATTGCCGGCACAAGGCTGGGCACGGCACCGCGCATCGCGCCTTTGTAGGCTGCGGCGCTCGGGACCTTGGTCTTCAGGTGGCAGCGGCCAGCAGCGCCACCAGAGGGGCGGCGTCGAGGGCCTCGGGCAAGCGATTTAGCCATGCGATCATGGCTTCCATCTGCTGGTTCTGCGCGGCATTGCCCTCGCGTGTCAGGTGCCAACACAGGCGGAATTTGTCCTCCCGCTCCTGCGCGCTCAATGGCAGCAGCGGGTGGCCCCAGGCATATGGAATCTCGCGCGTGATCCGATCGCCGTTGGTGAGCGTCAGCGTCAACGTCTGTGGGTAGAAAGCGTTTGCATTGGGATGCGGTTTTTCTTCGGTGGTCACGCGCATCGCCAGTGCTTCCACCACTGGGTTGCCTAAGCATTCGGGCACGAAGGTGGTGGGGTCGACACCGCCAAACACGACTTCGGCCGCAGAAACGAAAGGTATGCACAGGCGCGCATAGTTAGGCGGCGGCTGGTGCACCATCGGCCGACCTACCAGACGCATGCCCAACGGGGGCAGCGTCACGTGAATGCCGTGGATGCGCTCGAGGGCGTTGGTCGCCGTCAGGCCCAGCTCTTGCCGCAGCCCACGCATCGCATGGATCGCGCCATGTGTGACGCGTCCGCTGGGAAAGGGCTTGTGCGAAAGCTGCGTCACCTTCCAGGGTGCGCCCATTGCGTCCAGCGCTGCAGACAGTTCGTGCTCGTGCTCAAAGTTGTTGAAAAAACCAAAGCGTCCACTCAGCAGTTCGACCGGCGCGGTGATGCCCATACGTGCCATGTCGTGCGCTTGCAGTGCGTTGCGCGCCGCAAACCCCATTTGCATGGCCAGCATCATCGAGCCTTCCTCGTGTGCCTGCATAGGGCCGCACATCTGGGAGTAGCCAATGCCAAAGGCATAGCGCAGCTGCTCGCGCGGCAGTGGGTCCAGGCAGGCCAGGGCGGCCAGCGCCGAGAACACCCCCGTGGTTGCAGGGCGGAAAAAGAACATTGCGTTGCGGGTTGCACCAGCCAGTGTGCAGGAGACTTCTAGCCCAACAGTGAAGGCGCGCAGCAGGTCGCGGCCACTGGGTGGGCGGCCTTGGGCTGTCAACTCGTCCACCTTGGCCATCAGGGCGGCGAAGATCGGCGGTGTCGGCAAGATCACGCCGGGTTCAAAGACGCAGTCGTATTCGAGCGCATGGCACTGGTAACCATTGATCAAAGCGGCCACCGGGCCTGGTGCTTGCAGACCGGTGTTCCAGACCGATGCAGAGGCCTCGCTCGGTGTACCCCAGCGTGCCGATGCGGCCATGAGCGCGTCCATTTTTGGGGCGAGTTTTCCGGAGCAGGCAACGCCCACGGTGTCCAGAAAAAACACCTTTGCCGCGCTCACCGCATCGCTGGGTAAGTCGTCAAAGCGGGTCTGTTCGATCAGGTCGAGTATGCGTTCAATCGGATCGTGATATTGGCTGTCGGTCATATTGCGGCGCCCTTGTGGTGGGATGGAAAGTTAGCCGGACGCTTTTGCAAAAAGGCGTCACGGCCTTCGGTGAAGTCCCGACCCTGGAACAGGTCGAGAAAGGTATGGGCGGCCTGGGTTAGGCCGATTGAGTCGTTGGCCATCACGGCGCGAAGGCCCTGCTTGATGGCGCGTGTGCCATCCAGCGAGTTGGCTGCGATGGCATGCAGCAAGGCCTGGGACTGCTCGGCAAACACTGCCGATGGCCAAACCTGGTTGACCAGCCCGCAGCGCAGGGCGCGCTCGGCTGGCCACAACTGCCCACCCATGAGCAGCTCGCTGGCCGCGGCCAGGCCGCAGGCGCGCACAAGGCGGCGCAGGTCATCGGGGTGGTATGACAGGCCTAGTCGTGTCGGTGTGACTGCAAAGCGCGCCTGCGCGCTGGCGATGCGCAGGTCGCAGGCCACGGCCAGCGCGACGCCGCCGCCGACGCAGGGGCCGTCGATCAGCGCCACCACAGGCAAAGGGCAGTTCTCCAGCGCGTCGACCGCAACTTGAATCTCGCGGGATGCCACGGCGCCTTCGCCGGGGGTGATGTAGGTGTGCTCGAACTCGCTGATGTCTGCACCGGCCGCGAACAGGCCTGGTTGCACCCCCACAAGGGTAAGCAGCCGGGTCTGCGGCTCACTTGTAGCAGCGGCCACCAGACTGGGCAGGGTGCGCCACATGGCCCGCGAAAACGCGTTCTTGCGCGCGGGGTGGTTGATCACGATGCGGGCGATCGGGCCGCTTTGGTGCAGCTGAAGCAGTTCCATGTTTTTTGCCGGTGTCTGCGGGTGGGCAGCGGTTGCGTTGTGTTTGCAAGCAATGATAATATGTCCGTACAACTTTGCAAGTCCTGCATGTGGTTGTTGCTGCGACTGCAGTCCGCATGCAGCTCGTTCGTCTGTGGAGAGGTTTTTCATGCGTTACCAGATCGGTCCCAAATCCTATGCCTGGCCCGGCGGTGCCCGGTTGGCCCTGTCGGTGGTCGTCAACGTCGAGGAGGGGGCCGAGGCCAACATCCTGGATGGCGACAAGTACCCTGAGCCGGTGGACGAAATGGGGATCGCCCTCAAGAGGACTATGCGCAACCATGGCAACGAGTCCAACTACCGCTATGGCATCAACCGTGGCGCGCCCCGCGTCATGCGCCTGCTGGCCAAGTACGGCATACGCACCACCATCACTGGCTGCGCGTTGGCGCTGGAGCGAGCACCAGAGCTGACGCGCGAGATCGTGCGTCAAGGACACGAAGTCACCTCGCACGGCTACCGCTGGGCGCATCAGTTCTCAATGAGCGAAGACGAAGAGAGGGCCTACATCCGCAAGGCCGTGGACTCAATCACCCAGAGCACTGGTCGACGTCCACAGGGATGGTTGTCTCGCTACCTCACCACCGACAACACGCGCCGTCTGCTGATCGAGGAGGGTTTTCTGTACCACATGGACGATTTTTCCGATGATGCGCCGTTTTGGGACTCGCACGCGGGAAAGCCCATCGTGGTGCTGCCCTACCAGCTGGACAACAACGACATGAAAATGTGGTCCGAGGGTTCTTACACCCCTGACCAATGGCTCAAGTATGCGAAGGATAACCTTGACTGGGCGCTGGCCGAGGGGGAACACGAGATCAATATGATGTCCATCGGGCTGCACCTGCGCATCATCGGGCGGCCCGGCCGCATCTGGGCTTTGGAGCAATTCCTGTCCTATGCTGCCGAGCGGGCCGCGCGGCCTGGCGGGGTGTGGATCGCCACCCGCGAGGAGATCGCAAGGCACTTTGCACAGCAAGTGCCTTGGCAGGCCTGAGATGGACTGGGCGCGTTGGCTGCGGGCGGGTGACCACTTGGTCTGCTCGCACATGTCCAGCGAGCCGGTGGCTTTGCTGCAATCGCTGGCCCAATCGCTGACCGAATCGCTGGCGTCATCGGCACGGCCCTTGCCCCTGCACTTGATGCTGGGTGTGCCTTTTTCGGATGCCGCTCAAGCCCTGCCTTCGAGCTGTGAAATCACCGTCTATGGCGGCATGGGCAGCGCCGCTCGTCTTGCGCAGGCGCGGCCTGTGCACCTGAGCCCCTTGCGATACGGCCTTTGTGCGCATGTCTACCAGCAGGGCTTGTGGCCAGTCGATGTGGCGCTTGTGAGTCTGGCGCGAAACGCCGACGGCGACCTGTATCTGGGGGCCTCGCACGGGCCGGCACTGGCTGCCGCGCGCAGGGCCCGCCATGTCATCGCCGAAGTCAACGCGCAGGCGCCCTGTGTTGTTGGTGCGCGTTGGCCCGACGACATTGAGCTGGCCGCTGTATTGGAGGTCGACCACGCACCCGCGCCGCTGAGCAAGTCAGCACCCAGCGAGGTTGAGCAAGCCATTGCAGGCCATGTGGCAGCGCTGGTGCCCGATGGCGCCTGCCTGCAGGTGGGCATCGGGGCCTTGCCTTCGGTGATGTTGGCCGCCCTGTCGTCGCACCGGCACTTGGGCGTGCACAGCGGCATGTACACCGACGACCTGCAGGCACTGGTCGACGCTGGCGCGGTGGACCATTCCCGCAAAACCCGCGATCCTGGTGTGGCGGTGGTGGGTTGCGTGCTGGGCAGCCCTTCGCTGTACCGCAGCGTGAACCAGCATCCCGGTATCTGCCTGCGCAGCCCGGACGTCACCCACGATGCGGCAGTCATTGCCGGCATCGACGATTTCTTCAGCCTCAACAGCGCTATCGAGGTCGATCTCTTGGGCAATGTCAATGCCGAGGCCGTGCTTGGACAGGATGGTCGGTGGCGCCACGTGGGGGGCGTCGGCGGCCTGCCTGATTTCGTTCGTGCGGCCCAGTGCGCCAATCGCGGGCAGTCCGTGATGGCCTTGCCGTCGCGCTCGGCGGCCCAGCAGCCGCGCATCGTGGCGCGTCTGAGCGGCCCCTGCACCGTGGCGGCCAGCGACGCCGACATGATCTGCACTGAGTACGGCGTGGCCCGCCTGCGCCACGCCAGTCTTGACCAGCGTGTGCGAGGCATGCTGGCCATCGCCCATCCGCAAGACCGCAATGCGCTGGCTAAGGCTGCGCACGGTCTGGGTCTGGTGTAAGACCAAGCTTGCGGACTGCCCTTGAGGAAACCATCCATGCCATCCGAACTTTTCGTCCCTTTTCAGCGCCCCGCTTTGTCACGCCAAGTGCCGCTGGCCCAGTTATCGCTGCACTGCCTCGATTGGTCGGGTTCGGGGGTGCCGGTACTGCTTCTGCACCCTAACCGCACCAATGCCCGGGTGTGGGATTTCGTGGTCGAGCACACCACACTGCCCAACCGATTTATCGCGCCAGATGCGCGTGGCCATGGCTTGTCGGACTATCCGGCGAACGGCTACGGCTACAAAGATTATCTGGACGACCTGTGTGCTTTGCTCGATGCGCTGCAGGTGCCCCGCGTGCATGTGGTGGGTGCGGCCACCGGCGGCAATCTGGCTTTGCTGCTGGCCTCCGAAAACCCGCAGCGCGTGGCCAGCCTGACCGTGGTTGACCCCGGCCTGTCGCTGGACCCGCAGATCAGTGCCAATGTGCGCGCCCAGATGCTGCGCGAGTTCCGCTTTGCCTCGCTGGCTGAAGCCCGCGACCGCATGCCCTTTTCAGACCGCTGGAGCGATGCCATGAAGGCGCATTACAGCCAGCATTCGTTTCGTGCCTCGGTTGACGGCGTGGTCGAGTGGCGCTATTACCCGCCCGGTGTCGTCGAGACCGAGCACCTGTTGGAGGAGCCGATCTGGGACCGCATCCATGTGCGCTGCCCCACCTTGGTGTTGCGGGGTTCGCATTCTGCGGTGTTTGCGACGGACAAAATGGCGCGCCTGTGCGCACTGATCCCCGGCTCGCAGTATGCCGAGGTTGATGCCGACCACCGCGTGAGCCAGGACAACCCTCGCGCGCTGGCGGCGCTGATCGATGGCTTCATAGCGTCGCTCTGATGGCGTCTGGTTTGCATGGGCAAAGCGCTGGCGTGTTGCCAATCAGCGTTTGCCCATCCTGAGCGTCTGCAGCGTGACACCACAGCCCTTGGCATAGGCCACGCAGGCGGCTTGAGGGCCAAGCCGTTGTTTTACAGCGGCACGATCGGGCAGTTGGCTTCTTTCTCGACCAAGTCGTAGACGAAGATAAATTTAGCCATGCCGGTCAGGATGCCGGCGACCATGCCAAGTTCGAATATTTGGGCGTCGTCGAAGAAGGGCTTGAGTTCAGCGTGCAGCGCAGCGTCGAGTTGGCCATGCATGTTGGTCATGACGATCTGGTCCGCCACCCGCAGCACGGCGCGGTCGCGGGGGGAAAAGCATGCGTGGTTCTCGTCCAAGATGTGTGCCAACTGCTCCGCACTCACCTCGGCCTGGTTGGCAGCCACCCGGTTGCCCTTGTTGCAAAAAGCGCAGCCATGCATCATGGACAAGCGGTAGCGCAGCAACTCCTTGCTGCGGATGTCGACCCGGCCACTGTAGAAAAGTTTGCCGTAAAACTCGTCCCGGTACCAAGCCATTAACTCGGGCGCATTGGCACCCACTTCCTGCATGGTGGCGTCGTCGCGCAGCGTGATGGCGGCGTCGTATTCGCTTTGCAGGCGGGGCGTCATTTCGGCACGGGGCACACGGCGCAATACAGGATGGGGCATGAAGTTCTTTCTGCGGGTGTGGGGTGCGCTCAGGGGCTGCGCGTCGGAGTGGGTTTCAGAGCGTGTTCAAGCAAGACGGCCAGTTGCAACAGCGCCAAATCGTGGCCACGCTGACCCACGGCCTGCAGACCGACCGGCAAGGCCCCTGGGGCTACGGGCAAGGGCAGGCTGATGGCGGGCGCACCATTCATATTGGCCATGGCGGTGAAGTCGGCCTGGTTTGGCGGCGGGGGCATGTCCATCGCGAAGGCCACCTGCGGTGCGGTGGGCATCAGCACTGCGTCAAGCCCTCGTAAGAGGGTGTCCAGCTGTTCACCGGTGCGCGCCACTTGCGCCAGGGCCTGACCCAAGTCCAGCGCCGACTTGCGTTCGATGTAGTGCATCATGTTCAGCAGGTCGGTGGGCAGTGCATCGGGGCGATCGCGCAGCAGCGGGACCAGGCGGTGGTGCAGTTCGGCCTCGCACAGCAGCAGGCCGGCGCGGCGGCTGGCGCCAAGCTGGCTGGCAGCCAAGTGCAGCGGCACCACGTCCATCGGTAAGCTCTGTTGCAGTTGCCCGATGGCGGTACCAAAAGCCAAACAGACTGCCTCGCTGGCACCGAGTGCGGGCAGGTCCTGCACCACGCCGACACGCCAGCGTCTTGCCACGGGCGAATGCGCCGGTGGCAGCTGCGGCGCGGTGATGAGCATCGCGGCTGTGATGTCTTCCACGCTGCGGGCCAGCAGGCCGACATGGTCCAACCAACGGCACAAGGTGTCGATGCCGTCTAGGCCCAGGGTTTCGTGACTGGGTTTGAAGCCGACCACACCGCAGTAAGCGGCAGGAATGCGCACCGAACCCATGGTGTCGCTGCCCAGTGCAATGCCACACAGACCCGCAGCCACGGCCGCACCCGAACCGCCGCTGGAGCCGCCGGGCGTCAAGCTTGCGCCCACCGGATTGAAGCAGTTGCCGAAGTCGGGATTGTGGTTGCTGGCACCCAGGGCCATAGGGTGCATGTTGAGTTTCCCCAAGCACGAAAGGCCCGCCGCACGCAGGCGCGCCACCACCGTGGCATCGCGCGTTGGCATGCGCGACAAGGCCCGCAGGCCCGAGGCGCTGGGCAGGCCAGCAACATCGAAGTTGTCCTTGGCCGCGAAGCTGCTGCCCGCCAGCAGGGAAAATCCCTTCTCCGGGGTAGTTGCCGGTGTGCGGGCGATGTAGCTGTTGAGAGCTGGTTGCCAGTGGTCAATCGCTTGCAGCTGCAACTGCAGCAGGTCTTCGGCGCTGATGTGGCCTGACAACACCGCGCGTGCCTGCTCACTGGCACTGGCGAGCAGCAGGGGGTGTGTCGCCACTGGGCTCAAACGAGCTTGCGCAAGCGCACCGGTTTTTGCCGCGTCTCAACGCCTGTCAGCTCCGACAGCGACTGGAGCGGGCACAACTGCACCTGCACGTCGACCCCGAGTCGGTGCTTCAACCGTTCGTGGTACTGCTGCGACAGGGCCTCAGTTGCCGGCAACGAGCATTCGATCTTGACCATGAGGTCCTCGCGTCCATTGGCATCGCGCGAAAGTTCGCACAGGTATTCGCCACGAAATCCCGGCATGTCGGCCAGTATGGAAGACAGGGCCTGCGGAAACACATTGATGCCGCGCAGCTTCACCATGCTGTCGCTGCGCCCCAAGAATCCCTCCATGCGTCGAAAAGGTAGTCCCAGCTGCGATGCGCCAGGCAAAAGGCGGGTCAGGTCGTGGGTGTTGAAGCGGATGATGGGAAAAATGTCTTCTGTGAACAGGCAAGTGACCACCAGGTCACCGACCTCGCCGTGCGGCATCGCGGATCCCGTCTCGATGTCGCATATTTCGATCCAGTGCGCGTCTTCCATCACATGCATGCCGTCGTGGTCGGTTCCCTCGGCGGCGATCAGCCCCGTGTCACCCACCCCATACCAATCAAACAGTTCGGCCCCACCCCATGCCTCAGACAGGGCCTGGCGCGCATCCTTGGCCAGATGGCCGGAGATCATGCGCACAGGAATGTCGCGGCCAGGCTCCAAGCCCTGTTCGCGCGCCACATCGGCCAGGCGCTTGATGTAGTCGGCAAAACCCACGATAACGGTGGCGCCCAGGTCGCGCATAAATTCGACCTGCTTGATTGAGGGCGTCTCAACACCGGTCCCTGCTGCAAAGAACATGGCTGCGGTATGGTGGATGACCGCCTCGCGCACATAGTGCCCGCCATTGACGGGCCCGTGTCCGTAGACGGAGTGCACCATGTCGGTGGGCCGCAAACCCTGCATTTGGTAGGCGCGTGCCAGCATCAAGGCATGCACTTCCCGGGTGCGCGGGCTGAACAGTAGCGGCTGCGGTCGTCCGGTGGTGCCGCTGGTGGCGTGCAGGATCATGGGGTGGATCTTGCCGTCAATGGGGATGTCTCGCCCGTGGTGGTCGCCCAGCGGCGGGTGGCGCTCAATGGCCTCCATCACCTCGTCTTTGCCAAAGCTGGGTAGTTGAGCAATGTCATCGACGCTGACGATGTCGCCTTGCTGTAAGCCGGCCCGACCCCATAGACGCTGATAAAAGGGGAGTTGCCAGGCGCGCTGAAGCTGGCGCGTGAAAAGGTTATTTTGGTGCGCGCGCAGTTCGTCGACACCCATGCCCTTGAATTTGGCCATAAAGGCGTCGCCGACCGGAAATGCCTGCATCAGCGCTTTCGTGTCGACGACTTCGTGGTATGTGGCGTGGTGCATAGAGGATAAAGTTGCTTGTCCGTACATATTGTGATCCCAGCTTGTGCAAAAATCAAGCTGGCCGTTGTCCCTTTTTTCATCCTTGACACCACTCACCGACACCATGACCAGTGAACCTTTTTACCGTCAGATGTACCACGCGCTTGCCGAAAAAATCAAGGATGCGCGTTATGCCGTGGGCACCAGCTTGCCCACTGAGCGCGAATTGTGCGAGAGCTTTGGCGTCAGTCGCCACACGGCACGCGAGGCGCTGCGCCAGCTCGAGCAGCGTGGGCTGATCAAACGCCGCCAAGGTTCGGGCTCGACGGTTGTTGCCCGCACGCCACCGGTGCACTACGAGCAGAGCATTCAGAGCATTGACGACCTGATGCAGCAGGGCAGCGCCAGTCGGCTGCAGGTGCTGGGCGGGGAGGAAATGGCGGCCAACGCCAACCAGTTCGCCAGTCAGATCACCCTGATGGCTAAATTGCCATGTATCCGGGTGCGGTCTATACGTTACCTGCGCAACGATGTGCGTCCACTGGCGCTGGTGGATGTTTACGTGGCGGTGCGTACCAAGGCGCAGGCGCGCAGACTGCTGGGCCCGGACAGTGCTGCGCAGGAAATTGTGGCCACGGTCGATCCCTCACGTCTGGACCGCATCGAGCAGGCCTTTAATGCCATCAACCTGGACGAACACTCGGCCAAACTGCTGCATGTCGCGAGCGCTGATGCAGCCTTCCAAACCACCCGTAACTATTTCGACCTCAGTGGCCGGTTGGTCGTGGTGGCGCATTCTCTCTATCAGGGCCAGTTGTTTACCTACGCATCTACCCTGAGGCGTCACGGCTGAGCTGACTTGGCTGGCCCTGCCGGGTTATGGTTTTTGATCTAAATCGGGTAAGTACTTACAAATATCCATTTACAGTTGTACGGACATATTGTTAACATGAAGTTGCGTTTCGATACAGAGTAGTTTGGGTCCAGTGCGGGTCTGTTTCGGCTCCCGCCTGTACACCTAAAAGGGTGGGGTGGGTGCGTTGCTGCGTATTCCAACCCCGTGGGTTTAACGATCGTGTTGTGGGGGTTTACATGCGTCAACTTTTTTCCTTCGGGCGGTGGCTCCGTCCTGTTTTGGCCACGGGCATGTTAGCTCTGGCCTCTTTGAGTGCCAGCGCCCAGCTCAAGTTGGACATTTCGGTGCCTTGGGGCCCCAATGAGTTCCACTCGCTCAACGCGGCTCGGTTTGCCGAGCGCGTGAAGCAAGAGACCAAGGGCGAAGTCGTCATGACCACCCATCCGGGAGGCTCGCTGGGCGTTAAGGCCAATGAGTCGCTGCGTTCGATCGGTGAGGGCGTGGTGCCCATGGGCGACTTTGCCTTGTTTCAAAATGCCAGTAGGGGTGCCGTGATGGCCGTCGAGACCCTGCCCTTCTTGGTGGGTGACTACGACCAGCTCAAGGCCATGCACAAGTACTTCCGCCCGGTTTGGGAAGGCATCTTGGCCAAGAACAACCAAAAAGCGCTGTACATCGTGCCTTGGCCCAATCAGTTTTTCTTTGTCAAGAAGCCGGTGAACACCGTGGACGACCTCAAGGGCATGAAGATGCGCAGCCTGGACAGACTTACCACTGACTGGATCAACCGACTGGGCATGACGCCGGTGCAAATGAACAATCTGGAGATTTTGCAAGCACTGGGCTCGGGCATGCTCGATGGCATTCCCACCTCGGCAGGCACGGCAGTGGCGCAAAAATACTGGGACTTCATGAAGTTTGGCTACATGACCAACCACATTTGGGCCTCCAACGTCATGTCCATCAATTTGGATACATGGAAGAAGCTCACGCCGGCGCAACAGGCAATCCTGGAGCGAGTGGCCAAAGAGCTGGAGCCCACATTCTGGGAAAACAGCAAGCAAGACCATGAGAAGAAGGTGGCAGAACTCAAGGCCAACGGCATGAACATTGCCACAGCACCCAAGGTTATGGTCGACGAAATGGTCAAGCGCACCAACCCGCTGTGGGAGGTCTACGCCAAGCCTATGGGTGACGAAGCCGTTGCCGCCTTGGCAGCTTACCGGAAGGAAATCGGCAAATAAGCCGCAATGACCCACCCAAGCCATGCGCCGACTGCTCAACCACATTTACAACGCTAGCCTGGTGCTGGCGGCCTTTTTCATCATCGGTATTTTCCTGCTGATGATCGGTGAATCGGCCTTCCGCAAGCTGGGGAGTTACATCACCGGCGCCAACGAACTTGTGGGTTGGTTTTGTGCGGCGGCCGGCTTCCTCGCGCTTCCTGCCACGTTCAAGCGCGGCGACATGGTGCGGGTCGGTTTCATCGTGGACCGCATGCCTGCTTTGGTTCGCAAGCCGGTCCTGATTGGCTGCCTGCTGGTGGCACTGGTGTTCGTGAGTTACATGGTGTACTCGGTAACGGGTTACCTGTGGTCTGGTTGGCGTTCCGAGGAGACCTCGCAAGGCATGATTGAAATCGCAGTCTGGATACCGCAGTCCAGTTTCTTGTTGGGCGTGACCCTGCTTTGGGTCGCCATCGTCGACGAGTTGGTGACCACGCTGGGGGCCCCGGCTGAAAGCCTGCACGCAGAACGCCCGCTCACGCTTGAGGATGCTTCCAAGCACTGAATCCATGGCCACCTCTACTTTGCTTATCGCCCTTTTGCTTCTGTTGTTGGCAGGCGGCATCTGGATCTCAATCACCTTGGGCATTGTGGCGTGGGCCGGGGTCGCCTTCTTTTCGAATACGCGGCCCGACATCAACCTGGTGACCTCCTACTGGAACACCTATTCGTCGTTGTCACTCGCTTCGCTGCCCATGTTCATCTGGATGGGTGAGATCTTGTTTCGTACCCGTCTGGCCGAGCAGATGTTCGCTGGCCTTGCGCCATGGTTAGACAAACTGCCAGGCCGCCTGCTGCACGTCAACGTGCTGGGCTGTGGCATTTTCGGTGCAGTGTCTGGGTCGTCTGCGGCCACCTGCGCCACCATTGCCAAGATCGCCCTGCCCGAGTTAGAACGCCGTGGTTATGACCGGCAAATGATGTTGGGCTCTTTATGTGGCGCGGGCACCTTGGGCATCCTAATCCCTCCGTCGATCGCAATGATCGTGTACGCGGTGGCAGCCGACGTGTCCATCATCCGGATGTTTCTTGCGGGCATCGTTCCCGGCATCATGCTGTTGTGCATGTTCTCGGGTTACATCATCGTATGGGCCTTGCTCAATCCAACTAAGACACCCAAGGCATCGGTGCAAATGACATTGGGCCAGCGCATCAAGGCCTCGGGTCAGTTGATCCCGGTGTTGCTGCTGGTCATCTTTGTGTTTCTGTCCATGGTCTCCGGTGTGGCCACGGCGAACGAAGCCTCTGCATTTGGTGTGCTGGGCGCGCTGTGCATTGCAGCTTTCGGAGGCACACTTAACCGAAAGTCCTTCGTCGAAAGTCTGTCGGGCTCTTTGCGCATGAGCTGCATGATCATGTTCATTCTCGGTGCATCGAGTTTCCTGACCGTGGCGATGGGTTTCACCGGAATACCCAAAGCCTTGTCCGAATGGGTGGTGGCGCTGAACCTGACGCCTTACGCGCTGATTGCAGCTCTGACCGTGGTCTATCTGTTAATGGGCTGCGCGCTCGATGGCGTGTCGATGATCGTGCTGACCACGGCCGTGGTGCTGCCCATGGTGCAGGCCGCGGGTTTCGATCCGATCTGGTTTGGCATATACATCGTGATCATGATCGAGTTGGCCCAGATCAGTCCTCCAGTGGGTTTCAATTTGTTTGTGTTGCAGGGCATGAGCGGACAGAGCATCTTGACCATTGCCCGTGCTGCCATCCCGTTTTTCCTGATCATGCTCGTAGCCACCGTCTTGGTGGTGGTATTCCCCCAGATCGCCACCTGGCTGCCCCAGTACATGATGGGCAAATAGTCGTATTTGTGTGGCGAAGTGGGTTAATCGGAGTGAACAGGGCTCGTGGGATGGGCGTGCATTCATCCTCATTTTCCTATGCCTGCAGGCCAAGGGAGACGTCCAGCAAGGCTGTGATGCGTCCAAGCACCGCACTGCTACCACCCTTCAGCTGACGAGCTTTTTGCTGCATCTGCAATTTGTCCATCGGTCTCCCGACGTCGCCTAATGAGTCGGCTGCCCGCGCTTCGTGGGTGCTGCCGGTACGCGTGAGCCGTACGCCACATAGTCCATCCACTCGAGCCAATGCAATGCGGCACGATTGCAGGTGTGGGTAGTCCGGATGCTGGTTGAGGGTCAACAGACGCCCGCTAAACGACAGGCCTGGGCCCAGCAAGCATGCGGACATGCGAAGTTGTTTGTTCGGACATTTTTTTCATTCTTCGCCGCTGTTGGTGTCACCATCATGTCAACATCAGACAAAAAAGCAAAGACAAAGCGCGTGATGAAAAAGCCCCTCAAGACAAAGCCCCTAGCTTGACGGCACGCGTCTAGAGATCCTATACTTGTCCGGACATATTTCAGATACAGTGCACTTCAATGCCAACACTTCCTCGCACACTGCTTTTTGTATCGGCCGAACGGCCGGAACGTTTCGACAAGGCCATGGCCAGTGGCGCTGATGTAGTTTGTATCGACTTAGAAGATGCGGTCCATCCCGACCGCAAGGACGCGGCGCGCAACGCTGCCATGGCCTACCTGCTTGGGCGCGCCAAGGGGAATGGCGGCGGGTCGCGCTTGGGCCTGCGCATCAACACCAGCAAGACCCTGGTCGGTCTGCGCGATGTGATGGCCATTGCTGAGGCCGGTGTTCACATGGATGTGTTGCTGGTTCCCAAGGCCGAATCGTCGCATGAGTTAGAGGCCATGCATGCGTGGTTGCCACAGGCGTTTACCGAGTTGGTGGCATTGGTGGAGACGCCGTTGGGCGTTGAGCGCGCCACCGAGATCGCAGCCGCCGCCCGGCATGCCGCCCCCCGCCTGTCGGCGTTGATGTTGGGCGGTGCCGACCTGTCCATGGAGTTGGGTGCACGCTTTGACTGGGATGGCCTGCTCAGCGCGCGTGGCCGCTTGGTGAATGCGGCGCGGGCGTGGGGCCTGCAGGCTTGGGATGTGCCGTTTATTGCCATTGCCGATGAGCCTGGCTTGGTGCAGGAGACGCGCCGTGTGCTCGATATGGGCTTCGACTGTAAGGCGGCCATACACCCAAACCAGATTGCACCCATGCATGGCGTTTTTCAGCCCTCGCAAGTCGAGATCTTGTGGGCAAAAGGCGTGTGCGCCGCTGCAGTAGGTGGTCACGGTGCATTTTTATACGAGGGCAGGATGGTGGATACACCCCTGCTCAGGCGCGCTGAGCGCATTCTTCAACGCGCAAATTGACGCGCACCCTTATTAGGAGACGTCCATGGTCCAACTGTCCAAGCAGATCGCCGAAAACCGCTACCGTGAATCCTTCGGTCGCTACTACGAAGACTTCATGGTCGGAGATGTTTATGAACACCGGCCAGGGCGGACCCTGACGCAGACCGAGAACATCTGGTTCACGCTGCTGACCATGAACAAGCATCCCATGCACTTCGACGAGGAATACGCCAAACACAGCGAGTTTGGTCAGTGCATTGTGGCCAGCCCATTCACCCTCGCCGTGCTGGTGGGCATGAGTGTCAGCGATGTCAGTCAGAAGGCGATCGCCAACTTGGGCTGGACCGACATCAAGATGACCCACCCCGTGTTTGCCGGAGACACGCTTTATGCCGAGACCGAGGTGTTGTCCAAGCGCGAATCCAGCTCCCGTCCCACGGCTGGGCTGGTCACTGTGCGCACCGCCGGCAGCAACCAACGGGGTGAGGTGGTGTGTACTTTCGAGCGCACCATCCTGGTGGCCAAACAGGGCCACAGTGTTGAAGACAAAGCGGGTTATTGAACCCAGCTACCCACCCAACGAGTAACCGACATGACCACTAACAATACCCCAACAATCAGCGATGACGACCAGGCCCTGATTGACGCCATCGAAGTCTGGGCAGAAAAAGAATTGCGCCCCGTGGCGCGCAAGTTCGACTTGGCCGACGAGTACCCCGAAGACATCGTCGAGCAGATGAAGGAACTGGGCCTTTTTGGTGCCACCATCAGTGAGGCTTACGGAGGGCTGGGACTGTCGGCCTGGACTTATGCCCAGATTGTGACCAAGGTGTCCTCGATATGGATGGCCCCCTGCGGCATCTTCAATTCGCACCTGATCATGGCCGCGGCCATCGAGCGCAACGGCACCGAGGCGCAAAAAAGCGCCTACCTGCCGCGCATGGCATCCGGTGCGTTCCGAGGCAGCCTGGGACTAACCGAGCCCAATGCTGGCTCCGACCTGCAGGCCATACGTACCGTGGCTCGGCGCGATGGCGACCACTTCGTGGTCAACGGCAGCAAGACCTGGATCACCAACAGCCTGCACGGCCACGGCACCTTGTTGCTGGTCAAGACCGACACGCAGGCCGAGCCCCGGCACAAGGGCATGAGCCTGTTGATCGCCGAAAAGGGCCCAGGCTTCGTGGTCACCGGCAAGCTCAAGAAAATGGGTTACCGCTCTATCGACAGCTGCGAGTTGTCATTTCAAGACTACCAAGTGCCCGCTGACCGCCTGCTCGGCGGCGTTGAGGGCAAGGGCTTTGTCCACACCGCTGGCGGCTTGGAGCTGGGCCGCATCAACGTGGCCGCACGCGGCGCCGGGATTGCCGAAGGGGCGCTCAAGCATGCGCTGCGTTACGCCCAAGAGCGCAGTGCGTTTGGCAAGCCGATTTGGAACCACCAAGCGGTGCAACTCAAGCTGGCCGACATGGTGACCCAAGTTGAGGGTGCCAAGCACCTGATTGAAAAGGCTGCGCGGAAATACGATGCCGGCGAGCGCTGCGATCTTGAGGCGGCCGTGGCCAAGCTGGCGGGCTCCGAGGCAGGTGTCTTTTGCGCCCAGGAGGCGATGCGCATTTTCGGCGGCTACAGTTATTCGGTCGAGTACGAAATTGAGCGTTACTACCGCGACAGCATGCTGATGTGCATCGGAGAGGGCAGCAACGAGATACTGCGCACTGTGATCGCCAAGCAGCTCATTGAGCGTCACCGCATCTGAGCCATGGACCCCCGCCTCCCCCTGCAAGGTCTGCGCATACTGAGTGCCGAACAATATGGTGCCGGTCCCTACGGTTCCATGATGCTGGCCGACCTCGGTGCCGAGGTCATCAAGATCGAGAACCCCCACGATGGCGGAGATGTCTCGCGCCTGACTGGCCCTTTCCTGCTTGGCACCGACCCGGCCTCACCAGACAGCCAGTTCTTCCAGAGCTTTAACCGCAACAAAAAAAGCCTCACACTGGACCTCAAGAGTGCCGCAGGCCAGGCCGTGCTGCACCGCCTGGTGCCGACCTGCGATGCGGTGATGAACAATTTGCGCGGCGACCAGCCCGACAAACTAGGATTGACCTATGCTGCGCTTGGCAAGCACAGACCGGAACTGGTGTGTGTCCATCTTTCGGCCTATGGACGCGACAACGAGCGCTCGGGCTGGCCTGGTTATGATTATTTGATGCAGGCCGAGGCGGGTTTTCTGCACCTGACCGGCGAGCCTGACGGCCCGCCCGCTCGCATGGGGTTGAGCATGGTCGATTACATGACCGGCCTGACCACGGCCATGGCTCTGCTGGCAGGTGTGGTGGGCGCTTCGCGTAGCGGTCGAGGCTGCGACTTGGATATCAGCCTTTTTGACGTCGCGCTGGCGCAGCTCACATACCCCGCTACCTGGTACCTGAATACCGGCCATGTGGTGCAGCGCATGCCGCGTTCGGCCCATCCATCAGCCGTGCCGTGCCAGCTGGTGCGTAGCGCTGACGGCTGGTTGTTCGTGATGTGTATGACCCCAAAATTTTGGGAGGCGCTGGCGCATGGCGTGGGCTGCCCCGAGTGGTTGACCGATCCGCGCTTTGCCACTGCGGTCACCCGCCGTGAGCACCGCGAGGCGCTCAGTGCCTTGCTCGACGCAGCCATGGGTGGCCAGACCAGCGCGCACTGGATGGCGCAGCTGGCGGGTCGGTTGCCGCTTGCACCGGTGCTGGACGTACCGCAGGCGCTGGACAATCCTTTTGCCCAGCGGGTGGGCATGGTGCAAGACTTGCCGCACCCGCAGGCACCGAACCAGCGCGTGCTGGCCAATCCTGTGCGTGTGGACGGCCAGCGGCTGCCTGGGCGCGTGTGCTCGATGCTGGGCGCTGACAGTCGGGCATTGCTCGCTGCAGTGGGTTATTCCGATGTCGAGATCGATCAACTCCGTGGGCAGGGCGTGGTATGAAGCTAGAAGGCATACGCGTGGTTGACCTTTCGCAGTTCTTGCCGGGTCCCCACTTCACCATGATGATGGCCGACCATGGTGCCGAGGTGATCCGTGTCGAATCATCCGCAGGAGAGCCCACGCGGGAGATCGGCGCGCGCCAGGGCAATGCCAGCGTGTGGTTTCGCAACACCCATCGGGGCAAGAAAAGCGTCGTGCTCGATCTCAAGCGCAAGGAGGGCGTGGCCGCCTTCCTTCGCTTGGCGGCATCGGCCGACGTCATCGTCGAGTCTTTCCGCCCCGGGGTGGTCGAGCGGCTAGGCATTGGTTACAGCCAGGTCAGCGCGCTGCACCCGGGCATCGTGTATGCATCGATTGCGGCCTACGGCCAGACCGGGCCGATGGCTCTGCGCCCGGCGCACGACCTCAGCATTCAAGCGGAAAGTGGCCTTGTCAGTTTGAACCGTGGCAGCGACGGGCGTCCAGCCTTGCCCAATATCCCAGCGGCCGATATGGCCGGATCGTTGATGGCGATGAACGGCGTGCTGATGGCGCTGCTGCGCCGGGCAAGCACAGGTCTTGGAGATTATCTGGACATCTCGATGCAAGATTGCCTGCAGAGCTGGCTGGTCAACGTGGTCGGGCCGGTGTTTGCCGAAGACCGCGACCTGGTGCTGGCCAACGAGCGAGGTTTTGGCGGCAACGCCTTTTACAACATCTACGAATGCGCTGACGGCCAGTTCCTCACCCTGGGTGGCAGCGAGATCAAGTTCGCCATCAATTTGCTGACCGCGCTGGATCGTACTGATCTGATTGCCTTGTGCCGCCTGCCGCCCGGCCCTGGGCAGGTGCCTGTAAGAGATTTCCTGCGCCAGACATTTTTATTGCAGCCGCTGGCGCACTGGGAAGTGTTTCTTTCCCCCATCGACGTCTGCTGGGCACCGGTACGCGGCCTGCACGAGGCTTTGCAACGGGACCAGGTACGCGCTCGCAACATGCGCATCGAGGTCGAGCAGTCTGGTTTTGGTGGTGGAATGGTGACCGAGCTGGGTATTCCCATACAGTTCAAGCTTGAGCCGGGGCAGGTTGATCCAGAAATTCCCCAACTGGGTGAACACACCCACGAAGTGCTGGGCGCACTGGGCCTGTCGACAGAAGAGGTGGTGCAGGCCAGTGGTCTTGCGCCCAAGGCGGTGCCGTGATGCGCCATGTTGGCATAACGGGCAACGATGGGCGAAAACCAAGACCCAGTGACCCTCCACACCAGCCAAGATAACCGGCCAGTGTGTGAACGGCGCACAGTGTGCGCCGTTGAGATCAATTCGCTTTGGCTCCCGAAATTCGAATCACTTCGCTCAACCTTGCTTCATCACGGCGCATGCGCGATTCAAATTGGGCAGGGGTGCCGCCCAGGGGGTCACCACCGGCAGCCCGAATCACTTCCACAAAACTCGGGTCGCGCATCAATTTGTTGATCTCTGTGTTCAATCGAAGGATGACTTCTTGCGGGGTTTTGGCCGGTGCCAAAATACCAAACCAACCGACCAACTCGTAGTCGCTCAAGCCAAGAACCTCGTTCACGGTGGGCACATCGGGCAACAAGGCGGAACGTCGCGCGCTGGTGACCGCCAAGGCTTTCAAGCGCCCTGTCTTGATGAACTGCAGGGCGACCGGTAAATTCACAAAACCCATCTGCAAAATGCCGCCCAAGTGGTCATTGGTGGCTTGGGCGTTGCCTTGGTAAGGTACGTGTGTGAATTTGGCACCGGTCTTGACGGCCAGCAACTCTGCCGCCAAGTGACCGGAACTGCCCGCGCCGGGTGTGCCGTGGTTGAATTTATTCGGGTCACTCTTGGCTTGTTGTACCAATTCACTCAAAGAGTTGATGCCCAATCCGGGATGCACCGTGACTACGTTGGCGACTTCTGCCACCTCAATCACGGGCACCAAGTCGCGCATGGTGTTGTAGGGCAATGAGGCGTACAGCGCCTGGTTGGTCACCAGCGGCAAACCATTGATCAGCAGGGTGTGGCCATCGGGCGCTGCTTTGGCGACAAAGTCATTGCCAATGTTGGTGCCCGCGCCGGGCTTTTGCTCCACCATGACGGTCTGGCCCAACACCGGGGTCAGTCGCTGGGCCATGGCGCGGGCAAAAACATCCGCACTGCCCACCAAGGCGGGCACAACGATGCGCACCGTTTTGGATGGATAAGCGGGGCTTTGTGCCAAGGCAGGCAAACCAGAACACGCAAGTCCAAGGCCAGCGGCAGAGGCAAGAATTTCGCGACGGCGCATAAGTGACCTCATTTTCTAATTCAACGAACAAAATCAACGAACAAAAGGATTGACAAAAGCGGTGCATTAGCCAGTCAATGGAATTCCATCAAAGTGCCAAATCCCGCTTTTTTGTCCTGCAAGCCCAGGGCCCTCAATGCATGCCAATAAGTGGCGGTATTGATGGCGATGACCGGTTTGCCCAGAAAAAGTTCAGCGGCCGCAGCCATTCGGATCATGGACAAATTGGTGCCCACCTGGACAATCGCATCCACATCGTCACCGTCAAGCTGCAAGATGGCTTGACGACATATGTCGTCTTTGGAGTGGGCGATCTGAACCGGACTGGGGCGACGCAAACACAGGTCGCGCACCACGGTAAAGCCACAGTCCTCATAAAACCGCCTGACTTGAGCATTGGCCACTTCGAAGTAAGGTGACATGAAGGCGATGCGCTTGGCTTGATAAACATTCAGTGCCGCCTCCGTCGCAAAGGAGCCACAAGACACGCCAACCTGTGACCTGTCTTGCATCATATTGAGGTAATCGTTGGCACCCTTTCGTCCATTCCAGAAAGTCGCCGCCGACATGCCCATGACCAAGTAGTCCATCTCACAGGAGCGAAGCACATCAACGGCATCCAGCGTGGCTTCATTGATGCTGTTGACCAATTTCAGAAAGCCGGCATCGTCGGTCACCGGATCGTTTGGAATGGCGATGCGGCTGTAATGGTTGGTCACCCCAACGGGCCGCAGATCATCAAAGTCGGGTTGGACAATGGTGTTGGTCGATGGGCCCAAGGTGCCTAATTTTTTGCGATATCCGAGGTGGTCCATGAATCAGATGCAAGCCATGATGGCCTGGTGTTGTGTGGTGAACTCATCGCGCGTCATCACGTCGGCGTGTTTTTTGTTGATTATCAAAAACATTCAGCAAATAAGATCTAGGCGCACTTGGCCCCAATGCCACAGATGCCACCCAAGCCTTGGGGTCGGACGATGGCATTTTTGTCAATCGGTGGCTCAATCTTTTTCATCTTTTTCTGCATGGCGCTGGTCGAAAGCCTGCACCCAATCAAAACCCATCAGCTTGGAAAACGCAACGAATTCGTGCAAGGGTGTTGCGCCGCTTTTAGAAGAACCGGTTTGCTTGAGGTTTTGATAAACCGACTCAAAAGCTGCGCCTGCTGCCAAAAAAGCGGTCGCAGGAAATATGGCCAGGCCAAACCCCACCTCTTCCAATTGCGCCCGACTCAGGACAGGCGTGCGACCGCCTTCAACCATATTGGCCACCATGGGTAAATCGAAAGTTCGACATATGATATGCATTTCCTCTAATGATTCTGGACTCTCCACAAACAGCAAATCCGCCCCAGCTCTGGCGTACATTTCAGCCCGGCGCAAAGCCTCATCCAAACCCAGCGTGGTGCGGGCATCGGTTCGGGCGATGATCAGAAAATCGGGATCACTTCGAGCTTCGACTGCCACGCGAATTTTTTCGACCATTTGCTGTGCAGGAACAACCCGGCGTCCCAGCACGTGTCCGCATTTTTTGGGGAACTCCTGATCTTCTAATTGGATAGCGCAAGCTCCAGCGCGTTCATACCCTCGCACGGTGTGCATGACATTGAGCAGCCCCCCATAACCCGTGTCGCCGTCACAAATCATTGGCGTGGTGGTGATGGCCGCAAACTGCTGCACGCGGTTGAGCATGTCGGTATAGCTGGCCAAACCTGCGTCAGGCAAACCCAGATAAGACGCGACAGTACCGTAACCGGTCATGTATAGGGCATCAAAGCCCATGCGATCGGCCATCTTGGCGGAAATCATTTCGAATACGCCCGGCGCAATTACAAGCTCACCTTGACGCAAGCGTGCTGCCAACAGGCTGCGGCGCGATGCTTGACTGATTTGAGACAGACCGTTGTGCATCATGCGATGGCCTGGGCACGTTCAAGAGCTTCGATCATGGATGACTTGCGCAAATAATCTAAGGCTTTGATGGGGTCCACACACGTGGCGTGCAACTCGGCTTGCACTTGTTTTCGAACCACCGGGTCGCGCTCTTCAATTTCCCGTTTGTTGCGTGCGGTGCTGGCATTGATGTAATCGATGGCGATGGTGCGGCGCTGGCGCTCGTAGCGGTCCATCAAGTCCAAAGATGCACCATGCTGAATGACCTGCAACAGTTTTTGGGTCAGGTTCATGGCATCGTGAACACCCCCATTCATGCCCATTCCCCCCAGTGGGTTGTTGATGTGGGCTGCGTCACCCGCCAAAAAAATGCGCCCCTGTAAAAACGATTTGGCCACGCGCTGGTGAACTTTGTACAGCGTGCGGTGCACAGTGTTGTAAACCTGTGGCTGGGGCAGCAATTTTTGCAACCTGGCTTGGACGGCCTGATCCGTTATGACCTCCTCATCGGATTCGCTTGCTTTGGTTGGGAAAAGCACCCGCCAAAGGCTGGGAACGCGCAACAAAACACACCACTCTTGGGGGTCGGAACAGTAATTGACATAGCAAAGACGAGTCATGTGATCGGCGTATTCAAAGTCAGTGGAGATGACCAAAAAACGTTCCGGGTACGTCAAGCCTTCAAAATCAATCCCGAGCGCCCGGCGGGTAGCGCTCCAAGCGCCGTCAGCGCCAATCATGTAGTCGGCCTTTAATGGGTGGCTTTGGCCCTCGGTCAAAACTGTGGCAGTCACCTTGCCAGAGTTTTGTGTCACCGACTCCATTCGGGTTGAGAAAAGCAGTTTGACGTGGGGCAGGCGGTCCAACTCCTGCTTCAGCAGATCCGCCAATTTCCATTGTTCACATTGGAGGCGGAAAGGGTGATCGGTGTGTCCCTTGAGGAGAGATAAATCAAATTCGGCAATCACACCATCTTGGCGATCACGTTGCTGTGTGTAGCGGGCCACAAGACCTTGTTCAACCAGTTTGGGTGTCAACCCAAACCGGGCCAGCATGTCCAACGTGGGTGGATGAAATGTAGAAGCTCGCATATCCCTATTGAGGTCATCAGCCGCCTCCACCACAGTCACTGAAACACCCGCTTGGCCCAAAACCAAAGCACTGATCAAACCCACAGGACCAGCACCAGCAATCAAAACATGGGCACTCATTGACTTCCTTGATGAGAACAACTTCTGTTCAATGTACACAATCAATTGAGCCGCAGGTGGGGGAAATGGGAAGAACAAGGGAAACCACTTATAAAAAACGCGTAATTTGCGGGTAATGCCATGAAATTTCTGGATAAAACTGCTTTCAACTTGTTTGCAACTTATCAATGTATACAAATTCCATGAAGCCTATTCAATTGATGCCATGACGCGTGCCAGCAAGCCTTGCCCATAACAATAGTCGTGATCTCATCATGAATGGGAGTTTTCTGCCTGAGGATCGCTTGCTTGAGGAGGAACTGGCGCAACGCATTGGTGTATCTCGCACATCGATTCGTGACTCGTTGCGACGCTCGATCAAGCCGCATGCGTTGATGCATTCACACCCCTTTTATGGGTGGCGGTCGCCAATAACTTTCTGGAGGCTTTTGCATGGCTGTTGCCTTACACCGGTGCAAAGCGTGCACAGTCCT
>NZ_JBILQU010000049.1:0-19684 GCF_044373035.1 Limnohabitans sp. | reverse complement strand
TGTTCACGGTCAAGCCCGATGAACTGTTGGCCTCCGCTCTCAATGCCATGGCCGAAAAAGACATCGGCTCTTTGGTGGTCATGTCCCATGGACAACTGGTGGGCATGCTGACGTTTCGCGAGGTGATCCAGCAAGTGGTCAAAAATGGCGGTCAAGTGGGCCAGACCACGGTGCAGGGTGCCATGGACGCCCAGCCGATGACTTGCAGCAGTGACACCGATCTGGACGAGGTGCGCCGCCTCATGCTGGAGCACCATGCCCGTTACATGCCGGTCATGGATGACCAAATGCTGATGGGTGTGATCAGTTTTTACGATGTGGCCAAAGCCGTGGTGGACAGCCAGGACTTTGAAAACAAGATGCTCAAGGCGTACATCCGTGATTGGCCCGATCAAGAAAGCAACACGGCCCCCACCTGATCCGTTCAGCCACCCCGGCATCACGAGCATGGGGTGATGGATCTGCCTCGACCCAGTGCGAAAAACCGAGCCCAACCGAACGTGATGACCATGCCCGCTTTACTGGGCAAGTGTCAATCATCTGGCCATCCAATGCCCATAGAGGCCTGCGCAGCCAAGGCAAGGGTCGGCTCTGGAATAATAGCCACCCATGAGCGGCAATACCTTCGGACAACTTTTCTCGGTCACCAACTTTGGTGAATCCCACGGCCCAGCCATTGGCTGCGTGATCGACGGCTGTCCGCCGGGCATGCCTTTGAGCGAGGCCGACATCCAACCCGACCTCGACCGTCGCCGCCCGGGCACCAGCAAATTCGTCACCCAGCGCAATGAGCCCGATGCGGTGCAAATCCTCTCGGGCGTGTACCAAGGCCTCACCACCGGCACCCCGATTTGCCTGCTGATCCACAACACCGACCAGCGCAGCAAGGACTATGGCGACATCCTGCAGACCTTCCGTCCCGGCCATGCCGATTACACCTACTGGCGCAAATACGGCCTGCGCGACCCACGGGGCGGCGGCCGCTCGTCGGCCCGCTTGACGGCCCCCATGGTGGCAGCCGGGGCGGTGGCCAAGAAGTGGCTCAAAGAACAGTTTGGCACCACGTTCGTGGGCTGCATGAGCCAGATTGGCGATATGCCGATTGGCTTTGAGAGCTGGGACCATGTCCATAACAACCCGTTTTTTGCCCCGGTGGCCGATGTGTCGGCGCTGGAGGACTACATGAACGCGCTGCGCAAGTCGGGCGATTCGTGTGGTGCGCGCTTGCGCGTGGTGGCTCGGGGCGTGCCCGTGGGCTTGGGCCAGCCGCTGTTTGACAAGATCGATGCCGACATCGCTTACGCCATGATGGGCATCAACGCTGTCAAAGGCGTGGAAATTGGCGCGGGCTTTGGCTGCGTCACACAAAAGGGCAGCACAGCGGGCGACGCGCTCACGCCCGAGGGCTTTGTGGGCAACAACTCGGGCGGCGTGCTGGGCGGCATCAGCACCGGGCAAGACATCGAGGTGTCGATTGCCGTGAAACCCACCAGCTCCATCCTGATCGCCCGCGATTCGATTGACGCCAATGGCCAGCCGACAGAAGTCCTCACCAAAGGTCGTCACGACCCGTGTGTGGGCATCCGTGCCACCCCGATTGCCGAGGCCATGCTGGCCTTGGTGGTCATGGAGCACGCTTTGCAACACCGCGCACAGTGCGGTGATGTGGCACACGACTTGCCGCCTATTGCTGCTGCCAAGCCTTGAGGCATGACGCCACGCCGTCAGCTCATGCCTTTTGCCGCGCTGTCGGCCAGTTATTTCGCGCACATCGGGTTTTTCAACCCTTATTTGCCGCTGTGGTTGCAAGACATGGGCCTGAGCTTGCTCACCATCAGCGTTCTCACGGCCGTGCAGGCCACCACCCGCTTGTTTGCGCCCTATGCCTGGGGGGCCATCAGCGACCGCACGGGTGAACGGGTCAAGCTGCTGCGCATCGGCGCGGGGGTGGCGTTTGCCACGTCCTGGCTGCTGTTTTGGGATTGGGGTCCACTGGGTCTGGGGCTGGTGCTGCTGCTCATGTTCACCCACACCAGCGCCATGATGCCCATGAGCGAGGCGGCGATGGCGCACCTGGTCAGCCAAAACGGCGCGTTTGACTCCAAGCGCTACGGCCGCATAAGGCTTTGGGGTTCCATGGGATTTTTGATCACGGTGTTTGTGGCCGGGGCTTGGTTCGAGGCTTTCGGGATGAAGCACTTTCCCGGTTGGACCGTGTTCAGCCTGGGCGCGGTGCTGCTGAGCGTGTGGTGGATGCCCGACATCAAGGAAGCCGCCCAATCGGTGCGCGAGCATGTGTCGGTCATGCCCGTGCTGAGGCAAAAGGCGGTGCAATGGTTTTTTGCGGCTACTTTTTTCCATGTGCTCTCGCACATTGGTATTTATGTTTTCTTCTCGCTTTACCTGGACTCTTTGGGTTACAGCAAAACCATGATCGGCGTGCTGTGGGCGCTGTCGGTGGCGGTCGAAGTGTTGTGGTTTTTCAATCAGTCCACGTGGTTACCGCGCGTGTCCTTGACCGGCTGGCTGGTGGCCTGCTCTGCCGTCATGCTGCTGCGCATGGGCATGACAGCCAACTGGGCTGATGTGCTGTGGGTCTTGCTGTTGGCGCAAACCCTGCATGCCATCACTTTTGCAACGCACCACACCGTCTGCATTGCCCTGATTTCACACCATTTTCCGGGCCGCTTGCGCGGCCGTGGCCAAGCTTTGTACACCGTGGCGGCCTATGGTTTTCCGGGGGTGATTGGGGCCTTGCTGGGTGGGTTGCTCAGTGAGCGGTGGGGTTTGCAAAGCGTGTTTGTGGCCAGCATGGTGACCAGCACTGTGGCCACCGCGGCGGCTTACAAGGTCTGGCGGTTGCAGCACCCCAAGCCCAAGGTGCCCGGCTGAATCGGCTGGGCTGTCTGCCACCCTTTTTTTTGCCCGGTTTTGCGTGTGCTTCCAGTCCTTTGTTCAACACCTTCGTCCAGTTATTGATGCCATCCCAAGCCATCTCTGTCGCCGTCTTGCCTGACTTTTTACCCCCCGAATTGGCCTTGGCTTTGGCCGGGGCCGAGCGCCTCGAGACCTCTTGCCATTCAGCCCGAATGGTCTGGCACGCGTGGGGGTCTGTCGCTGCGCCAACGCTGATCTTGCTTCATGGCGGCAGTGGCAGCTGGACGCACTGGGTGCTTTGCGTTGCACCGCTGCGCGATGCGGGTTGGCGCGTGCTGGTGCCCGACTTGCCGGGCTTTGGCGACTCCGATCTGCCTGCGGGCTGCACCGATGTGAACGACTTGCCTGCGCATTTGCATGCAGGCTTGCACCAGTTGCAAGGCGCTGGTCTTTGTGCCGGGCCGGTGAGCGTGGCGGGTTTTTCATTCGGAGGCATGGCTGGGGCCTTGTGGTTGGCCGAGCACCCCCAAGATGCGGCGCAATTGGTGCTGGTGGGCGCACCTGGCATGGGCCTGGCGGCGCCCGATCGCACGCCTTTGAAGGGTTGGCGGCACCTGCAAAGCCCCGAGGCGCAAGAGGCTGTTCACCGCCACAACCTTTTGGCGCTGATGTTGCTGGCCCCCGAGGCGTTGGACGAACTGGCGCTGCGTTTGCACAGCACCAATGTCCAGCGCGACCGCATGCCCCGCCGGCGCTTGTCATCGACCGACATCGTGGCGCGGGTTTTGCCACAGGTGAAAGCCCGGGTCAGCGCCATATTTGGCGAACACGACGCCCTGTACCGAGGGCGCTTGCCAGAGTTGGCTGCGGCATTGCCCCTGATGGCCAATTGCTGGGGAGACTGGCAAGTCGTGCCGAGAGCAGGTCATTGGGTGCAGTATGAAGCCGCGGCGCTTTTCAATGCGGCTTTGCTTGAAGTCCTGAGCCCTGAGCCCAAGATTTAAATCAGGCGGGTGGGGACGGCAAATGAAAGCGGGCCTCAGGCGGGCTGCAAGGCTTGCAGCAATTCGGTTTCGATCTCGATTTGCGCACGGTTGTGCTGCAAGGCCGGGCCGCTGATGAGGAAGGTGTCTTCGACCCGCTCGCCCAGGGTGCTGATCTTGGCCAGATGCAGGTAGATGCCATGCTGGGCCAGCACGCGGGCGACGCTGTAGAGCAAGCCGATGCGGTCGCTGGCCGAGATGCTGAGCAGCCATTTTTGGCCTTGCTCGTCCGGGTTCAGCGTCACCCGGGGCGTGACCGGGAAACTCTTGACGCGCCGCGAGACCCGGCCGCGAGACGGCGAGGGCAGGGGGGCCTGCTTTTCCAGGGTCTGCGTCAGACCCGACTCGACCATGCTCATCAGCTCGCGGTAATGCTCGGGCAGCATAGGCGTGACGATCT
Source organism: Limnohabitans sp. (assembly GCF_044373035.1). Taxonomy (GTDB): domain Bacteria; phylum Pseudomonadota; class Gammaproteobacteria; order Burkholderiales; family Burkholderiaceae_C; genus Limnohabitans_A. The sequence continues at coordinate 15,364 of NZ_JBILQU010000049.1, read as the reverse complement.
GGAAGGTGTCCAGCGCCCAACCGGTGCGCGTGGTGTGGATTTTGGCGTCCAGGATGCTGAAGCCCGCTTGGTCAAAGTGTCCGCAGATGCGGGCGAACAAATCCGTTTGATCGGGTGTGAACACCAGGACCTGCAAACCCTCTCCGACCGGGGAGTGCCTGGCACGCACGATGGTGCGTGACTGTTCTGGCGTGTTCATGGCCACATGGCGTGAGAGCTGGCGCGCATGCCAGGCGATGTCCGAGGCATCGTGGCGCATGAAATAGCTCAGGTCCAGCGTGTCCCACAGTGCCTTGTGCCCTTCGTGGGGCTGGGCCTGGCGGGCCAGCTCGATCAGGGCTTCGCGTTTGCGCGCTTGCACCTCGGCAGTGGCATCGGGGGCGCGGCCACCGAGCACGCGCAAGCACGATTTGTACAGGTCTTCCAGCAGCTTGGCTTTCCAGGCGTTCCAAACCTTGGGACTGGTGCCCCGGATATCGGCCACGGTGAGCAGGTAAAGGGCCGTCAAACGGCGCTCGTTGCCCACGCGCTGGGCAAAACGAGCGATGACTTCGGGGTTGCCCAGGTCTTCTTTCTGCGCCACGCGGCTCATGGTCAGGTGTTCACTGACCAGGAACTCGATCAGCTGCCCGTCTTCCTTGCCAACCTGGTGCTGACGGCAAAAGGTGCGCACTTCGGCACAGCCCAGTTGCGAGTGGTCGCCTCCCCGGCCTTTGGCGATGTCGTGGAACAGGGCTGCGGCGTACAAAATCCAGGGCTTGTCCCAGCCACTGGCCAATTGCGAGCAAAAGGGGTATTCGTGCGTGTGCTCGGCCATGAAAAAGCGCCGTACATTGCGCAGCACCATCAGGATGTGCTGGTCCACCGTGTAGGCATGGAACAGGTCGTGCTGCATTTGACCCACGATGCGCCGGAACACCCACAGGTAGCGCCCGAGCACCGAGGTCTCGTTCATCAGACGCATGGCATGCGTGATGCCCTGGGGCTGCTGCAGGATCTGCATAAACGTCTGCCGATTGACCGGGTCGGCGCGAAAGCGCCCGTTCATGATGGCGCGCACGTTGTACAGCGCACGCAGCGTGCGGGCCGACAGCCCCTTGAGGCCGGGCGTGGCCTGATAAAGCAAAAAGGTTTCGAGGATGGCGTGCGGGTGTTTTTGGTACAGGTCATCGCTGGCCACTTCGATCAGCCCGGCTTTTTCAAAAAAGCGCTCGTTCAAGGGGCGCAAATGGTCAATGCTTTCGCCGCGCTCGGTTTTGAGTCGGTCTTCGATGTTGAGCAGCAAAATTTGGTTGAGCTGCGTCACGGCTTTGGCAGCCCAATAGTATTGGCGCATCAGTTTTTCACTGGCGCGCAAGGCCAGCCGACCCTCGGGCGTGATGTCCGAGGCATAGCCAAAGGTCTCGGCCACATTGGTTTGCAGGTCAAACACCAGCCGGTCTTCACGCCTTTTGGCTTGCAGGTGCAAGCGGGCGCGGATCAGGCCCAGCAGGGCTTCGTTGCGCTTGATTTGACGCGCTTCCAGCGGCGTGGCCAGGCCTTTGCGCGCCAACTCGTCCCAGCTGTGGCCCAGCCCTGCGGCGCGGGCCACCCACAAAATCATCTGCAGGTCGCGCAAGCCGCCGGGCGACTCTTTGCAGTTGGGCTCCAGGGCGTAAGGGGTGTTGTCAAACTTGGTGTGGCGCTGGTGCATTTCCAGGGTCTTGGCCACCAAAAAAGCCTGCGGGTCCATGGCCGCCTGAAATTGCTTTTGGAATTCGATGAACAGTTTGGTGTTGCCCGTCACCCGGCGAGACTCCAGCAACGAGGTCTGCACCGTGATGTCTTTGGCCGATTCGGCCAGGCACTCGTCCAGGCTGCGCACGCTGGAGCCAATTTCCAGGCCCGTGTCCCAGCAGCTGCCAATGAAGCGCTCAAGTTGCGCCTGCAGGGCTGGATCGCTCTCCGGGGTTTGGCCAGGGGGCAGCAAGACCAGCACGTCCACGTCGGAGTGCGGGAACAACTCAGCGCGGCCAAAACCGCCCACCGCCACCAGCGCCAGCTCAGGGGCAAAGCCCGCGTTTTGCCACAACTGGATCAGCAAGCCATCGGCCAGGATGGCCATTTGTTTGAGGGTTTGCTTGAGGCCCCTGACGGCCGAGCCGCTGTTGGCCAAGACCTGAATCACGGCCGACTTGTCGCGCTTGTAAGTCTCGCGCAGCGCCATCAGATCGGCCGGATCGGTCCAATCTGGCGAGGGGACCTGGCCGCTCATGTCAGGCCGTGACTGAGGCGGTCACAAAAGGGGGCACGGCGGGTGTGCCAACCGAGACGGTGAGCACTTCGTAGCCGGTTTCGGTGACCAGCACCGTGTGCTCCCATTGGGCCGACAGCGAATGGTCTTTGGTCACAATGGTCCAGCCGTCGCCCATTTCCTTGATGTCGCGCTTGCCGGCGTTGATCATGGGCTCGATGGTGAAGACCATGCCCGCCACCAATTCGGTCAGGGTGCCGGGCTTGCCGTAGTGCAGCACTTGCGGTTCTTCGTGGAACACGCGGCCTATGCCGTGGCCGCAAAACTCACGCACCACTGAAAAACCATGGCCTTCGGCAAATTTCTGGATCGCGTGGCCGATGTCGCCCAAGTGGGCGCCAGGTTTGACCTGATCAATGCCTTTCCACATGGCGTCGTAGGTCAGCGTGGCCAGGCGCTTGGCCGCAATTGAGGCTTCGCCGACATGGAACATGCGGCTGGTGTCGCCATGCCAGCCGTTCTTGATGACGGTGATGTCGATGTTCACCGAGTCGCCTTTTTTGAGAGGCTTGTCGTTCGGGATGCCGTGGCAAACCTGGTGGTTGACCGAGGTGCAGATCGACTTGGGGTAGGGCTTGTAGCCCCCAGGCGCGTAGTTCAGCGGGGCTGGAATGGCTTGCTGCACATCGACGATGTAGTCGTGGCAGAGCTTGTCGAGTTCGTTGGTGGTGACGCCGGGCTTCACATAAGGGGTGATGAAGTCCAGAACTTCCGAGGCCAGGCGGCCTGCCACGCGCATCGCAGCGATGTCGTCGGCATTTTTAATGGTGATGGTCATGCGATCGATTATCCCATTGGGGCATTGCGCTCGCCATGAGGGTGCTTGAAAACCATCGGCTTCGCTTGTCCACAGGCCCATGGGTAAACACCAATTCATCATTGGTTGGATAGATTGTATTCTGTATACAGTAATGACTTCATCCCTTTTACAACTCACTGCGGCCCCGGACCTGGTTGAACAGGTGTACAGCCGTTTGCTTGACGCCATCAGCGAAGGAACCTTGCCGCCGGGCGAGCGTCTGACGCAGGAAGACTTGGCCCAGCGCCTGGCGGTGTCCCGCCAGCCGGTGTTGCAGGCCCTGCGTTTGCTGAAAAAAGACGGTTTTGTCGAGGACGCGCCGGGCCGAGGCGTGCGTGTCACGCAGCTCGATATTGGCTGGATTGCACAGGTCTACCAAGTCCGCGGCAGCCTGGATGCGCTGGCCGTGCGGCTGGCGGCCGAGCACGGTGCCCGGCTGGATGAAGGCGTGATGCGCCAGGGCCGCTTGGCCGAAAGCGGACGCGACGTGCAAGCCATGATCCAGGCCGACCTGGCCTTTCACCGCGCCATTTACCAAGCATCAGGCAACCCACTCATCGCACACAGCATTGAACTGCACTGGCACCACCTCAAGCGCGTCATGGGCGCCGTGCTGCAATCTTCGCAGCAGCGCCAAACCGTGTGGGACGATCACGAAGCCATTGCGCATGCGATTTCAACAAAGGACGCCGATTTGGCCGTGCGCCTGGTGCAAGAACATGCCGACAAGGCCAGCGTGCAACTCACGGCCCGATTGACTGAACAAATTCAAAACCTCAAAACAGGAGCACCCCATGAAATTGACCCCCGAACAACTGGAACAATTTGACCGTGACGGTTATTTGTTTTTTCCAGGGCTTTTCACCCCCGAAGAAACCAAAAACCTGACCGATGCCGTGCCCGAGCTGTACAGCCGCCGCGAGGCCTATAACGTGCGGGAAAAAGGCAGCGAAGCCGTGCGCACCAACTTTGCAGCCCACATGTACAGCGAGCCATTTGCCAAGCTGGCACGCCACCCCCGCATGATCGGGCCAGTACAAGAGCTGTTTGGCGAAGCGCTTTACATGCACCAGTTCAAGATCAACGGCAAGATGGCTTTCGAAGGCGATGTGTGGCAATGGCACCAGGACTACGGCACCTGGCTCAATGACGATCTGATGCCCACCGAGCGCGCCATGAACGTGGCGATTTTTCTGGACGATGTGAACCCCTTCAACGGCCCGCTCATGTTCATCCCCGGCAGCCATAAGAAAGGTGTGGTCGAGGCCAAGCACGACCTGTCCACCACCAGCTACCCGCTGTGGACGGTGGACAACGACCTGATCCGCCAATTGGTGCAACGCGCCGGCGACAAAGACGGCGGCATCGTCAGCCCCACCGGGCCAGCAGGCTCGATGATTTTGTTCCACAGCTGCCTGGTGCACGCCTCTACCAGCAACCTCTCGCCCTGGAATCGGGTGAGCGTGTACCTGAGTCTGTGCGCCGTGTCTAACCACATTCGCCGCCACAAGCGCCCCGAATACATCGCCCACCGCGATTTCACGCCCATCAGCTGCCTGCCCGACGACTGCCTGATCAACAGCTACCCGGTGGACCTGCCCTGGAAAGGCGGTATGCCCGAAAGCGCCTTGAAAACCTCGCTCGATGTGTTGAAAGAAGCCGCATGAACCTGCACGCCAAACTCCTGCAACGTGCGGCAGAAAACCGCCCCATCCGCATCGGCCTGATCGGCGCGGGAAAATTCGGCTCCATGTATTTGGCGCAGATCCCCCGTACGCCCGGCGTGCATTTGGTGGGCATTGCCGATTTGTCGCCCGATAACGTGCGCACCAACCTGGCCCGTGTGGGCTGGAACCCCGAGCGCCTCACCGCCACCAGCTTGGACGATGCCGTGAAAAACGGCACCACCCATGTGGGTGATGACTGGCAAAGTCTGGTGCGTCACCCGGCGGTGGACGTGGTCGTCGAGTGCACCGGATCGCCCCTGCACGCGGTGGACCACATTCTGGAAGCGTTTGCCCACCGCAAGCATGTGGTCAATGTCACGGTAGAAGCCGACGCGTTTTGCGGCCCCTTGCTTGCCACCCGTGCGCAAACAGCAGGCGTGGTCTATTCATTGGCCTTTGGCGACCAGCCCGCGCTCATTTGCGATCTGGTGGACTGGGCCCGCACCTGCGGCTTTCCGGTCGTGGCGGCGGGCCGGGGCCACAAATGGCTGCCGCACTTTTGCGAATCCACGCCAGAAACTGTGTGGGGCTATTACGGCCTCACGCCCGAGCAGGCCGAGCGCGGGGGCCTCAACCCCAAAATGTTCAACAGCTTTCTGGACGGCTCCAAGCCCTCGATTGAGAGCACCGCCGTGTCCAACGCCACGGGCTTGGGCGTGCCCAGCAATGGTTTGCTCTACCCCCCGGCCAGTGTGGAAGACATCCCCTACGTCACCCGCCCGATCTCGGAAGGCGGCGTGCTCGAGCGCAAGGGCATGGTGGAAGTCATCTCCAGCTTGGAAACAGATGGCCGAAAAATTCCCTACGACATCCGCATGGGGGTGTGGGTCACGGTGGAGGCCGAGACCGACTACATCAAAAACTGTTTTGAAGAGTACAACGCCCACACCGACCCCTCGGGCCGTTACTTCACGCTGTACAAACGCTGGCACCTGATTGGCCTGGAAGTGGGCGTCAGCGTGGCCAGCGTGGCCCTGCGCAACGAACCCACCGGCGTGGCCATCGGCTGGAACGCCGACGTGGTGGCCACCGCCAAGCGCGACTTGAAGCCCGGCGACATGCTGGACGGCGAGGGCGGTTACACCGTCTGGGGCAAGCTGCTGCCAGCGGCCACCTCCAAACGCATGGGCGGCGTGCCCCTGGGCTTGGCGCACGGCGTGAAAGTGCTGCGCCCCGTGGCCAAAGGCCAAAGCCTCACTTGGGACGACGTGGCGATGGACACCAGCACCCATGCTTACAAAATCCGGCGCGAGATGGAGGCGACTTCGGTGCTGGGGTGAGCTTGATTTGCTGGGCTCGAGTTTCTGGAGAGACCGCTATCGGTGGCTCAACAGACGCCTCATCAACAGGGTTTGAAAATCCTGTTGATGCCCTGCGATGGCGTAGACATACAGCGTGTCGTCGATTTTGCGGTGCAAGATCCGATGGTGCGATGTCACACTTGTTTTGTAGTCAAAAATGCCCACGTCAGCAAATGCTTGGACGACAGTGCCGGACAAAAAACCACTGTCCAGTTCAGAGAGTTTTTGAAAAATTTCATCTTCGGCTTTGAGCCAAAGTGGTTCGCTCCAACGATCGAGCATGTAGCTTTGCACCGACAACAAGTCTTCTCGCGCATCGGGCAGGATGACAATGCTCACGGTTTGTGCTCTGTGCGCTTTTGTGCCAACAATGCGCGAACTTCTTCCACACTTTGACCTTGTCCGTCCAACCTGTCCTTTTCGCCCATGGCCACCACCTTAAGCATGGCAATGAGGTTTTCTTTGTCCTGGTATTGCTGGATGCCTTCAACCACCATGCTGGCTTCGCCGTTTTGGGTGATGATGAAAGGCGTGCCATTCATGTCAAGGGATTCTGCAATTTGGGCTGCATGGCTCTTCAAGTAAGAAATGGACTTGATGTGTTGCGTGGCTTGCATGTGGGCTCCATTTAGTATGGGTCTGAATTTATACCCAAATTCGGACCAAAGCAAGGTCAATTTAATGGACCTGTGCTCTTTTGAGCCCGTTCAGGGCGGATGCAAAACATCTTGAAGTGCTGTTGTCATGGGGGTGTTGTCAGGGTTTCCCCCGTTAAAATACCGCCTTTGCCGGTCAGCCCCAGACAGCGGCCCCGGAATGACGGTTTTCTGTCTCTTTACAAGGCCACCCCGTGTCCCTGCACCTCACGACTTTTGAAGGCGCCAGCGCCCTCAGCGACTTTCGCATGGCCCAGCTTTTGCCAAGATTGGCCGCCATTTCGCCGCAAATACAGGGTATTTCATCCCGTTTTGTCCACATGGTCGCCACGACCACGCCTTTGGCTGAGGCCCAAAAACAGACACTTTCCGCACTTCTGACTTACGGCGAGCCCTATGCTGGACCGGTGGACGGTCCGGTGATCGTGGTCAGCCCCCGCATTGGCACCGTGTCGCCTTGGGCGTCCAAGGCCACCGACATCGCCCACAACTGCGGTTTTGAGCTGCGCCGTGTGGAGCGCCTGACGGAATACCGTTTGACCATGAAATCTGGCTTGCTCAGCAATTCCAAGCTGTCGCCCGAGCAACTGGGCCAGGTAGCGGCCGTGTTGCACGACCGCATGACCGAATCCGCCATGCCCAGCCGCGATGAGGCGGCGGCCTTGTTCACGGCGCTGGAACCGGTGCCCATGTCGCATGTCAATGTGTTGGGCGGTGGCCCTGAAATGGGAAGGAAGGCTTTGGCGGATGCCAACAAAGCCTGGGGCCTGGCCCTGGCCGAAGACGAAATCGATTATTTGGTCACCGCTTTCACGGGTCTCAAACGCAACCCCACCGATGTGGAGTTGATGATGTTCGCGCAGGCCAACAGCGAGCACTGCCGCCACAAGATATTCAACGCCGAGTTCACCATCGACGGCGTGGCCCAGCCCAAGAGCCTGTTCGGCATGATCCGCCACACGCACCAGCTCAGCCCCCAGCACACGGTGGTGGCGTATTCGGACAACGCTTCGGTGATGGAAGGCCACACGGTGGAGCGTTTTGTAGCCCGAACCGGTGAGCAGGGCGCGGCTTACCAGTCTGAACAAGCCCTGCACCATGTGCTGATGAAGGTGGAAACCCACAACCACCCGACGGCGATTTCACCTTTCCCAGGCGCATCCACGGGCGCCGGTGGCGAGATCCGCGACGAGGGCGCGACCGGGCGCGGCTCCAAGCCCAAGGCGGGTTTGAGCGGTTTCACCGTGTCCAAACTTTGGGGCGGCATGTCGGACCAAGCGGGCGGCAAGCCCGCGCACATCGCAAGCCCCTTGCAAATCATGACCGAAGGCCCACTGGGCGGCGCGGCGTTCAACAACGAGTTTGGCCGCCCCAACTTGCTGGGCTATTTCCGCGAATACGAACAGACCGTGGATGGTGTGGTGCGCGGCTACCACAAGCCCATCATGATTGCGGGTGGTCTGGGCCAGATCGACGCCGAGCAAACCCAAAAAATCAAATTCCCTGCGGGCAGCTTGCTGATCCAGCTGGGCGGCCCTGGCATGCGCATTGGCATGGGCGGCAGCGCGGCCAGCTCCATGGCCACCGGCACCAACGCCGCCGAGCTGGATTTTGATTCGGTGCAGCGCGGCAACCCCGAGATCGAGCGCCGGGCGCAAGAGGTCATCAACCATTGCTGGGCGCAGGGTGCCAACAACCCCATCCTTGCCATTCACGATGTGGGCGCGGGTGGTTTGTCCAACGCCTTTCCCGAGCTGACCAACGATGCCGGTCGCGGTGCACGCTTTGACCTGCGTGCCGTGAAGCTCGAAGAATCGGGCCTGTCGCCCAAAGAAATCTGGTCCAACGAGAGCCAGGAACGCTATGTGCTGGCGATCGCGCCAGACTCTTTGGCGCAGTTCACCGCCTTTTGCGAACGCGAGCGCTGCCCCTTTGCGGTGATCGGCGTGGCGACCGATGAGCGCCAATTGGTACTTGAAGATAGCGTTCAGCGTTCAGCGTTCAGTGTTGAGCGCGAAGACCAAGACGCTCAACGCTCAACGCCCGACGCTCTACGCCCAGTCGACATGCCCATGGACGTGCTGCTGGGCAAGCCGCCCAAAATGCACCGCGATGTGCGCACCGTGGCGCGTCAGTCGCCCGCCATGGACTTGAACGGCGTGAGTTTGCAACAAGCCGTGATCGACGTGCTGAGCCACCCCACGGTGGCGTCCAAGCGATTTTTGATCACCATCGGTGACCGTGCCGTGGGGGGGCTCACGCACCGCGACCAGATGGTTGGCCCCTGGCAAGTGCCTGTGGCCGATGTGGCCGTGACCCTGGCCGACTACGCATGCTTTGCCGGTGAAGCCATGAGCATGGGCGAGCGCACCCCTCTGGCCTCGCTCAATGCCGCCGCCTCGGGCCGCATGGCCGTCGCCGAGGCCATCACCAATTTGCTGGCCGCGCCCATCGAGCTGCCTCGCGTCAAGATGTCCGCCAACTGGATGGCCGCTTGCGGCGAACCGGGCGAAGACGCCGCCCTTTATGAAACGGTGAAGGCCGTGGGCATGGAACTGTGCCCGGCGCTCGACATCTCGATCCCCGTGGGCAAAGACAGCTTGTCGATGCGCACGCAGTGGCTCGTACCGAAGGGCGATTCAAGTACCGACGGCGAGACCCGCAAGGTCACTTCGCCCGTCAGTCTGATCATCACCGCCTTTGCCAGCTTGCCCGATGTGCGTGGCACGCTCACGCCGCAGCTCGATGCGCAAGAGGGCGACACCAGCCTGGTGCTGATCGACTTGGGCCAAGGCCAAAACCGCATGGGCGGCAGCGTGCTGGGCCAGGTGTTGGGCCAGTTTGGCGACAGCGTGCCTGATCTGCATGATCCTCAAACCTTGGTCAGCTTGGTCCATGCCGTGAACGCTTTGCGCGCCAAGGGACAGATCCTGGCCTACCACGACCGCAGCGACGGCGGCGTGCTGGCTGCTGTGGCCGAGATGGCTTTTGCGGGCCATGTGGGCGTGGCGCTCAATGTGGACATGCTGGTGACGGAGGGCGACGGCATCACCGACAGCCGCGCCGACCACGGCGACGCCAAGAACTGGGCGGGTCAGGTCAGCGCCCGCCGCGAAGAACTCACCCTCAAAGCGCTCTTCAACGAAGAGCTGGGCGTGGTGCTGCAAGTGCGCACAGCTGAGCGCAACGCGGTGCTGCAAACCTTGCGCGAACACGGCTTGTCCAAGCACACGCATGTGATCGGCAAGACCCGCCCCGTGCAATCGACCATCCAAAAAGGCGTGGGCGAACTGAGCATCTGGCGCGACACCAAAGAGGTGTTTGTGGCCAAGCTCGAAGACCTGCATCAGGTTTGGGACAGTGTGAGCTGGAAGATTTGCCAGCAGCGCGACAATCCTGCCTGTGCTGATGCCGAACACGCCGCCGCAGGCCAGGCCAGCGACCCCGGCATGCATGTGGCGCTGAGCTTTGACCCGGCTGAGAACGTGGCCGCGCCGTTCCTGAACCTGTCGCGCCCCAAGGTGGCGATCTTGCGCGAGCAGGGCGTCAACTCGCATGTGGAAATGGCTTACGCCTTCCACAAAGCGGGCTTCGAGTCGCACGATGTGCACATGACCGACCTGCAATCGGGCCGTGCCAACTTGGCCGACTTCCAGGGCCTGGTGGCTTGCGGCGGTTTCAGCTACGGCGACACGCTCGGCGCGGGCATTGGCTGGGCGCGCAGCATCACCTTCAACCCAGCGCTGGCTGATCAGTTCAAGGGCTTCTTTGGCCGCGCCGACACCTTGGGTCTGGGCGTGTGCAACGGCTGCCAGATGTTTGCCGAACTTGCCGACATCATCCCCGGTGCACAAGATTGGCCGCGCTTCACGACCAACCAGAGCGAGCGCTTTGAAGCGCGTCTGTCGATGGTCGAAGTGCTGGAGTCGCCCAGCCTGTTTTTGCAAGGCATGGCGGGCAGCCGCTTGCCGATTGCGGTGGCGCACGGCGAAGGCTTTGCCAACTTCAAGCACCGGGGCAATGCGGCGCAGGCCATTGGCGCGATGCGCTTTGTGGACAACCACGGTCAAGCCACCGAGCAGTACCCGTTCAACCCCAACGGCAGCGCGGGCGGTCTCACGGCCGTGACCACGGCCGACGGGCGCTTCACGGCCATGATGCCGCACCCCGAGCGCGTGTTCCGCAATGTGCAAATGAGCTGGACGAGCGGTGACATTGCCGCCACCAGCCCTTGGTTGCGCGTGTGGCAAAACGCCCGCAAGTGGGTGGGCTAAGTCCGTGAACGCATGAAGTCCGACACGCCACGGCAGTGGTTCCCCCCTTCACAACTGGCCTTTTACTTTGACCAGGGTGCGTGGTCGCGTGGCACCACGCTGTACCTGCAAAACAAAGTGATTTCTTCGCAGCTCACGCCCGATGGTGAAGGCTGGCGTTTGCAAGGCCAGGTGGAAGGCAGCGAGGTGCGTCCCTACACCGTGAACGCCGAGCTGCGCGTCAGCCCGGGCGGGAACCTGAGTGAATGGCGCAGCGGCTGCACCTGCCCAGTTGGGCGCTATTGCAAACACGGCGCGGCCTTGGGCATTTTGGCGTCCATGCAAGGTCTGGCCTTGCTGGATGAATGGGGCAGCGACGGGCCTTCGCCTGAGGTGCTGGCGCGTCGCAGCCAGATGGAAAAAGAGCGGGCCCTGAGCCACGCTGAATACCAGGCCCGTGAATGGCTGACCCGGCTGGAAAACGCCAACGGTCCGGCCGCTTACAGCTTGCCCGGGGCCACACAAGAACAGTTTGTTTACCTGCTGTCGGTGGCCTATTTGGGGCACAAGCCCTTGTTCCACCTGAGCGTCAAGCGGGCCGCGCAAAAACGCAATGGCGAGTGGGGCAAGCCCAAGAAAGTCAGCAACGAGCCCTTGCCGCATGACCCGATTTGGGCCAGCAGCAGCCCTTTGGACCGTGACATTTTTGACCTGATGAAAGCCTGTCCGGCGGCCAGCAGCTTCAGCTCGTATGGGTTTCAGGGCGAGGTCAAGCTGCACGGCATGCCCGGGCAATTGCTGCTCAAGCTGTGCAGTCAAACCGGCCGCCTGATGTCGGCCGAAGGTGCGGTCAGCTTGCAATGGAGCGAGACCGCCGAAGCTTTGGTCGGCGATTGGCAAGAAGTGCCTGCGCAAGACAACTTGCCCGCCGGCTGGAAGCTGAGCATGCAACCCCAGCGTGCGGGTGTGGTTTATGGGCTGAACGAGCCGCCTTTTTACATGGACACGCTGCAAGGCCACTGCGGCCTACTGAACACCCAAGGCCTGAGCGCCAACGAGCTGCAGGTGATGTCCAGCGCGCCCGTATTGCCCGAAAGCGTGGTGTTCAAGTTTCAGAACCAGTTGATGGCGCGTTTGGGTCCCGTGCCTCTGCCGCCCGTGATCGCGCTAACGCCCGAAATCCGGAATGTCCCAGCCCGCGCCATGCTCGACATCGCACCTGTCCATGCCCAAGACCGTGGCACACACGGCCTTTTCATGGCCGAGTTGACCTTTGATTACGCCGGTCATCGCGGCTTTTGGACCGGGACCGCCCAACGCGTCCTGGTCGGTCATGGCACGCAGGCGCGCATGCTGGTGCGTGACATGCCTGGCGAACTCAAAGTCAGGACCGCCTTGGAAGCATTGGGCATGGTCGCTTTCGAAGTGAACATGCTGGGCTTGCCTCCCGAAAGGTCTCAGCAGTGGTTGGAATGGCTGGAAACAGACTTTGCGCCCATTCGCCAAGCTGGCCTGGACGTGCGTTTTGCAGCAGGCGAGGTCACTTGGCTGCGCGAGGCCGACGATGTGCACATCGACCTGTCGGGCGACGCCCAAACGCCCGAAACCTCCCCTTGGTTTGATTTGTCGCTGGGCATGGACATCGATGGCCAGCGTTTGAACATCCTGCCCTGGGTGCCCACCATTTTGACGGCTTTGGCCCGCATCAGCGTGCGCAACGCCGAGGGCGAGACCGCCACTTTGCCGCCGTTTTTGTACCTGCCCGAGTTGCAAGGCGAGGGCTTTGTGAAGTTGCCCACCGCCAAGATCGAACCTTGGCTGAACACCTTGATGGAGCTGGTCTCCGAGCGCGGACGCGACTGGAGCGGCGATGGGCTGCGCTTGTCACGCTTGGAGGCCTTGCGCACAGCCGCCTCGCTGGGCCAGGGTGTGGCCTGGGCGGGTGCCCAAAGCCTGATGAATTTGTTGCAGCAAATGCGTGGCCTTGAAAGCTTGCCCGAGGTGAGCGTGCCCACCAATTTGCAAGCGACCTTGCGGCCTTATCAACAGCAAGGCCTGAACTGGTTGCAGTTTTTGCGGCAGCACCAACTGGCCGGTATCTTGGCCGACGACATGGGCTTGGGCAAAACCCTGCAGACCCTGGCGCACATCCTGACCGAAAAAGAGGCCGGTCGCCTCACGCATCCGGCCCTGATCGTGGCCCCGCTGAGCTTGCTGGGCAATTGGCAGCGCGAAGCGGCCCGCTTTTGCCCCAGTCTGCGCACCCACATTCACCATGGCCTGTTGCGACATGGGGCCGCGCAAGACCTCAGTGGTTTTGACATCGTGCTCACGCCGTACTCTTTGCTGCACCGCGACCGCGACCTGTGGCTGGCCACCGACTGGCATTTGCTGGTGCTCGATGAAGCGCAAAACATCAAGAACGCCAACACCCATGCCGCGCAAACCGTGGGCGACATCCCGTCCCGTCACCGCCTGTGTTTGTCGGGCACGCCCATGGAGAACCACCTGGGTGAGCTGTGGAGCCTTTTCCACTTTTTGATGCCAGGCTTTCTGGGCAGCCAAAAGCGTTTTGGTGTGCTGTTTCGCAACCCCATCGAGCGCCAGGGCAACAGTGAAAAAATGGACCAATTGCGCAAGCGCATCACGCCCTTCATGCTGCGACGCACCAAGGATGTGGTGGCCAGCGAGTTGCCACCGAAGATCGAAACCCTCATGCCGGTGCCCCTGCAAGGCAAGCAAGCCGATCTGTACGAAACCATCCGTTTGGGCATGGAAAAAACCGTTCGTGACGCCTTGAATGCGCAAGGTTTGGCCAAATCGCAGATCACCATCCTGGACGCGCTGCTCAAGCTGCGCCAAGTTTGCTGCGACCCGCGACTGCTCAAATTGGGCGCGGCCAGCCAAGTGCAGCAATCGGCCAAACTCGAGCAGTTGCTCGACATGCTGCCCGAGATGGTGGCCGAAGGTCGCAAAATTTTGCTGTTCTCGCAGTTCACCCAAATGCTCGGCCTGATCGAACAAGAGCTGCCGCGCCTGGGCATTCCCTGGGTCAAGCTCACAGGCCAAAGCAAAAACCGCGACGCGATCATTGACCGGTTCACCAGCGGCGAGGTGCCGCTGTTCCTCATCAGCCTGAAAGCGGGGGGCGTGGGGTTGAACCTGCCGCAAGCCGACACGGTGATCCATTACGACCCTTGGTGGAACCCGGCCGTGGAAAACCAAGCCACCGACCGTGCCCACCGCATTGGCCAAACGCAAAACGTGTGGGTCCTCAAATTGGTCGCCCAAGGCACCATTGAAGAGCGGATGCTGGCCCTGCAAGAGCGCAAAGCCCAGTTGGCCCAGGACATGTACTCTGGCGCGGTGCAGCGCAAAGAGCCTTTGTTTGGCGAGTCTGACCTGAACGAACTCTTCAAGCCGCTGGGTTGAGCACATCGGCATGCGCGTGTTGCATCAACTTCTCAATGCTTTGACATTGAGTTCGCTCCTGGCCTGCAGCCCCGAAAAGACCGAAGGCTTGCCTGCAACCCAAGCTTCGTCAACGGTCAGCGCAGAACCTGTGGCGGGCGCTTGGGCACTGGCCGATGCCTTCGGCCCCGACGTTCAAGAAGCTGCCCGCTTTGCGGTGCAGACCTATGCGGTACAGAACAAAGCACGGGTGCTTTACAAAGATGTGACCCAAGCCCGTCAACAAGTCGCGGCAGGCCTGATCTTTGATCTGCACATCCAAGTGACCTTGGACGGCGCCCGTCGCAACACAAGCGCCAAGGTCTGGCGTCAGCCCGATGGCGCTTATCACCTGCAGGCTTGGGCGTGGCTGGACTGAAGCCCATTGAAAGGCCTGTCGGTGCGGGTCACGACCGTCATGCTTGGGGTGTATGCAGCTGACCGCACGCGCAAGGGGTTGAGCCCTGAGCAATGCCGTTGGAGGTTTGAGCAACCGGTCCTCAAGCAACTTGTGCAAAAGGCAGGGCAATGCGAGCGCAAGCCCCTTGTGCGGTGTTTTGCAGCGACAAGCGCCCATCAAATTGCGCGAGGATGGTCTTGGAAATCGACAAACCCATGCCCAGCCCCGAGATCTTGGTGGTGTAAAAAGGGTCTCCCGCTTGCTCGGCGGCCACTGCTGACAAGCCTGGCCCGGTGTCATGGACCTCGATCAAAATTTCACGATTTTCCTGCCGGATGTCCATGCGAATGCTTCGGGTCTGAACCTTTTCGACCGATTCCATGGCGTTGCGCACCACATTGAACAAGACTTGAGACAGTTGCACGGCATCGCCCAGCACCCATATCGGTGTGTTGGGCAGGATCGGTTTGACGATTTCCGTGTTG
>NZ_JBILQU010000154.1:0-4578 GCF_044373035.1 Limnohabitans sp. | reverse complement strand
CGGCATCCACACCGCGCTCGACCTGCAACGCATGAACCCGGCAGCCGCCAAAGCCGGATGGTCCGTCGTGCTGGAAAAAACCGTGCGCGAACTGGGCGGCACCCCCTGCATCGAATTCGAAGACGAACCCCCAGCCAAACAACAAATCGCCTGCACCCGCAGCTTTGGCCAGCCCATCACCGAACTGCACGAACTGCAAGAAGCCATCACCGAATTTGCCTGCCGCGCTGCAGAAAAACTGCGCAAACAAAACAGCCACACCGGCCAACTGATGGCCTTCATCCGCACCAGCCCCTTCCGAGAAAAAGACCCCCAATACAGCCGCAGTGCCAGCATCCCCCTGCCCAGCCCCACCAGCGACAGCGCCCACATCACCCAAACGGCCTGCGCCATCCTGAAACACATCTACCGCCCCGGCTACAAATACGCCAAAGCCGGCGTGATGCTGATGGACCTGCAACCGGCCACCCGCCAACAACTGACGCTGGACCTGGAAGCCGACATGCCCGAAAACCGCATTCGCCTGATGCAAGCCATGGACCAAATCAACCGCCGCTTTGGACGCGGCAGCCTGGTGCTGGGCAGCGGGGGTGCGCCGAGGGACATCAAGCTGTGGGCGATGAAACAAGAGCGGATGACGCCCGCGTACACCACCGATTGGGCCAAGCTGCTGATGGTGGGCGCGGACGCATAAGCTGACACACGCTGGCGCTGGAACGTTGTGCGCTGCTGGCGGCGGTCAGGTTTTGGCTTGGCGCGATGACCCGCGCTGCCACAGGCTCACTGCACGCGCAAAGTCCTTGAAGTCGTCGAGATGGCCCGCGATGATGGCGTGAACCACTTGCCAATTGATGGTGCTGTAGTTGTGCACTGCAATATTGCGAAAACCAACGGATTTTTTGAGTTGAATCGCCAGATCGCCGTTGATGACACCCATGCCATGGAGTTGTTCAAAGGTTTCGGCCATGGTGGCTGGGCCGGGTTGGTTTTGACTGGCTGCGATGTGAGCGCCGATGTCTACAGCCATCTGAACGGCCCGGGTCAGGTTGAGCGAGACGATGTCTTGCAGGTCGAAGTCATCGGCCAGTTGTTCGGCATCAAAAGGCTGTTTGGACTCAATGCGCATCAGGCAACGGCGCAATGATTCGAGTTTTTGGTCGATCACTTGTGCATCCATGCCTGCCTTCTTTCTTGCAGTATGCGGGCCTGGTAGGGCATGAAGTCGGCGGCATCCATGACATGGCGTGTCATGTATTGCGCGTGCAGCACATCGCTGCCCAGGATGCGCACGCCGTGTTGCATGATTTGGCCCAGCAAAGGTTCGCCCACGGTGCGCAGGTCGATCAGGTCAATCGGACGGCCCGTGGCCAGCGCCAGTGCTTCGATCAGCGCGATGTGTTGTTGCACGCTCATGGCTTGATCAAAGGCCAAGGCGATGTCGAGGTCGCTGTCGGGTTTGGCCTGCCCTTTGGCGCAGGACCCGAAAACAATGGCCAAGCGCAAGCCGACAACTGCGTTCAGGGCTTGCCTGATTTGCGGCAGCTGCGTAATGACTGAAATGGCCGCAGCGCTACCGGGCCCTTGGCCGGGCGGTTTTGGGGCAGTGACTTCAATCGGTGCGGATGGGGCGGACATGGCTTCATTTTGTCATACGGACTGGGGCGGTGGCGCGTGTTCGGGTGCCTGTTGGCAGCGGGTATGCGCAGGGCGTGCAACCGTCAAGGCGGGCTGAGCCACTGTGCGGCCATCTCGGTCAGCAGGGCCAGCGTGGCTTGCTGGGTGAGGGTGCTGGGGCGTTGTGCGCTGATGGCGGTGGTCAGCTGGATGTGCAGGGCAGGCTGCTTGAGGGGGCGTACTGAAAACGCCGATGGCCGCACCGAACGCATGACGGCGTTGCGCGGCAAGATGGCGTAGCCTGCGCCGTCGGCCACCAGGTCCAGGATGGCGCTCACGCCGTCGATCTCCAGCGCAATGAGGGGGCGGCAGCCGATGGCGGCCATTTCAGACTCCACATGCATGCGGATCGCGTTGGGGCGGGTGGGGATCACCAAGGGCAGGGCGGCGACTTCTTGCAGGGGGATGGCGGGCGGGGGCGGGTCCTCTTGCAGGCCCGGCGGGCGCGGCTGCACCAGCAGCAGCTCTTCTTTCACAAGCGCCGTGTGCTGGATGCCAGCCACTTGACTGGGGTTGTAGAGCACGGCGATGTCCAGCCGGCCGTTTTGCAGGTTTTCCTGCATCGCGCTCGACAGGCCCTCGCTGATGGACAGCTGGGCATCGGGCATCTTGGCGCGAAAGGCCCGGGTGAGTGGCACTGTGAGCACCCGCGCCACGCTGGGCGGCAGGCCCAAAGCCACCCGTCCCGTCAGGCCCGTACGCACCCGGCCCAGTTCTTCGCGTGCCCGCTCCACCTGGTGCAAGATGCCCCGGCCGTGTTCCAGCAGCAGCAACCCGGCCTGAGTGGGGGTGGCGCCGCGCCCGTTGCGCACCAGCAGGTTTTGCCGAAGTTCGACTTCGAGCAAGCGCACCTGGCGGCTGAGCGCCGGTTGGGCGATGTTCAGGGCCTGGGCGGCCCGGGTGAAGCTGCCCAGTTCGGCCACGCGGACAAAGTATTCGAGCTGTTTGAGGTCCATGGGGGGAGAGGGCTTTCGGTTGGTTTGATTTTGTCATATCAGTGGTACTGTTATGCAATATTGTTCTAGCTGCTAGATGCACCGAGGGCTGTGGTGGCCAGGCGGGTGCCTGCACAATCAGCGCAAACCCTTTGCCCCATCAGGAATGCCCATGCGACCAACGAAACCCTTGATCATCGACGTGCACGGCCACTACACCACCGCCCCCAAGGCGCTGGAAGAGTGGCGCAACCGCCAGATTGCCGGCATCAAGGACCCCAGCGTCAGCCCCAAAGTCTCCGAGCTGAAAATCAGCGACGACGAGTTGCGCGAAACGATCGAGACCAACCAGTTGGCCAAGATGAAAGAGCGCGGCTCGGACATCACCATCTTCAGCCCGCGAGCCAGCTTCATGGCCCACCACATTGGCGATTTCAACGTCTCGTCGACTTGGGCTGCGATCTGCAACGAGTTGTGCTTGCGCGTGGCGCAACTCTTCCCCGACCACTTTGTGCCTGCGGCCATGCTGCCCCAGTCGCCCGGTGTGGACCCGGCCACCTGCATCCCCGAGCTGGTCAAGTGTGTCGAGCAATACGGCAACGTCGGCATCAACCTGAACCCCGATCCCTCGGGCGGTCACTGGACTTCGCCGCCTTTGAGCGACAAAGCTTGGTACCCGATTTACGAAAAAATGGTCGAGTACGACATCCCCGCGATGATTCATGTGAGCACCAGCTGCAACAGCTGCTTTCACACCACCGGCGCGCATTACCTGAACGCCGACACCACCGCCTTCATGCAGTGCCTGACCAGCGACCTGTTCAAAGACTTCCCAACGCTGAAGTTCTTGATCCCGCACGGCGGCGGCGCGGTGCCTTACCACTGGGGCCGTTTCCGGGGTTTGGCGCAAGAGCTCAAAAAGCCTTTGCTGTCCGAGCACCTGCTGAACAACATCTTCTTTGACACCTGCGTGTACCACCAGCCCGGCATCGACCTGCTGACCAAAGTCATTCCGGTCAAGAACATCTTGTTTGCGTCCGAGATGATTGGCGCGGTGCGCGGCATCGACCCCGAGACCGGCCACTACTTTGACGACACCAAGCGCTACGTGCAAGCCACGGCCAACCTGAACGACGACGAGCGTTATATGGTGTTTGAGGGCAATGCGCGACGCGTGTTCAAGCGGCTGGACGACCAGCTGACGGCCAAAGGCTTGTGAAATTTTTGTAGGAGCCCACCCCGTGGGCGATGGTTTGATGGGCTGTTTGTGCCTTGAACAAACGGCAAGCGTTCACAAGCCATCGCCCACAGGGTTGGGCTCCTACGAAGTCCCCAACACGTTTGCATAGACAGGAGAAAACCATGTACGAACTCGGCGTTGTTTACCGCAACATCACCCGCGCGGACCGCGCAGCCACCGATGCCTTGGCCGTTTTAGGTTCGGCCACCGTTCACGAAGCCATGGGTCGGGTGGGCCTCATGAAGCCCTACATGCGCCCCGTCTATGCCGGTGCGCAAGTGTCTGGCACCGCAGTGACGGTGCTGCTGCACCCCGGTGACAACTGGATGATGCATGTGGTGGCCGAGCAGATTCAGCCCGGCGACATCGTGGTCGCGGCCATCACCGCCGAATGCACCGATGGCTACTTTGGTGACTTGCTGGCCACGTCCTTCATGGCGCGTGGCGCACGGGCCTTGATCATCGATGCGGGTGTGCGTGACGTGAAAGAGCTGACCCGGATGGGCTTTCCCGCTTGGAGCAAAGCCATCAGCAGCAAAGGCACCATCAAGGCGACCATCGGCTCGGTGAACATCCCCGTGGTGTGCGCCGGCATGATCGTTCATCCCGGAGACGCCATCGTGGCCGATGACGACGGCGTGGTCTGTGTGCCCCAAGCCTTGGTGGCCAAGACACTGGAAGCGGCGCAAGCCCGTGAAGCCAACGAAGGCGAAAAACGCGCCAAGCTCG
>NZ_JBILQU010000230.1:0-4665 GCF_044373035.1 Limnohabitans sp. | reverse complement strand
CCTGTGGCGTTGGACACGTCGAGCGCCGCAATGATGCGGCCCAGGCGCTGCAGGTTGTCGCTGTAGTCGGTGATCACCAGCGCGTTGGTGCCGGGGTTGACGTTGATGGTGTTGTTGGGGCTGATCAAGGGGCGCAGCACCGGCACCAGGTTGTTCACGTTTTCGTGGTTGAGTTTGAAGATTTGCGTCACGATTTGCCCGGTCCCGGCGGGCACGGCCCCGGCCGACACGGCGCTGCTTTGCAGCTTGGCTTCGGCCTCGGGCACTACGGTGTAGAGCCCGGACGACTCCACCAGCGCAAAGCCCTGAGTGCGCAACTGCGCAGAGAACAGCCGCAGGGCTTGTGCCGGGGGCACGGGCACGGTGCTGGAGAGGGACATCGTGCCTTTGACGCGGGGGTCTACCACCACGTTCGCACCCGACAAGGTGGCCAGGGTGCGGGCCACGGCCTCGATCTCAGCGTTCACAAAATTGAGCGTGACGGGTTCACGGCGCGGCGCCTTGAGCGCGGGCGGGTTCGCGATCGGATTGACCGCCGGGTTGGCCGCGGGTTTGTCCGTGCTTTGGGCATACACCCCGGGCGCGATCCAGCCCAGGGCCGCGAGGCAAGCCATGGCCAAAGCGCTGCGAGGCCAGCGGGCACGGTTCAAGGGGTGCATGTGAGCAAAGTCGTTCATGGTGTGGAGGTCTTGAATCGGTGGGTGCAATGGTTGAGGTGTGTACAAAGGGGGGATGAGCCGGGTTCATCCCAAAGACAGCAAACTGCGCGCGCCTTGGCGGCGGCCCAGGATGTTGAGCAAATTATCAAACGCGGCCTCTTGGCCTTCGGCCGCACTGGCTTCTCCGGTGAAGCGCAGGCGCTGGCCCACCCATTGGCCTTGGCCCGACAGCAGCAAGGGGCCTTGCAGCGTGCTCAGGGCCAAGCCCGGTGTGGGCGTGCCTTCGGGCGTTCCGGTCAAGGCGATGCGGTAGCTGCCCATGGGCTTGACGGGGCTCAGTCGCGAAGACATGCCTTGCAGGCTCAGCTCCAGCAGGCCCTGCATTTGCAGACGGCCTTGCGCCCAGTGCAGTTGCAGCGCTTCGGTGCGCAGCTGCAATTGGCCTTCGGCCTGCAGCGTGTTCCAGGGTGCGCCCAAGCCCGTGAGCAGGGCGGCCGGCCAGGTCGACTGGTGGTCGCTGGCTTGCAGGTGCAGGGTGTTCCAGCCCAGAGCGGCTTGCAAGCTGGCGGCCTGCGTCATGCAGCAGTCAGCCCGCCAACCCAAGCGCAGGCCGGCCCAAGCCGGTGACAAGGTCCAGTGCAGCCGACCAGGCAGGGCCTGCGGCTGGCGGCTGCCCGGGCCGCCGCTGAGCAGCAGTTGGGCCGAGCCTTGCCAGACCGTGCCCCGGGGGTTGAGCCATTGCACCTGGCCTTGGCTGGCCTCTGCCACGCCCCAAGCCAGCCAGCGGGCAGGGGCCCACATCAGCAGCGCCAGACCCAGGCCCAAGAGTGCGCCGAGCCAGGCCAAAGACCAGGGCGCACGCACCGGACTGACCGGGCTTGCGCTGGTTCGACGAGGGGTTTTCATGGCGTTCATGGATTGGACGGCAAACGCAGCACCAGGCTGCCGCGCCAGGTGGCATCCAAGCTGTCCGGGCCGGGGGGGCTGGCGTGCTGCAGCTGGGCTTGGGTGGGCAAAGCCTGGGCGTTGTCACGCGCTTGGCTCAGCCAGCGGGCCAGTGCGGCGGCCGGGGCGGCTTGCAGGCTCAGGGTGGCGGTTTCACCCTGCAGG
Source organism: Limnohabitans sp. (assembly GCF_044373035.1). GTDB lineage: Bacteria > Pseudomonadota > Gammaproteobacteria > Burkholderiales > Burkholderiaceae_C > Limnohabitans_A. Next base: position 2,896 of record NZ_JBILQU010000230.1, on the reverse strand, counting down.
CTGATGCGCGCATTGGGGCCGAGTTCCGCCAGGCTTTTCTCCAGCCACTGGGCGGCATCGGGGCCGGAGTGGGCCACAGGCTTTTGCAGGCTCTGGGCTTGCGCTTGCAGCTGGCGCATGCGCTGGCTTTGGGCATCGAGCAGGGCCTGGCGGGCCGGTGCCTCTTGCCAGGTGCGCAGCGCCGGGGCCAGGGCCAGCATCCACAGCGCGGCCAGGCCGAGCACCCAGACGCCCATGCCGAGCAACTGTTTTTCACGCGGGCTGCGCCGAGCCCAGGCGGCTTGCCAGCCGCTGCGCACGGTTGCGGTCAGGGTTTGCAGGTTCATGGCTTGGCCTGCGCTTGGGTGCTCATCAACCAGCCGTCGCCTTGGGCGCGCCAAGCGTAGCCCAGGGCGCTCAGGCTTTGCTGCAAGGCTTGCTGCTGGGCGGCATCGGGCTGAAACTCTTGCAGGCGCATCTGGCCCGTTTGGTAAGCCCATTGGCGCGGCGCGGCTAGCCCGGGCGGCAGGGCTTGGCCCAGCGCGGTCAGCATGGCTTCGAGGTCGCCCGCGCCGAGTTGGCCCGAGCCTTGGCGCAGGCGTTCGACCTGTTGGCCCATTTGCAGCGGCGCATCGACCACCAAGCTGGTTTTCGGGAAGGTTTCGCGCAGCACCTGGGCCCAGCTGCTTTGCTGGGCTTGCCAGTCGGCGCGGGTTTTCCAGGCCCAGGCGTTCAGGCCCACCAATTGCGCGGCGAGCAACAGCCAAAAGCCCCAGCGTGCTGGCCGCCAGGCGGGGCTGTGCCACAGGCTGCTGGCGGTACGTTGCCAGTTTTTCAGTTGGCGGCTTCGGGCGTTGGCGCGCAGCTCAAATTGGGCCAAGTCCCAATCACCGGCCAGGGCGGCCAGCCAGTGCTGGGCCGGGGGCATGAGTCGCACCCCAGAGCCCAGCAGTTCCGTGGCCAAGGCCACAGCCCCGGGTTCGGCCAGCAGCGCGGCCGAGGCCCGCTCGGGCTCGGACAGTCCCAGCCGTTCATGGGCCGCCAATCCGGCTGGGCGCAGGGCAGACCAGGGCTGGCCCCAGACGCCGCGCTCGGGGTGGCTGACCCACAGCCAGCCGGTGTCGGCATCGCCCAGGGCCGTGAGCTGCACGGGGCTGGCGGTTGTGCCTGGCGAGAGTTCGGGCACGATGCGGTGCACGGGCAAACCCGCTTGTTCGAGGGCTTGCAGGTGGGCGCTCAGCCAGGCGCGGTCGCACGCAGCCACCCAAGGGCGGGGGGTGTTGGCCCAGTCAGTTTGCAAGGCCAAATGCACTTGCTCGGGGTCGTCCAGCAGACGGTCTTCCAGCAAACCTTGCAAGGCCGCTTGCACGCGCTGGACTTGTTTGTGCAGACCTGCGGGCAGCTCGACGCGGTGCCACGACAGCGCCGCAGCGGGCACCAGGGCCACGGTTTCGGTTTGGCGATCGGCAGCAGGCAACAAAGCGGCCGCCGCCCACTGCAAAGCGAGCGGGCGAGTGCCGGGCTCGGCCTCGACCCGGGCATGGGGGTAGGCCAAGCTGGGGCTGGGCGGGCCCGGCGGCAGTTGGATGATCAGGGTGCGCATGTACAGATCATTGTAGAGGGGCATCAAGATGCAACTGGGGGCTGCGCACACGCCAGAGCATGCGCACCTGGCCGCCTTCGCGCTGCACCAGCGCGGTCTCTTGCTGCACCACATTGTCGATGCGCATGCGCCCCTGCACTTCAAAGTAACGGCTTTGCACGCTGTGTTGTTTGTCGTCCAACAGTCGACCGCTTGGCCCCAGGGCTTCTTGTGCGGCGTTCAGGCTGGCCCAGTGCCCGCGTTGGCGCTGGCTTACGGCTTGCCGGGCCGAGGCCAGGTCCAGCCCGGGCAGCACGGCCGAGAGCACTTCGGCCGAGGCGGTGTTCAGGTTCACGGGCGTGGCCTCGGGCAGCATGGTGATGTGCGCCTGCAAGGCGGTCAGCGTGCCGGGGCTCAGGCCCAGCCAGACCAGTTGCGCGGTTTGTTGGGGCAGCAAGGGGGCTGCGCCCGGGATGTTGGTGCCCGGGTTTGTGCTGGCCAAGTTGACCCTGCTGGCCTGCAAGCTGGCCTGGAGCTGCTGGGCCAGGGTTTGCAGTTCGCCCAGCGGCAGGCCCAGGCGCTGGAACAAGGCGGCAAAGCGGGCCAGCGCGGGGGCAGAAATTTGCCCGTCTTGGAGCAGGTTCATCACGTTCATGCGCGATTGCGCGTCGGTGATCTGGCCTGACAAAAAGACCTCGGCATCGCCTTCGCGCCACTGCTGGTCTTGCGACAGGAAGGTCGACAGTTTGGATTCCTGTACCGGCAAGGCCCAAGGTTCACCCAGATGGTCTGCGGCAGCGCTTTGCGCCGACATCGCGTCTTCGCGCAGGATCAACCGCGTCCAGTCGAGTGCCCCCGTCATCATCCAGGCGGTCTGGCTGCGCCCTCGCTCGGCGATCTCGATTTCGACTTGCCGCCACTGCTGCCACAGCGCGGCGCTGGCCAGCGTGGCCACCAGGGCCACGGTGAGCATGGCGGTGAGCAAGGCCGCACCGCGCTGGCGCTGTTGGGTGCGCATAAGGGGGCGCATAAAGGGGAACACTAAGGGGCTTATTGCGGGGGGCATCACGATGGCGCTCCCGACAAGGTGGGGCGCACCCAGTCCAGGGTGAGCGTGCCCGAGCCTGTGGGGCCGGGGGGCAGGCTCAGCACCAGACGCACGCCGTCGGGGGTGGTGGCGCTGGCATTTGCGTTCGAATTTGGGTTCGAGTTTGTGTTGGGGCTGCCGGGTGTGCCAGAGGTGACGGCAGCGCTCGACAAAGGATTGGTCCAGCTGCCGCCCCGGTGCACAAACAGCTGCCAGCCCGACAAGGGGTGAATCTGGATCTGGCCGGC
>NZ_JBILQU010000153.1:0-4677 GCF_044373035.1 Limnohabitans sp. | reverse complement strand
TAAGTTCTGGTAAGTCGCTAGGGCCGCATCAATATCTTCAGCCTTGGGTTGTGCGAGCTGTGCGCCTGGCCTCGTGCATGAAAGGCCTGCGGCCACAAGACCACGCACCAGCGCCTCTTCAAAGGTCTGCTGACGGGCCAAGGCAGCGGCAAATACCCCCGAAAAGGTGTCCCCAGCACCCGTGGTATCGACCACCTGGACATGCATAGCCGGCAGCATCATGGGCTGCTCACCTGGCCGACACGCGATCAAGCCCTGACCACCCAGAGTGAGCACAACGCTGAATGAAAAGCGCTGTGCCAGTGCCTGTACCAAAACACCAGGGTCATCAGCGCTCATGTCCAAGATTTGAGTGGTCATGGTCAGCTCAGGCTGATTGACGATCAGGACATCCAGTGCCTGCAGCAAATCGACCCCAAGAGGTTTGGCCGGAGCGTTGTTGAGCACCACAGGACAACCACATTGTCGCGCACGCAAAGCCAGGGCGGCATTCTGTGAATAATCGGTCTCCATCTGCAGCAGCAGGACATTTGCCCTGGCCAAAACGTCATGTGGGACAAGGTCTGCACGCGCTGCCAGGTTCACGCCGGATGCCACCACGATCTGGTTTTCACCTTGACCATCCACCACGATGGCGGCGCAACCGGTTTGCCCATTTAGCCGCTGTATGTGCGACAAATCGACCCCTGCTTCAATGAGTGCCTGCAAGGCCATTTCTGCCATCGCGTCGTTGCCGACTGCCCCGACCAAGGTGGTCGTCGAACCATCAAGGCGAGCTGCATGGGCTTGATTGGCCCCTTTGCCACCTGGCGAGATTCGGTAGCCTTTACCCATGACGGTCTCGGCAGCCTGGGGTAAGACCTCGGTATTAAAGGCCATGTCGACGTTAATGGAGCCAAAAACCAACAGCATGATCAGAATAATTGTCGAACCGCTTGCAGCACCGCATCGACAACCCTTGGGCCATCCGCCGTCATTGCAATCTCTGTATTGGGCAAGGCGTTCTGTCCGATGCGCAAATCGCAAACCGTCATGCCACGGGTAAATCGGCCTTGCAGTTCGATATCAACGCGCGCGCTTTGAAAGGTGAACAATTCTGGCCGCAGGAGCCAGGCGGAGGTCACGGGATCATAAAGCGGCATGGGAACTCGGCCATCGGGATGCCGAATACGCTGATAGGCGTCAAGATAACCCGCCAAGACCATGGCTCTCTCACCAGGCCAACGCTGAACCTCCTGGACATGGGCTCGCTCAAGCAGCACTTGACGACAGACATTGAGACCAAACATGCGGCGCTTGAGGCCGGCTTGGTTGAACACCACATCCGCGGCTTCCGGATCCACGTAGATGTTGAATTCTGCTGCCGGTGTATGGTTACCCCGCTCAGTAGAGCCGCCCATCAAGACCAGTTCATGAATCCGCTCAACCAAAGCTGGCTCAGCTTGCAAGGTGCGTGCAATGTTGGTCAGCGGGCCAATGGCCAGCACAGTGACTGGCTCTGGGCTGTTGCGCAACGCATTGCCAAGGGCCGTCACCGCGTCCACCTCTTCAGCGGCCACTTGGAGGCCCGGTAAGGGCATTCCAGTTGTTCGCATGCCTTGAGCGCCCAGCACTCGCTCGGCAGTCTCCAGGGTTGCGTACAAAGGGCGGTCGCAGCCCGCAAACACGGGCACCTTCAAACGGTAGTGATGAAAGATTCGCAGCGTATTGGCCAAGGCGACTGGCAGTGACGCATTGCCGGCGACCACCCCAACGCCTAACCAGCGCAGCCCAGGATGGGAAGCCAACATGAGCATCGTCATCCAGTCGTCAAACCCAGCATCTGTGTCAAGCCAAATTGAACGCACACCCACCTCAATCGCGCAAAGGGGTGACCTTCAAAATCTTGCCCATCTTGATACGGTCCTGCTCAATGAAGCTGCTGAATGCGGTTGGCGTGCCGCCCCCGGGCAAAGCACCCGCACGCGCTAAAGTTTCGCGCACCGCTTCGGTCTTCAGAATTTCATCGACCTCATGGTTGAGCCGCTTGATCGTGGCCGCAGAGGTCTTGGCCGGTGCATAAAGTCCCGCCCAGCTCACCACGCTGAAGTTCTCCATCCCAGGGGTCTCTGCCACTGTCGGTACATCGGGCAACAGTGCCAAGCGCTTGCTGCCAGTCACAGCGAGTGGCTTGAGTGTCTTGGCCTGAATAAAGGGCGTTGCCGAGGCTGCTATCAGCATGCCAAGATCGACTTGCTTGCCAGCCACATCATTGGCGATTTGCCCACCACCCCGGTACGGGATATGCACCATGTGGAAGCCCGCGGCTTGCTTGATCATCTCGGTGCCCAAATGAGGCAGTGTGCCGATGCCGGATGAAGCATAAGAAAACTTGCCGGGGTTGGTCTTGGCCAGCGCCACCAACTCGCTCAGATTTTTGACAGGCATCGAAGGGTTGGTGACCAACACCATGGGTGCAGTATTCACCAGCACCACAGGTTGCAAATCCTTCAGCACATCAAACGTGTAGTAAGGACCACCAGGGGGTGCGTTAGGGTTCAGTGGCGAATCTCCTGCCATGAAGAAGGTATAGCCATCGGGCGCGGATTGGATCGCTCGCTGAAAACCAATGCTGCCACCAGCACCGGTCACGTTCTCCACAAGCACTTGCTGTTGCAGACGTTCCGAAAGACGCTGTGCCACCAAACGTGTGGTGCCATCAAGGCTCCCGCCTGCGCTGAAAGGCACAATGATTTTCAGCGGTTTTGTGGGCCATTCCTGCGCTGTGACAGGTGCCGATGCACTTGCAAACACCAAAACACTCAGCCAGGAAAAAATAACATTCGATCGTTTAAGACGTGACATGGAGATTTTCTAAAGTCAATGAGATAAAAGTTTAAGCGCAGTGCGAAGCTGGTCAAAACGAGCGGTCCACTCGATTCGCCATTGCGCACGCGTGGTCTGATCAATCCAGGCACTGTCCAAGCCATTGTGCATGCATAAGCGCAAAGCATCGAGATCGAAACCGAAGTCACGCACCATCTTCCCCCAAGCTTCGGTGGGGGTGACATGGTGCAAAGTGGGATCATCGGTGTTCGGATGCACCCGCAGCCCCAACTCACGCATGCGGCGAATCGGGTGATCAAGGGCCCAACGCTCGGGTGCCAATGTACGAAGGTAGTACGAATTGGTCGGGACCACTGTGAAAACAAGCCCAGAATCAATCGCCTGTCGAACAAGCGCCGGGTCATCCACAATGGTGTAACCATGGTCAATGCGGTCAACCTGCAACTGCTCCATGGCACAGCGAACGTTGCGTGCGGGTAAACCAAATTCACCCGCATGGGCCGTGGTACCCAGACCTGCCCTTCGTGCCATGGCATAGGCCTCAACAAAATGTTCGGGTGGTCCCAAAGCTTCCTGGTAGTCAATGCCGATACCAGGGACTTCAGGCACGCGGTGCTCAATCACCCACTCCACCATCTGTCGGGCTGCATCGGCGCCGGCTTCCCGGTCAATGGCAGGCACCAAGCACCCGACAATACCGCAGTCATGCTGAGCGTCTTTGATGGCCCGGCGGATGGCAGCCAGCACAGAGGGATAACCCAAGCCATCGATCTTGCTGGTACCCGTTGGATTCCAAAAAAATTCGGAATAACAGACCCCAGATGAAGCGGCATCTTGCAAATACTCGTAGGTCAAGCGATAAAAATCATCCGGGATGGTCAGCAGCCAGCGGTCCAGTGCCCGCAACACACGCAACACGCCCACCGGCTTTTCTCCACGGGTATAAAAGGCCTCAATATCCGCCTCCGACAGTGGCGCTTGAACCTGATGGGACAGGGCCTGCAGCGAGGCTCGCCGAACAAAATCAGTGAATGTCTGGCGTCTGACGGAACCGAGCAGATGGCAATGCAATTCCATCTTTGGGATCCTGTGCAGGAATTCTTCAAGTGCATCAGCATCAGCAACAAGCGTATTCACTGGCAATAACTTTCATGTGGACCACAGTCAATCAATGAAGTCAGTCTATCATTTTGACGGACCGGTCCAATGCATTCAACAGGGCAAAGATGATCTTTCCAACAGTGACGAAGTTGCCAGTACAACCCTGTCTAAGCGGCTGCTGGGAAAGCAAGGTTCTGCACAGATATCCGGCGTCAAAAAAAACCACCCAACACGCTCGTATCAGATGGCTTTTTAACCGACCAGGCACCCAACCAAGTGCACCCGGGCTCACAAGAACCGACGGGCTGGCTTGTCTGATCAGTGGAACTGCTCTTCTTCAGTAGAACCCGTCAGAGCCTTCACCGAAGACGAACCACCCTGGATCACAGTAGTCACGTCGTCAAAGTAGCCTGCGCCGACTTCTTGCTGGTGCGACACGAAGGTGTAACCCTTGTCGCGTGCTGCAAATTCTGGCTCTTGAACCATGTTGACGTAGTGCTTCATGCCTTCGCCGTTCGCATAGGCGTGCGCAAACTGAAAGGTGTTGTACCAGTTGATGTGGATACCCGCCAATGTGATGAACTGGTACTTGTAACCCAGCGCCGACAGGTCTTCTTGAAAAGAAGCGATCTGGCTGTCGTTGAGGTTTTTCTTCCAGTTGAACGATGGCGAGCAGTTGTACGACAGCAGCTTGCCGGGGCAGGCTGCGTGCACGGCTTGCGCGAATTCGCGGGCGAAGCCGATGTCTGG
>NZ_JBILQU010000152.1:0-4793 GCF_044373035.1 Limnohabitans sp. | reverse complement strand
GTGCACGACGAGTTGGGCAGCTTGCTGGTGGCCCTGAAGATGGATGTGGGCTGGCTGGACAAGCGCTTGTCTGAGCAAGAGCAGCGTGCGGCCGTAGAGGCCCCAGGCCAGCGCGACAACATGCGCGGAAAAATGCGAGAAAAGTGCCAGAACATGAGCCGCTTGATCGAAAACGCGGTGGTCAATGTGGGCCGCATCATCACCGACCTGCGCCCCAGCATCCTGGACCACCAGGGCCTGTGGGGTGCTTTGGAGTGGCAGGCGCAGGAGTTTGTGCAGTCGGCAGAACAGCAACTCAAGTGGTGCATGGAAGTCAACGAGCAGCGGGAGTTGCCTGAGCCCATGGCCATGGCGGTGTTTCGCATCTTCCAGGAGATGCTCAGCAACGTGGGCCGCCACGCCCGGGCGCGCACGGTGGACGTGGACATCGTGGAGCGCGAGGGCTGGTTGCACTTGTCGGTGGAAGACGATGGCTGCGGTGCTTTGCCACAGGTGTTTGAGTCGCCGCAGGCTTACGGCATCCTGGGCATGCGCGAGCGGGCGCGCCACTTTGGTGGCGTGATCGACATCGACAGCCAACCCGGCAGGGGCACGCGCATGCGCTTGTCCATGCCCTTGGCTGCCCACGAGGTGGCCGCATGAACGCCGCCGTGCGTGTGCTGCTGGGCGACGACCACAAGATCGTGCGCGAGGGCCTGAAGATGGTGCTGGCCGACGACCCCGCACTGCAGGTCGTGGCCGAGGCCGACACCGGTCCCGGCGTGCTGGACGAGGTGCACAGGCTGCAGGGCTTGCAGGGCCTCGATGTGGTCTTGCTCGACATCGCCTTGCCGGGCATGGACGGTCTGAATGTGCTGCAAGCGCTGCGGCGGGACTGGCCGGGTCTGCCCGTGCTGATGCTCAGTACCTACCCCGAAAAACAATACGCGGTGCGCTGCATTCAGCTCGGAGCCTCGGGTTATCTGAACAAAAGCACCGACCCGGATGAACTGATGGCCGCGCTGCGCCGCGTGGCCGCAGGCGGCATGCACGTCACGCGGGCCACCGCCGAGGCCTTGGCCAGCTTGGTCAGCCAAGGACGCACCAAAACCGGGATCGACATGCTGTCGCACCGCGAGCTCCAGGTCTATCTTTTGTTGACCCAGGGACACACCGTGAGCGAAATTGGTGCACAACTGAGTCTGGCCCCCAATACGGTGAGCACTTACCGTGCACGCATCCTGGAAAAGACCGGCACCAAGAACGATGTGGAGTTGGCTTTGTATGCGCAAAGCATCGTCGGGCGCTATTGACCTGGTTCGACCTGCCCGGGATTTGTAGGGCCAGCCCTACGCCGCATCGACAAGCGGCTTGCTAAATGAAGATGCGCGCCCCTAATAGCGCATGGGCAAGGTTTTCTGGCCCACAGCTTGCATAGACCTGGGTATCTTCAACAAAGCGAGGTTGCCATGTCTGAATTTTTCGATCCGTACAACGCCGACCGCCCCCTGATGCTCAAGTGCAGCTGCGGCCGTGACCATTCGCCTGCCGACCACCACGCCGAAGTGGCTGCTGATGCGGCCGCTGCACAGTTGCGCGCCCGTTCAGAGACCGCCGAGTTCGAGGCCTACAGCCAGGAGTTCATCGAGGCCACACTGGTCAAGTCCCTGTTTCCACACGACGAAGAGCGCCGCCTGTTCTTGCGCGCCGTGGGCAAAAAGACCGCCATGGCCGCCATTGCCAGCGTGCTGCCTGTGGCCAGCTTGCAGGCCTTGGCGCAAAGCAAAGGCCCTTTGGAAAAAACCAACCTCAAGATCGGCTTCATCCCGATCACCTGCGCCACGCCACTCATCATGGCCGATCCGCTGGGCTTTTACCAAAAGCAGGGCCTGAATGTCGAAGTGACCAAGACCGCCGGTTGGGCGCTGATTCGCGACAAGATGATCAACAAGGAGTACGACGCCACGCACTTCCTGTCGCCCATGCCCTTGGCCATCAGCATGGGTTTGGGCGCCAACGCCACGCCCATGAATGTGGCGACCATCCAGAACATCAACGGCCAAGCCATCACGCTGGCTGTCAAGCACAAGAACAACCGCGACCCGAAAAACTGGAAGGGCTTTAAGTTTGCAGTGCCTTTCGATTATTCGATGCACAACTTTTTGCTGCGCTATTACTTGGCCGAAAACGGCATCAACCCCGACACCGATGTGCAAATTCGCGTGGTACCACCCCCAGAGATGGTGGCCAACTTGCGCTCGGGCAACATCGACGGTTTCCTCGGACCCGATCCCTTCAACCAGCGGGCGGTGTTCGACGAAGTCGGTTTCATCCACATCCTGACCAAAGAGCTGTGGGACGGGCACCCCTGCTGCGCCTTTGGCACCAGCACCGAGTTCATCCAGAAGAACCCCAACACCTTCGCAGCGCTCTACCGCGCGGTGCTCACGGCCGCAGCCATGGCCCGCAAGCCCGAAAACCGGGAACTGATCGCCAAGGTGATTTCACCCGCGCAGTACCTGAACCAGCCCGAGGCTGTGATTGCCCAAGTGCTGACCGGCAAGTTTGCCGACGGTTTGGGCAAGGTGCAAAACGTGCCCGGTCGCGCGGACTTTGACCCCATGCCCTGGCAAAGCATGGCGGTGTGGATGCTCACGCAAATGAAGCGCTGGGGTTATGTCAAAGGCGATGTGAACTACAAGCAAATCGCCGAGAAAGTGTTCCTCATCACCGATGCGCGCAAGCACATGAAAGAGCTGGGCCACAGCTTTGCAGCCACCACGCCTTACCCCAAGCACAAGATCATGGGCAAAGAGTTTGACCCGGCCAAGCCCGAGGAGTACATCAAGAGCTTCGCGATCAACAAGATGGGTTAAGGCACATGAAAACCACGCACCTCAATTTGCGCGCGGCCATGGTCTCGCTGCTCATGTTCTTGGTCTTTCTGGGGGCCTGGCAGCTCTCGGCCACTGCCCCAACGGTGGCCGGCGCCTCCAAGGCGGGCATGACGGCCGAAGAGATCGAATACCAAAAGATGATGGGCAAAGACCCGGGGGCGGTCAAAACCACGGGGTTTCCGCCACCGCTTGAAGTGGGCAAGGCCATGCTGGGCCACCTGGCCGATCCGTTTTATGACAAAGGCCCCAACGACAAAGGCATCGGCATCCAACTCGCGCATTCTCTGGGCCGGGTGGCCCTGGGCTTCTTCTTGGCCGTGTTGGTGGCCTTGCCGGTGGGTTTCATGATCGGCATGTCGCCACTCATGCGCAAGGCGTTTGACCCCTTCATCCAGGTGCTCAAACCCATCAGCCCCTTGGCCTGGATGCCGCTGGCGCTGTACACCCTGAAAGACTCGGAAGTCAGCGGCATCTTCGTCATCTTCATCTGCTCGGTCTGGCCCATGCTGATCAACACGGCCTTTGGCGTGGCCGCCGTCAAACGTGAATGGCTCAACGTGGCCAGCACGCTGGAGGTGCGTCCGCTGCGCAAAGCCTTCTTGGTGATCCTGCCCGCTGCTGCCCCGACCATCGTCACCGGCATGCGCATCAGCATGGGCATCGCCTGGCTGGTGATCGTGGCCGCCGAGATGCTGGTGGGCGGCACGGGTGTGGGCTACTTTGTGTGGAACGAGTGGAACAACCTGTCTCTGGTGAACGTGATCTTTGCGGTGCTGGTGATTGGCGTGGTGGGCATGTTGCTGGACCTGGCGTTTGCCCAATTGCAAAAGGCGGTGACCTATGTGGAGTGAAGCCACCGAACGCGAGCTGATTGCGCCTTTGTCATCCGACACCCATGCATTCCAACCCAAGGCCAAAGCCATGAACGCTTTCCTCAAAATCGAAAAACTGGGCAAGGCCTACCAAAGCGACAAGCCGGTGTTTTCGGACGTGACCTTCACCATCGACAAAGGCGAGTTCGTCTGCATCATCGGCCACTCGGGCTGTGGCAAAACCACCATCTTGAATGTGCTGGCGGGTCTGGACACCGCCAGCACGGGCCACGCCTTCATGGACGGTCGCGAGATCGCAGGCCCGAGCCTGGAGCGTGGTGTGGTCTTCCAAAGCCATGCGCTCATGCCTTGGCTCACAGTGCGGCAAAACATCGCGTTTGCTGTGCGGTCCAAGTGGCCCGAATGGAAAACGCCGCAAGTGAACGTGCATGTGGAAAAGCACGTCGGCATGGTGGGCCTGTTGCACGCCATCGACAAAAAACCCAGTCAACTGTCGGGCGGCATGAAGCAGCGTGTGGGCATTGCCCGAGCCTTCGCCATCCAGCCCAAGATGCTGCTGCTCGACGAACCCTTTGGTGCCCTCGACGCACTCACACGGGGCACGATTCAGGACGAACTGATGGCCATCGTGCGCCAAACACAGCAAACCGTTTTCATGATCACCCACGACGTGGACGAAGCGATTTTGCTGTCGGACCGCATCTTGCTCATGAGCAACGGCAACGAATCGGGCGGCAGCTATGTGCCAGGGGGCCTGGCCGAAGTGGTGGTCAACCCGCTGCCACGCGAACGCACACGCGCCCAGTTGCACCACTTGCCCGGTTATTACGACATGCGCAACCACATCGTCGATTTTTTGGTGTCACGCGCCAAAGCCCACTGATCTATTTCCGTTTTTATCAACCCCCCTCAAGAGGTCATTCATGAACCGTTTAGACATCACCGAAAAAATCATCACAGCCAAAGTGTCCAAGGGCATCAAGTGGAGCGACGTCGCCGACAAGGTCGGCTTGTCCAAAGAGTGGGTCACCGCCGGGTGCCTCGGCCAAATGACCTTTGATGCCAAGCAAGCCAAAATCATCGG
>NZ_JBILQU010000048.1:0-20720 GCF_044373035.1 Limnohabitans sp. | reverse complement strand
CGCCTGTCCTTCTTCTGGGCGGTGGGCATGAACTTCTATTTGGAAATCGCCAAGATGCGTGCGGCGCGCTTGCTGTGGTGCCGCATCATGAAGGGCTTTGACGCCAAGAACCCCAAGAGCCTGATGCTGCGCACGCACAGCCAGACCTCGGGTTGGTCGCTCACCGAGCAAGACCCCTACAACAACGTGGTGCGCACCACCATCGAAGCCATGGCGGCCGTCTTTGGCGGCACCCAGTCGCTGCACACCAACTCGTTTGACGAGGCGATTGCGCTGCCCACCGAATTCAGCTCGCGCATCGCACGCAACACGCAGCTCATCATCCAGGAAGAGACCCACATCACCCACGTGATCGACCCTTGGGCCGGTTCTTACATGATGGAGACTCTGACGCAAGAAATGGCCGACAAGGCCTGGGCCATCATCGAAGAGGTCGAGGCCATGGGCGGCATGACCCAAGCCGTGGGCAGCGGCTGGGCCAAGCTCAAGATCGAAGCCGCAGCGGCCGAGAAGCAAGCCCGCATTGACTCGGGCAAAGACGTCATCGTGGGCGTGAACAAATACAAGCTGGCCAAAGAAGACCCGATCGAGACTTTGTCGATTGACAACGTGCGTGTGCGCGACGGCCAGATCGAGCGCTTGGCCAAGATCCGCGCCAGCCGCGACAGCGCCAAGGTGCAAGCCGCGTTGGACGCTTTGACCGCTGCCGCCAATTCGGGCCAAGGCAACCTGCTCGACTTGTCCATCCAGGCGGTGCGCTTGCGTGCCACGGTGGGTGAGATTTCGGATGCGCTGGAAAAAGCCTTTGGCCGCCACCGCGCCGACACACAAAAGGTGACGGGCGTGTACGCCGCCGCCTACGATGATGGCCAAAACGTGGGAGACACCATGGAATACTGGAACCAACTCAAGGCCGACATCGCCGCCTTTGCCGAGCAACAAGGCCGCCGCCCCCGCGTGATGATTTCCAAGCTGGGCCAAGACGGCCACGACCGGGGCGCCAAAGTGGTGGCCACCGCCTTTGCCGACCTGGGCTTTGACGTGGACATGGGCCCGTTGTTCCAGACCCCCGAAGAATGCGCCCGCCAGGCGATTGAAAACGACGTGCACGCCGTGGGCGTGTCCACTTTGGCCGCAGGCCACAAAACCCTGGTGCCTGCCATCATGGCCGAGCTGAAAAAGCAGGGCGCCGACGACATCATCGTGTTCGTGGGCGGCGTGATTCCGCGCCAGGACTACGACATGCTGTACGAAGCGGGCGTCAAGGGCATCTACGGCCCCGGCACCCCGATCCCGGTCAGCGCCAAGGATGTGCTGGAGCAGATCAAGAAGGCTTTGGCTTGATAGCGGCGGCTGCCCTGAAACGGTACTGACCACAGATTCACTCGGCTCCCCATGCTGAACTTCGTTCAACTTGAATCCTGGCTCGAAAAAGAGCTGGAACAGGCCGCCGGTCGCTTAGGCGTTAGCCCGTCTCAGTTCATCGTTTCGGCGGTGGAGCAGGCTTTAGCGCAAGCTAAAAAAGATGGCTTGTCGCTTCAGTCATCCCGGCAAGAGGGTGTTTTGCCAGAAAGCATGGAAGGCATGTCGGCGATCAAGTTGGCCATCCGCTCCAAGCTCAAGGCCCAGCGCGCCGCAAACCAAGACGATTGGCTGGCCTATCAAGAAGCCAAAAAACAAGGACGCCAGTGGGTGCCCGCAGCGTCAGAACAAGCGGTTGGTGATTTCAAAAATGGTATGTATGATTTGGTATCTACCAAAAAGAGGTCGGCACCATGATCACAGACACCGCCAAAATTTTCACGACAGGCCGCAGCCAAGCGGTGCGCCTGCCCAAAGCCTATCGCTTTGACACCGCAGAGGTGTTCATTGAGAAGGTGGGCAACACCGTCATCCTTCGGCCTAAGCGCAACAAGGACGAATGGTGGGCAAGCGTGCAGAAAGCACTGGCTCAGTTTGAAGGTTTTCCTGAAGAAATTGAACGCGAGCGTGGCCTCTTGCCAGATGACATCGAAAGCATGGACTGATGCCATCGACCTTGTATTTGTTGGACTCCAACATCATCATTTATGCACAACGCGGCAATGCGAATGTGCTCAAGCGCATGCAAGAAGTGGGGCGGGATCAAATCGTCCTGTCATCGGTGGTTGTGGCCGAGTTGGCGTTTGGCGTTGAGAAAAGCCTGCACAAAGAGCAGAACAGGACAGCGCTGCACAATTTGCTGAGTTCATTCCAGATTCAAGGTTGGGACGAGTCCACCGCCTGGATCTACGCCTCGCACTACCACCGACTGCGCGCAGCAGGAACACCCATCGGTATTCACGATTTGCAAATTGGTTGTCACGCGCTGGCTATGGACGCGGTTTGCGTCACCAACAACACTCGGGAGTTTGAGCGGATTGAGGGCTTGAAGTTGGAGAACTGGGTTCACCCATTGAGCGCTACATGACACCTGATCAACTGCTTCAAGGTCTGTTGGAGGGCCCCGCGCCCGCCCAACGCCGCGCCATGGCCAAAGCCATCACGCTGCTCGAATCGACCCGCCCCGACCACCGCGCCCAGGCCGACGAGTTGCTCACGGCCATGCTGCCGCACACGGGCAAGTCATTTCGCTTGGGCATCAGCGGTGTGCCGGGCGTGGGCAAGTCCACCTTCATCGAGGCGCTGGGTTTGTATTTGATCGGCCAAGGCCACCGCGTGGCGGTGCTGACCATTGACCCTTCTTCCACCGTGTCGGGCGGCTCCATCTTGGGCGACAAGACCCGCATGGAGTTGCTCAGCGTGCATGAGCGCGCCTACATCCGCCCCAGCCCCAGCAGCGGCACTTTGGGCGGTGTGGCCGAGAAAACCCGCGAGTCCATCCTGGTCTGTGAAGCCGCCGGTTACGACGTGGTGATCGTCGAGACGGTGGGTGTGGGCCAAAGCGAAACCGCCGTGGCCAACATGACCGACATGTTTGTGTTGATGCAGCTGCCCAATGCGGGCGACGATTTGCAGGCCATCAAAAAAGGCGTGATGGAAATCGCCGATTTGGTGGTCATCAACAAGGCCGACATCGATGCGATTGCAGCCACCCGCGCCGCGTTGCAGATCACCAGCGCTTTGCAACTGCTGGGCATGCACGGCGGTTCGGGCCACGCGCACGCCGATGCGACCCAGTGGCACCCCAAGGTGGTGCAGCTGAGCGCTTTGCTTGGCCAGGGCGTCGACACATTCTGGGCGGCAGTGTCCGAATTCAGGACCCTGCAAACAGCCCATGGCCGCTTGGCCGATCGTCGTCAGCACCAGGCCCTGTCGTGGATGTGGGAGCGCATCGACGCGGGGCTCAAACACAATTTTCGGGCGCAGCCGCGCGTGCAAACGCTGCTGCCCCAACTGAGTCAAAAAGTCGCTTCTGGCCAGTTGGCTGCATCGACGGCTGCGCGCCAGTTGCTGGCCGCGCAAGCCCATTCCCAACCCGTTCGCGCGGATGAACGCCCCACCTGATTTTTGAGAGAGACCCAGCATGCAAGACATCATTGAACAATTGGAAAAAAAGCGCGCTGCGGCCCGCTTGGGCGGCGGGCAAAAGCGCATTGATGCGCAGCACGCCAAAGGCAAACTGACAGCCCGTGAGCGCATCGAGGTCTTGCTGGACGAAGGCACCTTCGAAGAGTGGGACATGTTCGTGGAGCACCGCTGTACCGACTTCGGCATGCAAGACAACAAGATCCCCGGCGACGGTGTGGTCACCGGCTACGGCATGATCAACGGCCGTTTGGTGTTTGTGTACAGCCAGGACTTCACCGTGTATGGCGGCGCTTTGTCCGAGACGCACGCCGAAAAAATTTGCAAGGTCATGGACCAGGCCATGAAGGTGGGCGCGCCCGTGATCGGCTTGAACGATTCGGGTGGTGCCCGCATTCAAGAAGGTGTGGCCTCGCTGGGTGGTTATGCCGAAGTATTTCAGCGCAACGTGATGGCCAGCGGCGTGGTGCCCCAGATCAGCATGATCATGGGCCCATCCGCCGGTGGCGCGGTGTACTCGCCTGCACTGACCGATTTCATTTTCATGGTCAAGGACACGTCGTACATGTTTGTGACGGGCCCTGAAGTGGTGAAAACCGTGACCCATGAAGAAGTCACGGCCGAAGAGCTGGGCGGCGCATTGACCCACACCACCAAGAGCGGTGTGGCCGACATGGCGTTTGAAAACGATGTGGAAGCCCTGCTGATGGTGCGCCGCCTGTACAACTACTTGCCGCTGAACAACCGCGAAAAAGCACCCGTTCGCAAGAGCGGCGACACCATCGACCGCATCGACATGAGCCTGGACACTTTGGTGCCCGAGAACCCCAACAAAGCCTATGACATGAAGGAGCTCATCCTCAAAACCGTGGATGACGGCGACTTCTTTGAACTGCAGCCCGATTACGCCAAGAACATCCTGATCGGCTTTGCCCGCATTGATGGCCAAACCGTGGGCATTGTGGCCAACCAACCCTTGGTGTTGGCCGGTTGCCTGGACATCAAAAGCGCCATCAAAGCGGCGCGCTTTGTGCGTTTTTGCGATGCATTCAACATCCCCGTCATCACCTTTGTGGACGTGCCCGGCTTCATGCCCGGTACCAGCCAAGAATACGGCGGCATCATCAAGCATGGTGCCAAGTTGCTCTACGCGTATGCCGAGTGCACCGCGCCCAAAATCACCGTCATCACACGCAAGGCTTACGGCGGCGCATACGACGTGATGGCCTCCAAGCACTTGCGCGGCGATGTGAACTTTGCCTGGCCCAATGCCGAGATTGCAGTGATGGGTGCCAAGGGCGCTGTGGAAATCATTTTCCGAGAAGACAAAGGCGACCCCGCAAAACTGGCCGCCAAAGAAGCCGAATACAAAGCCCGCTTTGCCAACCCATTTGTGGCAGCAAACCGGGGTTACATCGACGACGTCATCATGCCGCACAACACCCGCAAACGCATTGCCCGTTCGCTGGTGATGCTCAAAGACAAGAAGATTGAAAACCCCTGGCGCAAGCACGGGAACATTCCGCTGTGAGGTTCAGCGTTTGGCGCTCAGTGTTCAGACGGTTGAACCGACGCCACGCCTGATTTTTCTGCTCAACACTCAACGCTCAACGCTCATCGAACATGTTTACCAAAATCCTGATTGCCAACCGAGGCGAAATCGCCTGCCGTGTCATCGCCACCGCCCAAAAAATGGGCATCCAAACCGTGGCCGTTTATTCCGAAGCCGACAAAGAGGCCCGCCATGTGCAATTGGCCGATGAGGCCGTGTTGATTGGTCCAGCGGCTTCGCGTGAGTCGTACTTGGTCGCCGACAAAATCATTGCCGCAGCCAAAGCCACGGGCGCACAAGCGATTCACCCCGGCTACGGTTTTTTGAGCGAGAACGCCGAGTTCTCCAAGCGCTGCGAAGACGAAGGCATTGCCTTCATTGGGCCGCGCCATTTCTCCATTGCCGCCATGGGTGACAAGATCGAGTCCAAGAAACTGGCGAGCGCTGCGGGCGTGAACTGCATTCCCGGCGTGAACCACGCCATTGAGACGGCTGAAAAAGCGGTTGAGATTGCCAAGGGCATCGGCTACCCGGTGATGATCAAAGCCTCGGCTGGCGGCGGCGGCAAAGGCCTGCGCGTGGCCTTCAACGACAAGGAAGCGTTTGAAGGCTTTACCTCTTGCCGCAACGAAGCGCGCAACAGTTTTGGCGATGACCGTGTGTTCATCGAGAAGTTTGTTGAAGAGCCTCGTCACATCGAAATTCAGGTGCTGGGCGACAGCCACGGCAACGTGATTTATTTGAACGAGCGAGAGTGTTCGATCCAGCGCCGTCACCAAAAGGTGATCGAAGAAGCGCCGTCACCCTTCATCTCTGAAGCCACCCGCAAAGCCATGGGCGAGCAGGCGGTGCAGTTGGCCAAGGCGGTGAAATACCAATCGGCGGGCACGGTGGAGTTTGTGGTCGGCAAGGACCAAAGCTTTTATTTTTTGGAGATGAACACCCGTTTGCAGGTCGAGCACCCGGTGACCGAAGCCATCACGGGCCTGGACTTGGTCGAGCAGATGATCCGCGTGGCCGCGGGCGAAAAATTGTCCATCGAGCAAAAAGACGTGCAGCGCAACGGCTGGGCCATCGAGTGCCGCATCAACGCCGAGGACCCGTTCCGCAACTTCTTGCCATCTACGGGTCGCTTGGTGCGCTTTCAGACGCCGCAAACCACCATGTTTCAGGCCAACACCACCCATTTGTATGGCGTGCGTGTGGACACGGGCGTGCAAGACGGCGGCGAAATTCCGATGTTCTATGACTCGATGATCGCCAAGTTGATCGTGCACGGCAAAGACCGCTTGGATGCCATTGCCAAAATGCGCGAAGCCCTGAATGGCTTCGTCATCCGTGGCATCAGCTCCAACATCCCCTTTCAGTCGGCTTTGTTGGCCCACCCCCGTTTTGTGTCGGGTGACTTCAACACCGGTTTCATCGCAGAGGAGTACAGCCAAGGTTTCCGCGCTGAAGACGTGCCGCACGACGACCACGACTTCCTGGCCGCACTGGCGGCCTTCGTTCGTCGCAAGTCGCGCGAGCGTGCCGCGGGTTTGAGTGGTCAGTTGCCAGGATACGACGTGCAAGTGGGCCAAGACTACGCCGTGGTGGAACTGGGCCAAGCGGGCAACAACCGTTATGTGCCCGTGCATGTGGACGAGTTTGCGGGCAAGCATGGCGAAGCGCAGATCACAGTGAATGGCAAAACCTACGCCATCGCCAGCAACTCGCGCTTGAACGACATCCGCATCGAAGGCATTTGCAACGGCAAGCCGTTTACCGCGCAAATCGAGCGCGGTACCTTGAAGAACCCGTTGGCGTTGCAAGTGCAGCACAACGGCACCCGCATCGAAGCGCTGGTCATGTCGCCCCGCATGGCCGAGCTGCACCAGCTCATGCCTTACAAGGCAGCGCCAGACCTCAGCCGCTTTGTCTTGTCACCCATGCCCGGCCTGTTGGTCGAGGTGGCCGTGTCGGTGGGCCAAAAGGTGCAAGCGGGTGAACGCGTGGCCGTGATCGAAGCCATGAAGATGGAAAACGTGTTGTTCGCTGCTCAAGACGGCGTGGTGAAGAAAGTGGTGGCCGCCAAAGGCGAGTCGCTGACGGTGGACCAGATGATCGTGGAGTTTGAATAAATGACGCGCCCCTTCAAAGTGCTGGGCGTCCAGCAAATCGCCATTGGCGGGCCTGACAAAGGGCGTTTGCAAAAACTCTGGGTTGACATGCTCGGACTGGAGGTGACCGGCACCTACAAAAGCGAACGCGAGAACGTGGACGAAGACATCTGCGCCATCGGCACGGGTCCGTTCAAGGTCGAGGTCGATCTGATGCAGCCACTTGACCCCGAAAAAAAGCCCGCCGTGCACACCACGCCGCTCAACCACATCGGTTTGTGGATTGACGACTTGCCGGTGGCGGTGGAGTGGCTCACGTCACAAGGTGTGCGCTTTGCGCCGGGTGGCATCCGCAAGGGCGCTGCTGGATTTGACATCACGTTTTTGCACCCCAAGGCGAATGAAGAGTTCCCGGTGGGCGGCGAGGGTGTGTTGATCGAATTGGTGCAGGCCCCACCCGAGGTGGTCAGTGCTTTTGAGAAATTAGCCTGCGCCGTCTAAAACAGGTTCGGTGCAGGAGCGGTCTGCGACCGCGATCAAGGCCGATGTCGGGCGGTCAGCCTGGATGTTGTTTGGCACGGGCTTTGGCCAGCGCCGCTTCGATGATGGCGCGTTTTCGGTCCACTTCGGGCGCGTTGTCGGTGCCCTTGGTGTGCGTGGCCAAGTCGGCCAGCTTGTGCTCGGCCTTGACCACTTGTTGCTGTTGGTGGGCGGCTTCTTCGCGCACCAGGCGCTGCTGGCGTGAGGTGTAGCGCTCGCGTGCGGTGTGGGCTTGCTCGGCAGACCAGGCGGCCCAGCCAGTCTTTGCACCGGTCACATTTTCCAGCGCAATGCAGTCCACAGGGCACACCGGGATGCACAATTCACACCCCGTGCACCAAGGCTCGATCACGGTGTGCATGACTTTGTTGGCCCCCAAAATCGCATCGGTCGGACAGGCGTTGATGCACAGCGTGCAGCCGATGCACCAGGCCTCGTCAATGATGGCCACATGCCGTGGGCCTTCAGAGCCATGCTCGGGGTTCAGCATGACCACGGGCTGGCCAGTCAGTGCAGCCAGACGCTCAATACCGGCCTGTCCACCCGGCGGGCATTGGTTGATGGCCGCTTGCCCTTCGGCCATGGCGCGGGCATAGCTGGCGCAATCGGGAAAGCCGCAACGCGTGCACTGCGTTTGAGGCAGGGCATCGTTGAGGGCAAGAAAAAGCGCCTGGGTCTCAGGCGCTGTGGGCTTCATGGGCATGGGCCTCAGGTTTTGGGGGCCACCCAGGTGGTTTTGACTGTGCCTTTTGGCTGGGCTGCCGCTTTGCCGTTTTTGGCAGGCGCTTTGGCCACAGCTTTGACCGAAGTTTTGGCCGCAGCTTTGACAGGCGCTGCGGCTTTGGCCACAGGCTTGGCCACGCTTGTGGCTGCTGGCTTGATCGCTGGCTTGAGTGGGGCCTTGACCGGGGTCTTGACCACGGCTTTAGCGGATTTAGCGGCTTTGGCCGCCAAAGGCGCTGCAGCAACGGGCTTGGGCGCTGACGCCTTGGTCTTGGGTGCATGGCCCTGGATGAACTTGACCACCTGTGGGTACACGATGTCGCGCCAGCGTCGGCCACTGAAGATGCCGTAATGGCCTGCGCCCGGCACTTCCAGGTGCTGGCGTTCGCTGGCAGGTACGCCTGTGCACAGGTCTTGTGCCGCGCGGGTCTGGCCCGAGCCGGAGATGTCGTCCAGCTCGCCTTCAACGGTCATCAAGGCCGTGCCTTTGATGTCCTGAGGGCGAACGCGCTCCACTTTGCCGTCCAGACCCTTGACGTCCCAAGTGCCCTTGACCAGCTTGAAGTCTTGGAACACGGTTGCGATGGTCTCCAAGTAGTAATCAGCGTCCATGTCCAGCACGGCGTTGTACTCGTCGTAGAACTTGCGGTGTGCCTCGGTGCTGGCGTCGTCACCCTTGATCAGGTCCTTGAAGTAGTCGTAATAACTGGTGGCGTGGCGGTCCGGGTTCATGGCGACAAAGCCGGTGTACTGCAAAAACCCGGGGTAGACACGGCGACCGGCGCCTGGGAAATTGGCCGGTACGCGGTAGATCACATTGTTTTCAAACCAATCGAAACTCTTGTTGGTCGCCAAGTTGTTCACCGCTGTGGGTGATTTGCGCGCGTCAATGGGGCCTCCCATCATCGTCATGGTCAGCGGGGTCTTTTCACCACGGCTGGCCATGAGCGATACCGCAGCCAGCACTGGAACGGTCGGCTGGCAGACGCTCACCACATGGCTGTGGCCATAAATGGCTTGCAGGTGGCGGATGAATTCCTGCACGTAGTTGATGTAGTCGTCCAGGTGGAACTCGCCATCCGACAAAGGCACCAGGCGTGCGTTCTTCCAGTCGGTGATGTAGACCTTGTGGTCTTGCAGCATGGTCTTGACGGTGTCACGCAGCAAGGTGGCGTAGTGGCCCGACAAGGGGGCCACGATCAGTACCACGGGCTGGGCCTTGAGCTGGGTCAGGGTGGCGGGGTCGTCCGAGAAGCGCTTGAAGCGGCGCAGCTCGCAAAAAGGCTTGTCGATTTCGATGCGCTCGTGGATCGCGACGTCGACTTTGTTGACCTTCACGGTGCGGATGCCGAACTCGGGTTTTTCGTAGTCTTTGCCCAACCGGTGCATCAGTGCATAACCGGCCGATGCACGCTGGGCCAACGGCGTTTGCGCCATGGGATTCAGGGGGTTGCTGTAGAGCTTGGCTGCTGCTTGGGCCAGATCGGAAAAAGGCTCCATGATCGAGCGTTGGGTTTCAAAAATCTGATAAAGCATGTGACAGTTTCCCTTGGAACAAAATGGTGCGCTGCAGCAATACTACAGGAGACCAAGCGTTATGTTTTGAGTTTGCCCCCTAATTGACAGTCACCTTTCGGACCGAACCCAAAAGAAACCGCCCCGTCAGGGGCGGTTTCAAGCCGGATGTCAGTCCAGTCAAACGACTTTGGCAATCGAGGCGCAGACGTAATCGATGTTTTTGCTGTTCAGCGCCGCCACGCACATGCGGCCGGTGTCGGTGCCGTACACACCAAATTCGCTGCGCAGACGCACCATCTGGTCTTTGGTCAGACCCGAATAGCTGAACATGCCGATCTGGGTGGTGATGAAGCTCATGTCCTGCTGCACGCCAGCGGCTTTGAGGCTATCGACCAGTTTCTGGCGCATGGCCTTGATGCGCACACGCATCTCGGCCAGTTCCTGCTCCCACTGGGCGCGCAGTTCGGGGTTGTTGAGCACTGCCGCGACCACCGCACCGCCGTGGATGGGTGGGTTGGAGTAGTTGGTGCGGATGGCGATCTTGAGTTGGCTGAGCACGCGGGAAGCTTCTTCTTTGTCTGAAGCCACCACCGACAAGGCGCCCACGCGCTCACCGTAGAGGCTGAAGCTCTTGGAGAACGAGGTGGAGACAAAGATGTTCAGTCCCGCAGCCACAAACTTGCCGATCACCGCGCCGTCTTCGGCAATGCCGTGGCCAAAGCCTTGGTATGCCATGTCCAAAAAGGCGGTCAGGTTTTTGGCTTTGACGACGGCAATGACCTGGTCCCACTGGGACGCAGTGATGTCGTAGCCGGTCGGGTTGTGGCAGCAGGCGTGCAGCACGACGATGGTGCCCGCCGCAGCTGAGTTCAGGCTGGCCAGCATGCCTTCGAAGTTGACGCCGCGTTTGACCGCGTCGTAATAAGCGTAGTTCTCGACTTCAAAACCGGCGTTCATGAAGATGGCGCGGTGGTTTTCCCAACTGGGGTCGGAAATCAGCACTTTGGCCTTGGGGCTGACTTTTTTCAGGAAGTCGGCACCGATTTTCAGGCCGCCCGTGCCGCCAATGGCTTGCACGGTGGACACTCGGCCCGACTGGACCACGTCCGATTCAGCACCAAACACCAGCGCCTTGACGGCGTTGTCATAAGCCACGATGCCGTCAATCGGCAAGTAGCCACGGGCTGTAGGGGTGGCCATCATGGTTTTTTCGGCGGCTTGCACGCATTGCAGCAGGGGCAGTTTGCCGTTGTCGTCGAAGTACACGCCCACGCCCAGGTTCACTTTGTTGGGGTTGGTGTCGGCGTTGAATTGCTCATTCAGACCCAGGATCGGGTCGCGGGGGGCCATTTCGACGGCGGAGAACAAAGACATGGTGACAATCCTGTGTAGTCAATGGGAAAAAGCCCTCCATTTTAGGCTCAAACCACTGCACCGGCGCGTCCAAACCCAAGACGCTATGCGCGCCACAATCCATGGGCTTTGGGCCTTGGGCAGATGGATTGGGCCGCAGGCACTTGGCCTTGCAAAGCACTTTGATGCTGTTTTGCGCATAAACTATGCGCATACTTCTCGGAGGTTCCACATGTTGCGTTTTGAAGATGCCCCGAAAAAACCCGTCAATTTATCGCTCAATGCTGAGGTGCTGGCCATGGCGCGCGAGTTGGACATGAATGTGTCGCGCACGGTGGATGCCTTGCTGGCCCAAGAAGTCAAGCGCCAGTATTGGGCGCGCTGGCAGACGCAAAACCTGGATGCCATTGCCAGCTACAACGCCCGCATCGAGCAAGAGGGCTTGCCCCTGGACGCTTACCGCAGCTTCTGAGCCATGGCCCAGTTCGACGTTTATCCCCACCCGGATGCCCGCATGCGCGAGCGCACGCCCTATTTGCTGGACGTGCAAAACAGCTTTTTGGACAAGATTGCCACGCGTGTGGTGATCCCCTTGCGCAGCGCCGAATACGCCCCTTTGCCGATGCGTGACCTCAACCCTGTCTGCACGGTGGAGGGTCAGGAACTGGTGCTGGACAGTGCCGCATTGGCCGCAGTGCCTGTGCGCTGGCTGGGTGCGCCGCTGTTGAATTTGCGCGCCCAAGCACCCGAGGTGGTCAATGCGCTCGACATCTTGTTGGGCGGCTATTGACCTCAGGACGTGCTCTGAGCAGGCAGATTCAGTCCGGTCAGTCGCTCCTCATTCCACAAAAAACGAGTTCCCATGTCTGAAATCATTCCTCTGTCAGAGGTCACAGCTGTCCCCCTCGATGGCCAATTCGTCAGCTACCCGGGTTCGCCCTTTGAGCTGTTCCAGCCTTACCCGCCCGCTGGCGACCAGCCCGTGGCGATTGAGCAGTTGGTCGAAGGCGTGCACGATGGCGAGGTGTTTCAGACCCTGCTGGGCGTGACCGGCTCGGGCAAGACCTTCACCATGGCCAATGTGATCGCACAAATTGGCAAGCCCGCCATTGTGTTTGCGCCCAACAAGACGCTGGCGGCGCAGTTGTACAGCGAATTCCGCGAGTTTTTCCCCAAGAACGCGGTCGAGTATTTCGTCAGTTACTACGACTATTACCAGCCCGAGGCCTATGTGCCGCAGCGTGATTTGTTCATTGAAAAAGACAGCGCGATCAACGAGCACATCGAGCAGATGCGGCTGTCTTGCACCAAAAGCATCATGGAGCGGCGCGATGTGGTGATTGTGGCCACGGTGTCGGCCATCTACGGCATTGGCGAGCCCGAGAGCTACCACCGCATGATCATGACGCTGCGCACCGGCGACAAGCTGGGCCAGCGCGACGTGATCGCGCAGCTGATCCGCATGCAGTACCAGCGCAACGACATGGAGTTTTCACGCGGCAAGTTCCGGGTGCGGGGGGACACGATCGATGTGTTCCCGGCAGAACACTCCGAGCTGGCCATTCGAATCGAGCTGTTTGACGACGAGATTGAGAGCTTGCAACTGTTTGACCCGCTGACTGGGCGCATTCGGCAAAAGATCCCGCGCTTCACGGTCTACCCGTCGAGCCACTATGTGACGCCGCGCGACAAGGTGCTGGCGGCGGTGGAAACCATCAAGCTGGAGCTGGCCCAACGCCTCAAAGAGCTGGTGGGCATGGGCAAGCTGGTCGAGGCGCAACGCCTGGAGCAGCGCACCCGGTTTGACCTGGAAATGCTGTCCGAAGTGGGCCACTGCAAGGGCATTGAGAATTACACCCGCCATTTGTCGGGCGCGGCCCCGGGCGATGCGCCCAGCACACTCACCGACTACATGCCGCCTGACGCCATCATGTTTCTGGACGAGAGCCACCAAATGATTGGCCAGCTCAACGCCATGTACAACGGCGACAAGGCGCGCAAAACCACGCTGGTGGAATACGGTTTTCGCTTGCCCAGCGCACTGGACAACCGTCCCCTCAAGTTTGAAGAGTTTGAAAAACGCATGCGTCAGTGCATCTTTGTGTCGGCCACGCCCGCCGACTACGAAAAAACGCATTCGGGCAAAGTGGTCGAACAGGTGGTGCGCCCCACGGGCTTGGTCGATCCGCAGGTCGAGGTGCGCCCCGCCACGCACCAGGTGGACGATGTGCTGCAAGAAATCCGCATCCGGGTGGACAAGCACGAGCGGGTGCTGATCACCACGCTGACCAAACGCATGGCCGAGCAGCTCACCGATTACCTGAGCGACAACGGCGTCAAGGTGCGCTATTTGCACAGCGACGTGGACACGGTGGAGCGGGTGGAAATTTTGCGTGACCTGCGCTTGGGCGCGTTCGATGTGCTGGTGGGCATCAACCTGCTGCGCGAGGGCTTGGATATTCCAGAGGTTTCGTTGGTGGCGATTTTGGACGCCGACAAAGAAGGCTTCTTGCGCTCCGAGCGCAGCTTGATTCAGACCATAGGTCGTGCGGCCCGAAACCTGAACGGCCGGGCGATTTTGTACGCCGACCGCACCACCGAGTCGATGAAAAAAGCCATCGGCGAGACCGAGCGGCGCCGCGTCAAGCAAGTGGCCCACAACGAGCTCATGGGCATCACGCCCAAGAGCATTGTCAAAAAGGTCAAAGACCTCATCGACGGCGTGTACAGCGAAAAGTCGGGCAAAGAAGCCGAGCGCTTGGAACTGGCGGCGGTGCAACGGGCCAAAGTGGAGGACATGAGCGAGAAAGACATCGCCAAAGCCATCAAGCAGTTGGAAAAGCAAATGATGGAGCACGCCCGCAACCTGGAGTTCGAAAAAGCCGCTCAGGTGCGCGACCAGCTGACCGTTCTGAAGGAGCAGGCCTTTGGCGCGGCAGGGGGCGACCCCATCGTGCCGCTGATCCGGGCTTGAATAACCCTATAACCCGAGTGATTTGATCGGGTATGTCGTATACTTGACTTGTTTAGTCGGGAACCCGCTCAAGAGGTTTTCAGACAGCGCTTCCACCCACTTCAGGAGTCTGACATGCGTTTAACCACCAAAGGCCGTTTTGCCGTCACCGCCATGATCGACTTGGCTTTGCGTCAAGACGCAGGCCCTGTGACATTGGCCGCCATCAGCCAGCGCCAACAGATTTCACTGTCTTATTTAGAGCAGTTGTTCGGCAAGCTGCGTCGCCACAACCTGGTGGAGTCCACCCGTGGCCCTGGCGGCGGTTACACCTTGGGCCGCAAATCCACTGAAATCACGGTGGCCGACATCATTTTGTCGGTGGACGAACCGATTGACGCCACCCACTGCGGCGGCAAAGAAAATTGCAATGGCGGCGAGGGCCGCTGCATGACGCACGACCTGTGGGCTTCCCTGAACTCCAAAATGGTGGAGTTCTTGGACTCGGTGTCCCTGCAAAAGTTGGTGGACGACCAATTGGCCAAAGGCTTGGTTGTTGAAAACAAGCCCAGCCTCAAGCGCGCGATTGCCCCGATGCCGATCAGCCAACCCATCCGCGTGAATGTGCCCAACTCGGTGTTTGACTTGGGCAACATGTTCGCCAAATCCTGATTCCCGAAAAAGAGCAGACCATGACCACACCCCATTTCCCTATTTACCTTGATTACGGTGCCACCAACCCCTGCGACCCCCGTGTGGTGGACGCCATCGTCCCCTGGTTGCGCGAGCACTTTGGCAACCCCGCATCGCGCACCCACGCCTGGGGCTGGGAGGCCGAAGCCGCCGTCGAAAAAGCCCGCGAGCAAGTGGCCGATCTGATCGGTGCCGACTCCCGCGAAATCGTTTGGACCAGCGGTGCCACCGAGTCCAACAACCTGGCCATCAAAGGCGCAGCCCAGTTTTACAAGTCGCGCGGCAAGCACCTGATCACCGTTAAGACCGAGCACAAAGCTGTGCTCGACACCATGCGCGAGCTGGAGCGCCAGGGCTTTGAAGTGACCTACATGGACGTGCAAGCCGATGGTTTGCTGAGCATGGACGCGCTCAAGGCCGCGATTCGCCCCGACACCATCTTGATCAGCGTGATGTTCGTGAACAACGAAATCGGCGTGATCCAGGATGTGACTGCGATTGGCAACCTGTGCCGCGAAAAAGGCATCATCTTCCACGTCGATGCGGCCCAAGCCACCGGCAAGGTCGAGATCGACATGACCCAGTTGCCCATCGATCTGATGAGCCTGGCTTCGCACAAAACCTATGGACCCAAAGGCATCGGCGCTTTGTATGTGCGGCGCAAGCCCCGCGTGCGGCTGGAGGCACAAATGCACGGTGGCGGTCATGAGCGCGGCATGCGCTCGGGCACCTTGCCCACCCACCAGTGTGTGGGCATGGGCGAGGCGTTTCGCATTGCCAAGCTGGAGATGGCGCAAGACAACGCCAAGGCGCGTGCCTTGCACGACCGCCTGATCAATGGCCTGAGCGACATGGAGCAGGTGTTCCTGAACGGCCACGCGACCCAGCGCGTGCCGCACAACATCAACATGAGCTTCAACTTTGTCGAAGGCGAATCGCTGATCATGGGCATCAAGGGCTTGGCGGTGTCGTCGGGCTCGGCCTGCACCTCGGCCAGCCTGGAGCCCAGCTATGTGTTGCGCGCCCTGGGCCGCAGCGACGAGTTGGCCCACAGCAGCCTGCGCATGACGATTGGCCGCTGGTCCACCGAAGAGGACATCGATTACGCGATCCAAACCATCCGCGAGAACGTGGCCAAGTTGCGCGATCTCAGCCCCCTGTGGGAAATGCACCAAGATGGCATTGATTTAAGCACCATTCAGTGGGCTGCCCACTGAGTTGACACTGACCTGAACACGGAGAAAACACCATGGCATATTCTGAAAAAGTGGTTGACCACTACGAAAACCCCCGCAACGTCGGCTCTTTTGACAAGGGCGACGACAGCGTGGGCACCGGCATGGTCGGGGCACCGGCTTGCGGCGACGTGATGAAGTTGCAGATCAAGGTCAACCCGGCCACCGGCGTGATCGAAGACGCGCGCTTCAAAACCTACGGCTGCGGCTCGGCCATCGCGTCCAGCTCACTCGTCACCGAATGGGTCAAGGGCAAAACCCTGGACCAGGCTGCAGCCCTCAAGAACAGCGAAATCGCCGAAGAGCTGGCGCTGCCACCGGTCAAAATCCACTGCTCCATCCTGGCCGAAGACGCCATCAAGGCGGCCGTGGAAGACTACAAAAAGAAACACCTGAACTGACATGGCCATCTCACTGTCTGCCGCCGCAGCGCGGCATGTGACCCGCTACTTGGCCAAACGTGGCTCGGGTGTGGGTGTGCGCTTGGGCGTCAAGACCACAGGCTGCTCGGGCTTGGCTTACAAGCTTGAGTACGTGGACGACATCGCCCCCGAAGACGTGGTCTTTGAAGGCCACGGCGTCAAGGTGTTGGTGGACCCCAAAAGCTTGGCTTACATCGACGGCACCGAACTCGACTTTGTGCGCGAAGGCCTGAACGAAGGCTTTCGCTTCAACAACCCCAACGAGCGTGACCGCTGCGGTTGCGGTGAGTCTTTCCGCGTGTGATTTCGCTTCAAGCCAACGACTTCGAGCTGTTTGATGTGCCTGTGCAGTACGCACAGGACCGCGCTCAACTCGATGCCCGCTGGAAAGCCCTGCAACGCGAAGCCCATCCCGACCGCTTTGCTGCCGATGGCGCTGCTGCCCAACGCGTGGCCATGCAGTGGTCGGTGCGCATCAACGAGGCCTATCAGCGCCTGAAAGACCCGCTCAAACGTGCGGCTTATTTGTGCGAACTGCAAGGTGCGCCCGTGCAGGCCGAAAACAACACCGCCATGCCCCCAGCATTCCTGATGCAGCAGATGGAATGGCGCGAAAGCTTGGACGACACCAACAGTGCCGAAACGTTGCAGGCCCTGGCAGGCGTTGTGGCCGAAGAGCAGCGCCACATCCAGCAAACGCTGGGTGATTTGCTGGATGTGGCCAAAGACCCCGCCCAAGCCGTGGGGCAGGTGAGGGCGCTCATGTTCATTGAGCGCTTCACGCAAGAAGTGAACGCTAAACTCGACCGATTGAACTGACCTCCTCCCGATTGACCATGGCCTTACTGCAGATTTCCGAACCGGGCCAGTCGCCCGACCCTCACCAGCGCCGCATTGCCGTGGGCATCGACCTGGGCACCACCCATTCGCTGGTGGCCTCGGTGCGCAGCGGCGTGGCCGAATGTTTGCCAGACGACGATGGCCGGGTGATCCTGCCTTCGGTGGTGCGCTTCATGCCGGGTCAGGGCCGTCAGATTGGTTTTGATGCGGTGCAGTCTGCCGCCTCAGACCCGGTCAACACCATCGCCTCGGTCAAGCGCTTCATGGGCCGTGGCCTGCAAGACATTGCTGACCGCAGCAAGCTGCCCTATGAGTTCACCGCCAGCGATCAGGGCATGCTCAGCATCCAAACGGTGCAAGGCCCCAAGTCGCCTGTGGAAGTGAGCGCCGAAATTTTGGCCACGCTGCGTTACCGCGCCGAAGACACCTTCAACGACGACCTGTATGGTGCCGTGATCACCGTGCCCGCTTACTTTGACGACGCCCAGCGCCAAGCCACCAAAGACGCCGCGCAATTGGCGGGCCTGAATGTGCTGCGCCTGATCAACGAACCCACCGCCGCGGCGATTGCCTATGGCCTGGACAATGCGAGCGAAGGCGTTTACGCCGTGTTCGATCTGGGTGGCGGTACCTTCGACATTTCCATCTTGCGCCTGACTCAAGGCGTGTTCGAGGTCTTGTCAACTGGCGGCGACTCAGCCTTAGGTGGCGACGATTACGACCAAGCCTTGGCCGATGCCGCCATGGCCCGCCAACCCGACTTGCAGGCGGCCACCGCTGCAGACAAAACCGTGCTCAAGGCCGCTGCCCGCGCCGCCAAAGAAGCCCTCAGCAGCGCCGATGCGGTCACCTTGAAAGCGGCCTTGTCCTGCGGCAGCTTGCTGGTGCAAATCAGCCGCACAGATTTCGAGCAAGCCAGCCAAGCCCTGACAGCCCGCTGCATCACCGCCGTGCGCAAAGCGCTGCGCGATGCGCAACTGGCCAAGGACGATGTGCAAGGCGTGGTCATGGTGGGTGGCTCCACCCGCATGCCGCAAATTCAGCAGGCCGTGGCCGAGTTTTTTGGCCAGGCCCCGCTCAACAACCTCAACCCCGACGAAGTCGTCGCCTTGGGTGCGGCCATTCAGGCCAACCAACTGGCAGGCAACAACGCCGCAGGTGAGTTGCTGCTGCTCGATGTGATTCCGTTGTCTCTGGGCATCGAGACCATGGGCGGTTTGGTCGAACGCATCATCCCGCGCAACCAGACCATCCCCACCGCCATGGCGCAAGACTTCACCACTTATCAGGACGGCCAAACTGCGCTGGCGCTGCATGTGGTGCAGGGCGAGCGTGACCTGGTGCAAGACTGCCGCAGCCTGGCCCGCTTTGAGCTGCGCGGTATCCCGCCCATGGCCGCAGGCGCGGCCCGCATCCGCGTGACCTTCACGGTGGATGCCGATGGCCTGCTGAGCGTGGGTGCCAAAGAACAAATCAGCGGCGTGGAGGCGCGCATTGACGTCAAGCCTTCGTATGGCTTGAGCGACGACCAGATTGCCACCATGCTGCAGGAAAGCTTCACCACAGCCCAAGCCGACATGAAAGCCCGCGCCTTGGTCGAGGCGCGAGTGGACGCCGACCGCATGCTGCTGGCCACGCGCAGCGCCTTGGCCGCTGACGGCCCATTGCTGAGCGCTGCCGAGCGCGCCAGCATCGACGCCTTGATGACCACCTTGCAAGCGGCTGTCCAGACCGAGCAAGACGCCAAGGCCCTGGAAGACTGCACCCAGGCGCTGGCCAAGGGCACCGAAGCCTTTGCGGCCGAGCGCATGAACCACAGCATCCAGAAAGCCCTGTCTGGCCAAAACATCCAGTCCTTGTAAAGTCTGGCCTGTACCGAATTCAAAGACACCTATGCCCGTGATCAAAATCCTGCCCCATGCCGAATACTGCCCCAACGGGGCAGAAATCACCGCGCCTGCGGGCACCAGCATTTGCGAAGCGCTGCTCGACAACCACATCAACATCGAACACGCCTGCGACATGAGCGCAGCTTGCACCACCTGCCATGTGGTGGTGCGCGAAGGCTTCAAAAGCCTGGGTGAGATGGAAGAAACCGAAGAAGACCTGCTCGACCGCGCCTGGGGCCTGGAGCCCAACTCGCGCCTGAGCTGCCAGGCCTTTGTGGCCAAGAGCGATCTGGTCATCGAGATCCCGCGCTACACCATCAACCACGCCAAAGAGCTGCACTGAGCGAAGTCGAACCATGCGTCAAATCGTTCTGGACACCGAAACCACGGGCCTGTCGGCCGAAGGTGGCGACCGCATCATCGAGCTGGGCTGTGTGGAGCTGTATGCCCGCAAGCTCACCGGCAACAACCTGCATTTTTATTTCAACCCCGAGCGCGACAGCCATGAAGACGCGCTCAAGGTGCACGGCATCAGCAACGAATTTTTGCGTGACAAACCTAAATTCTCCGAATTGTCTGAAGAAATTCTCGACTACCTGAGCGACGCCGAGATCATCATCCACAACGCTGCTTTTGATCTGAGCTTCTTGAATAAAGAGCTGGAGCGCGTGGGCAAAAAACCCTTCAAAACCTACGTCAACGGCGTGATTGATACCCTGGCCATGGCCAAGGAAATGTTCCCCGGCAAACGCAACAGCCTCGACTCGCTGTGCGACCGCCTCGAGGTCGACAACTCTGGGCGCACCCTGCACGGCGCTTTGCTCGACGCCGAATTGCTGGCCGACGTCTACATCAACATGACACGCGGCCAAGAGGCGCTGCTGATCGATGCGGGCGACGCACCCACAGACAACCTATCGGTCAAGTTGCAACTGGACCTGAGCACCTATGCTTTGCCGGTACTTCCCGCCAATGCCCAAGAGTTGTCCGCGCACGATGAGGTGCTGACCCAAATCGACAAATCGAGTGGCGGTAAAACCGTTTGGCGACTGGCTCAGTCGGCGTGAGCCCCAGTGGCCAAAAGGCCATGCGTTTGGCGACGCCTTTTCAGCTGCCAAGAGCCAAATAGGCCAGGTTTTCATGTCATAATGGCGCTCTTCGCCAAACGGCGCAGGGCGATTAGCTCAGGGGTAGAGCACTGCATTCACACTGCAGGGGTCGCAAGTTCGAAACTTGCATCGCCCACCAAAAAATTCCCAATGAAATCAAGCACTTAGAGGAAACTCTAGGTGCTTTTTCTTTAGTTCAAAGTAGTATGGTCCGGGTTTACTACTTCTCATAGATTTTTCGATGTCTTTTCATAGATTTCGGAACAGTCAAACATCCCCAATTCAAT
>NZ_JBILQU010000151.1:0-4819 GCF_044373035.1 Limnohabitans sp. | reverse complement strand
TCGCTGCGCAGTTTTTCTTCTTCTTCCGGGTTGCTGATGAAGGCGGTCTCGACCAGCACGCTGGGGATGTCGGGGGCTTTGAGCACGGCAAAACCGGCTTGCTCGACACGGGGTTTGTGCAACTTGCCCACGCTGCCGATCTCGCGCAGCAAGCTGTTGCCGAGTGTCAGGCTGTCCTTGATTTGCGCTGCGGTGCTCATGTCAAGCAAGGCGTGTTGCACCTGAGCATCTTGCCCGCCCAAGTTCACGCCGCCGATGTCGTCGGCCTTGTTTTCTTTTTGCGCCATCCAGCGCGCCGCTGCGCTCGTGGCCCCGCCCTGGCTGAGCGCGAACACGCTGGCGCCTTGTGGGCGCGGGGTGTAAAAAGCATCGGCGTGGATGCTGACAAACAAGTCAGATTGCACGCGCCGGGCTTTTTGCACGCGCACATGCAGAGGCACAAAAAAATCGGCATCGCGCGTCAGGAACGCGCGCATGGGGCTGCCGCCCACGCTGCTGGCGTTGATGCGTTCGCTCAACATTTTGGCGATTTTGAGGACCACGTCTTTTTCGCGCGTGCCGCCTGGGCCAATGGCACCCGGGTCCTCGCCGCCATGCCCCGGGTCCAAGGTGACCACGATCAGCCGGTCGGTGCGTGGAGGCTCGGGTGTCTTGCCCGGGCGGCTCGGGTTGTCCATGAAGGGGCCTTCGCTGCGGGACAGGTCGGGCTGGCGGGTCGTTGGCGCGGGTAATGGCAAGGCACCTGTGCCGGGCTGGGTTTGCCGTGCGATCAGATCGCCCAAGGGGTCATTCACTGCGGCCGAGGCTCCGGGCAGGCGGTCCACGGCAGACGGGGTTTTGGCCGCGGTGCGCTCCTGGATCAGTTGCTCCAGAGGGTCGATGGCCTGGCTGGGGTAGAGGTCGAGCACCAAGCGGTGTGCGTAAGGGGCCACGGGTTGCAGGCTGAAGACTTGCGGTGCAATGGGGTGCTTGAGGTCAATCACCAGCCGCACCACGTTGGCGCTGAACTGGCCCACGCGGATGCCGGCAATGTTCGGGTCAGACGCTTGCACCTTGCCCACCAACTCGCGCAATGCGGCGTTCAATTGCATGCCTTGGATGTCCACCGCCAGGCGTGGTGGTGAGGCGATGAAGGCCTGGGTGCTTTGGATGGGCGCGTCCGATTCGAGCGTGACCCGGCTGTAATCGGCCGCGGGCCAAATGCGCACTGCCAGCATGTTGGCGCCTCGAGCGATCTGTGCAGCGCCCAGGCTCAGCACCAGAAAACCCGCCTTGATCAGGCGACGGCGGTCACTTTGCATCGTCTGCACCTTGGATCCAGTCTTGAAGCCACATGCGCCCGCGCTCTGTGCCTGTGCTGATGCGCACCTGGCGCTGGTCTTGGTCGATGGCGTCGAGCGCGATCACCCAATCGGGCGGGGGCAGTTGCCCGGCCACTTTGTCGGGCCACTCCATGAGTTTGAGGCCCGGCCCGGCAAAGATGTCGCGAAAACCGGCGTCTTCCCATTCTTGGGGGTCGTTGAAACGGTAAAAGTCAAAATGCCAGATGGGCCAGACGGCATCGCTTGTGCCAGTTGGATTGACCGCTTGATGCGGCTCCACCACGGCGTAAGTCGGGCTTTTGATGCGCCCCGTGACCCCGGCGGCGCGCAGCAGGTGGCGCACCAGAGTGGTCTTGCCCGCGCCCAGGTTGCCGCGCAGCTCGATGCGCGCATCGCGCCCGCCGGGCCATTGACCGAGGCCTTGCGCCAGCTGCTCGGCAAAGGCTTGGGTCTCGGCCTCATGCAGCCACAAACCCTCCCAATGCGCTGGGTCGGCGGGGCTTTCTACAATCGGCGGGTGACTGCTCAACGTACTCAAATCGACCTTCTTAAACTGTGGCCCCAAATCCAGATCTGGGCGCGTGAGTCGGGATTGTCCCAAATTGGCGTGACGGGCATCGATTTGTCCTCGGCAGAGCCCGGATTATTGGCTTGGTTGGCAGCGGGTTTTCACGGCAGCATGGGCTACATGGCTAGCCATGGCATGAAGCGCGCCCGCCCGGCCGATCTGGTGCCGGGCACGGTGAGCGTGATCACCGCCCGCATGGACTACTTGCCGCAGGACACCCCGCCAGAGTGGTTGGCGCGTGAAACCGCCCGCAGCCTGCAGCCAGGGGAGGCGGTGGTCTCGCTCTATGCCCGGGGGCGTGACTACCACAAGGTCTTGCGCAGCCGCCTGCAAAAACTGCAGGACCGCATCGCCCTGGCGATTGGCCCCTTTGGCCACCGCGTGTTCACCGACTCGGCGCCGGTGCTGGAGGCTGAGCTGGCCACCCGCAGCGGTTTGGGTTGGCGCGGCAAACACACTTTGGTCCTCTCGCGCGAGGCCGGGTCGATGTTTTTTCTGGGCGAATTGTTTGTGGATTTTTCGCTGAACGCAACGCCTGCGGTGTCGGCGCATTGTGGCCAGTGCACCGCCTGCATGGACCTGTGCCCCACGCAGGCCATCGTTGGCCCCTACCAGTTGGATGCGCGGCGCTGCATTTCTTACCTGACGATCGAACACGCCGGGCCGATCGACGAGGCCCTGCGCCCGCTGATCGGCAACCGCATTTATGGCTGCGACGATTGCCAGCTGGCCTGTCCGTGGAACAAGTTCGCGCAAGTCAGCACTTTGCCCGATTGGCAAGCGCGCGACGGTTTGGGCGCGGGCAGCATCGCAGAGCTCATGGCCTGGAATGAAGCCGAGTTTTTGCGCCGAACCGAGGGCAGTGCCATTCGCCGCATCGGACACGCCCGCTGGTTGCGCAACTTGGCATTGGCGGCAGGCAATGCCTTGGCCTGCTCGACCTTGCCGGAAAGCGAGCGCCGGGTTTTGCTGCAGGGTTTGGCTGTGCACACAGGCCACCCGGACCCGGTGGTGCAAGAGCAAGTGGCATGGTCCATGACCCAAGACCAGCGCGTGATCCGCTGAGCCTGGCTTGCCGAAGTTTTGCCCAAGACCTGGCAAGCTCAGCCGCGCAGCACACCCAACGCAAACGGCAAACTCAACATGCCGGCCAAGGTGGACAGTGTGACCAGGCCCGCCACGTAGGGTCCGTTGTAGCCCATGCGGGCGGCCAGCACATAGCAGGTGGAGGCGGTGGGCAGCGCTGAAAACGCCAGCAAGATGGTGGTTTGGGTGGGGTTCAGGCCAAACAGCAGCGACAGGCCCAGCGCCATCAGCGGCATCAGCAGGTGCTTGATCAGCAGCACGCTGGCGCTGAGCAGCTTGCCCTGGCGCAAGCTGCCCAGTTGCATGCCTGCGCCCGCCGCCATCAAACCCAGCGCCAATGAGGCTGCACCGATGCGGCTGACGCTGGGCTCCAGCACATCGGGCATGCGAAAGCCCAGCAAGTTGGCTGTTAGACCTGAAACGGTGGCGATGATCAGGGGGTTGCGCACCAGCTCGCGCAAAAAGCCGGTTTGGGCTTGTCGGGCCATGGGCCAGACCGCGCCAATGTTGAAGAGCGGCACGCAAAAACCGATCAGCACCGCGATCATGAGCAAGCCTTCGGGCCCGGCCAGGCGTTCGGCCAGTGCCAGGCCAATGAAGGAGTTGAAGCGAAAGGCCACTTGGGCACTGGCTGCATGGTCTCGCCGGTCCAGTCGGCGACCCAGGATGGGCCAATAGGGCAGGCTGTAAGACAAGGCAATGGTGCACAAGGCCAGACTCAGACCCGCCCCAATCAGACTGGAGGCTGCCAGCAGATCGAGTGGGCTTTTCACGATGGAGTGAAACAACAACACCGGGAAAAGGAAAAAATAGACCAGGCTTTCCACCTGCTGCCAGACCGGGCGGTTCAGGGCTGTGTAACGGCAGATCAGATAGCCGCACAGGATCAGGGAGAAATCGGGAAAGAGGAGTTGGGCAAAATTCACGGGGCTAGGATAACCCAGTGTGGGTGTGTCCTTGAGGCGCGGCTGTCACCCGCAATGCCCTCTTGTGCGGAGTGCGGGCTTTGTGGGTTTCCCCCCTCACGCCGGGCCCCATTTTTTGTCTATCATGTTCGATCTTTTAAGGAGTTTTATCAATGAAGCGTCGTAATTTGGTTTCTGCAGTCGGCTTGGCTGCCACCGTTTTGGCCAGTGGTTCGGTGTGGGCGCAGGCCTACCCCAACAAAACCATTCGCTTGCAGGTGCCGTTTGCGCCCGGTGGCACGACCGACATCGTGGCCCGAGTCATCGCTGAGCCCTTGGGCAAGGCTTTGGGTCAAAGCGTGATCGTCGAGAACAAGGCTGGTGGCGGCGGTGTGGTGGGTGCGACCGAAACCGTGCGCGCTGCCCCCGATGGCTACAACCTGGGCATGGCCACGGTGTCGACCACGGCCGCCAACCCCGCCATCAACCCCAAGATTCCGTACAACGTGCTGACCGACTTCACGCCCATCATCAACATTGCGGCCACACCCAATGTGATTGCGGTGCACCCCAGCTTTCCGGCCAAGGACTACGCCGGCTTTGTGGCCGAGTTGAAGAAAAATCCTGGCAAATACTCCTATGCCTCGTCGGGCACAGGCGGCATCGGCCACCTGCAGACCGAGCTGTGGAAGAGCTTGGCTGGCGTGTTCATCACCCACATTCCTTACCGGGGTGCGGGCCCGGCCCTGAACGACACCGTGGCTGGCCAGGTGCCGATCATTTTTGACAACCTACCCTCGGCGCTGCCCTTCATCCAGTCGGGCCGTTTGGTGCCCATCGTCGTGGCCGCGCCCCAGCGCCTGTCTCAGCTGCCCAACGTGCCCACCTTCAAGGATGTCGGTCTGGAACCCGTCAACCGCATGGCTTACTACGGCATC
>NZ_JBILQU010000146.1:0-5139 GCF_044373035.1 Limnohabitans sp. | reverse complement strand
GCGACGAGTTGCCGCGCAACCACGTGGGCCTGGTCGTGGCGCTGGCCGACAAACTCGAAACCCTGGTCGGCATGTTCGGTATTGGCAACGTGCCCACGGGCGACAAAGACCCGTTTGCGCTGCGTCGCCACGCTTTGGGCGTGGTGCGGATGTTGGTAGAAGCCCGCTTGAAGCTCAATTTTTTCGAGCTGACCCGCCAGGCCCTCACCGTCTTTCCGGCTGCAGTGGTCCAAGACAAGAGCGTCGAATTGGACGAGTTTTTGGTCGAACGACTTCGCGGTTACTTCCGTGAGGCCGGGTTTTCAATCGCGGAAGTTGATGCCGCCATCTTCGCGCAAAAGCTCGGCCAGTGGTCATCCATTCCCACTCGTCTTCAGGCGGTGCGAGCTTTTGCGGCCCTGCCCGAAGCACCCGCTTTGGCCGCAGCCAACAAGCGCATTGGCAACATCCTGAAAAAAGCCGGTGAGGTGGACGCCCACGTCAACCCTGCGCTGTTGCAAGAAGACGCCGAAAAAGGCCTGTACGCCGCCATGCAAAAGTTGTTGCCTGAATCCGAGGCGCAGTTCAAGGCGGGCGACTACACCGCCAGCTTGCAAACCCTGGCCGCGCTGCGCGCCCCGGTGGATGCCTTCTTTGACGATGTGATGGTCAACGCCGAAGAAATGCACCTGCGCCTGAACCGCCAAGGCCTGCTCAAGTCGCTGCATGTGGCCATGAACCGCGTGGCCGACTTGTCGCGTCTGGCCACCTGAACTGAAAGCGCCCATGCACACCAAGCTCGTCATTTTGGACCGCGATGGCACCATCAACCGGGCCAGTGAAGAGTTCGTCAAATCGCCCGAGGAGTGGCACCCCCTGCCTGGCGCGTTGGAGGCCATCAGCCGGCTGAACCACGCTGGGTTCCATGTGGTGTTGGCCACCAACCAAACGGGCCTGGGTCGTGGGCTTTTTGACATGGCCGCGCTCAATGCGGTGCACGCCTTCATGCTCAAGTCTCTGGCCGCTTTGGGTGGCCGTATCGATGCGATTTTTTACTGCCCCCATTCGGCAGACGAAGGCTGCAATTGCCGCAAGCCTGCGCCAGGGTTGCTGCACCAGATTGAAGAGCGCTATGGCATCTCCCTGAAGGGCGTGCCTTATGTGGGCGACAGGCTGCGTGACATGCAGGCGGCACAGGCAGCGGGTTGTGCGCCGCATTGGGTGTTGAGCGGACGCCACTCCCGAGGGGATGTCAACAGTTTGCCCGCTGGGTTCCCGCCCGACACCCAAGTCCACGCCGACTTGGCCGCGTTTGTCGACCATTTCTTGGGCCAGCCTGAAACGCTTCGGCACATCACGGCCCCGACTGTCAACCCTTGAAACCCACCAGACCGCCTGCTGCATGAACTTCATTCGCTCACTCGCCCATGTGCTTTGGATGGCCATCACTGTGGTGCCTTGGGCGCTGTTTGTGGTGCTGATTTCCTACTTTGTCAGCAGCACGCGCTTGTACTGGATCTGCGCTGGCTGGCTGCGCCTCGCTGTCAACAGTGGCACCTGGATTTTGGGCATCGAAAACCGCATCCATGGCATGGAAAACTTGCCCCAAGGCACCAAGGACCCAGCCGTCTTGTTGGTCAAGCACCAGTCGACCTGGGAGACCTTTGTGATGCCTGCGATCATGCCGCACCCACTGGCCTATGTGTTCAAAAAAGAGCTGCTGCATGTGCCGTTCTTTGGCTGGGCCATGGCGCGCATGGACATGATCCACATCGACCGCAAGCAGCGCTCTCGCGCCTTTGCCAAAGTGGTCCAGCAAGGCCGCAGGTTGATGGCCGAGGGGGTGTGGGTGATCATGTTCCCCGAAGGCACACGCATTGCGCGTGGCCAAAAGGGCGAGTACAAAAGCGGCGGTGCGCGCCTGGCCATTGCCGCCGGTGTGCCGGTGATTCCGATTGCCGTCACCTCGGCGCGTTGCTGGCCCACCCGTGCTTTCGTCAAAAAACCCGGGGTGGTGGACATCTCGATTGGGCAGGCCATCCCCAGTGAAGGCCGCAGTGCCGACGAGTTGATGCTGGAGGTCGAGACCTGGATCGAATCTGAAATGCACCGCCTTGACCCCGAGGCTTACCCCGCTGCCTCCGGGCAATGACCAAGGCTGGGCGAAGCATGCGCGCGCCTTTGCAGTTTGTGCTGGACTTTTTCACTGGGGGTGACCCGGTGCAGCCCGCAACGCCCGCCTCGGTTGCCCCCGCAGCAGATGCGCGTGTGCCGGGTATTTCATCTGCACCTCCAGCACCTTCTTCGCCTTCTGCGTCAGTCCCCAGCTCAGGGGATCAAGAAAAGCCTTCAGCCCACCCAGAGGGCAGTCCCTGGGGCTTTACCCACCCCGCCGCCAACCGCCACGCCCAGCTGCAGGGCGTCACGGTGTCTTACCGTTTTGAACGCTCGCGCCGCAAGAGCATCGGCTTTCTGGTGGGAGCCGATGGTTTGGTGGTGCGTTCGCCCAACTGGGTGACGATGCGCGAGGTGGATGCCGCGGTGCAAGAAAAAGGCGCCTGGATTGTGGCCAAGTTGCAGCAATTCAAAGAGCGGCAGACAGAACAGTTTCAAAAAGCCATCGAGTGGCGGCATGGAGCCGAGGTGCCGTTTTTGGGACGCACGGTGCAGCTGTGTGTGCTCGAGCGCGGTGTGGGGCGGGTGCTGGGTCAAGACATTCCGCCCGAGCAGGTGCTGCCCGTGACGGTGCCGCCGGGTGCCTCGGTGACCCAGGTGCGCGATGCTGCGCAAGCTTGGCTCAAAAAGCAGGCCAAGGCCTTGTTTGAAGAGCGCCTGCACCACTTTGCACCCCTGTTGGGTGTGAGTTGGCAAAAGCTCAGCCTGTCCAGCGCCAGCACGCGCTGGGGCAGCGCCCGCGTCGACGGCCACATCCGCCTGAATTGGCGGCTCATCCACTTGCCCATCAGCCAGATCGATTACGTGGTGGTGCACGAGCTGGCGCACCTGCGCGAGATGAACCACAGCCCCCGCTTTTGGGAAACCGTGGGCGAGGTCATGCCCGACTACGCAGAGCGCCGCAAAGCCTTGCGCCAGGCACCGGTGGACCTCAAAGAAGACTGAGGTGGGCCTCGGGTGAAGGCGCGTCTGACAGGCCGGTGCTGAACCGCACCACCCCATCGGCCCCGCGTTCGCGCTGCATTTGACCGGACAGCCACAGCAGGTTCAGGTGGGCCACGGCTTCGCCCA
Source organism: Limnohabitans sp. (assembly GCF_044373035.1). Taxonomy (GTDB): domain Bacteria; phylum Pseudomonadota; class Gammaproteobacteria; order Burkholderiales; family Burkholderiaceae_C; genus Limnohabitans_A. Next base: position 1,914 of record NZ_JBILQU010000146.1, on the reverse strand, counting down.
AGGCGAAGGTGGTTTGGTGTACGTCCAAGGGGCGTTTGAAGAGCACGGGCAGCAGTTCGTGGGCGCAGTGCGCATGCACTGTGCAGGCGCTCAGCAGTTCGGCCAGGCGATCTTGGTGGTGGGTTTGCAGTTGGGCGATGCGGGTGGCGGCGCCTTGAAAAGGCCGCCCGTGCGAGGGCAACACCAAGGTGGTGTCCGGCAGGTGCGCCATGCGCTGCAGCGAGTCCAGAAACAGCTGCAGCGGGTTGCTGTCGGGCTCCATCGCATACACACTGACATTGGTGGAAATGGACGGCAGCAGCATGTCGCCGCTGATCATCAACTGCTGTTGCGCATCGAGCAAAGCCATGTGTTCGGGCGAGTGGCCATAGCCGCTGATGCACTGCCAGATGCGCTCGCCGATGCGCACACGCGCTCTGTCCATCAAGCGCACATAGGCGGTGGGAATTTTCGGCACCATGCTGGGGTAATAGCCCACCCGGGCCTGCACCTGTGCCAGTTCGTCAGGCTTGTTCCAGCCATGCGCTGTGAAAAAAGCCACGGTAGGTGCCCCGCCAAAATTGGACAGTCCGCTGCAAGCGAGCAGCGCCGACTGGTATTCGCTGGTGCTCATCCACAAAGGGGCTTGCCAGCGCTCGCACAACCAATGGGCCAGGCCCATGTGGTCCGGGTGCATGTGGGTCACCAACACGCGCAGGATCGGCAGGCCTTGCAGCACCTGTTGCTCCACCTGCAGCCAAGCCTCACGGGTAGCAGGGTTGTCGACGCCGCAGTCCACCGCCGTCCATCCCTCTTGCATCACGTCGGCTTGCGTGGGGTGGGGCAGGCGGTCACGCAGCAGCCACAGGTTGATGTGGTTGAGGGCAAAGGGAAGGCCCATGCGCAACCAGAACACGCCAGGTGCCACTTCGGTGACCGTGCCGGACTGCGGCAGGTGCTCGCCCAGGGGGTAAAGCAGCGGCGGCATGGCCGTTCGCAACTCGGGGGCGGGCGTGGCGTGGGACGAATCAGGCATGCAGGGGGTGGTTTCGGTTAGCATTCGGACCATTGACGTTAACGTTAACGTCAAATATGAATCATTATTCTAGGAGGCGGCTTTTCGCAAGGCTGTCCCCCTTGCGCAAGACGGTGAGGACCCCACGCCATGGCGAACACTTACACGATCAGCGATCTGGCCCAAGAATTTGACCTGACCACCCGTGCCATTCGCTTTTACGAAGACATGGGCTTGCTCGAACCCGAGCGTTCCGGACCAGGGGCGCGCAACCGCGTGTATTCGGCCCGCGACCGCACCCGCTTGAAGCTCACCTTGCGCGCCAAGCGGCTGGGCTTGTCGCTCAACGAAGCCAAGGGACTGATCGACATGTACGACAGTCCTCGCGATACGGTGCCGCAGCTCAAAAAATTCCTCGTGGTGCTGGCCGAACACCGCCAGCAACTGGAGTCGCAGTTGGCTGACCTGGAGGCGACGCTGGACGAGGTCAAAACCCACGAAAAAGAAACCCGAAATTTACTGAACAAGGCCAACAAGGCCGTTCCAACCAACTGATCCCCGCGGTTTGGGCCGTGCCGAGACCCCGTGTTGCGGGCATGCTGGGCACCGGCTGTTGGTTGACGTTGACGTAAACGTCAATTACAGTTCGGCTTGACCTTAACCACCGGATGCGATGTGACCTCAGCCCTGACCCCCCACGAGCGTGTTGCCCAGAGCCTGGCCCGTCAGGGCATGATGAACCACTTGGGTGTTCGCCTGTTGTCGGCCACGGTCGGGCAGGTTGAACTGGCGGTGCCCTACAGCGACAAGGTCACGCAGCAACAAGGCGGCTATCACGGTGGTGCCATTGGCGCACTGGCGGACATTGCTGCCGGTTACGCGGCACTGACCGTGTCGCCAGAAGGCATGGAAGTCACCAC
>NZ_JBILQU010000071.1:0-15553 GCF_044373035.1 Limnohabitans sp. | reverse complement strand
TGCCCTACAGCGACAAGGTCACGCAGCAACAAGGCGGCTATCACGGTGGTGCCATTGGCGCACTGGCGGACATTGCTGCCGGTTACGCGGCACTGACCGTGTCGCCAGAAGGCATGGAAGTCACCACCGTGGAATACAAGATCAACTTTCTTTCCAACTTTCAAGGCGGAGAAATTCGCGCCACCGGCCGCGTCACCAAGGCGGGCAAACGCATCATCGTCACCACGGCCGATGTGGTGCACATCGACGACACCGGCAAACGCTCAGATTGCGCAGTGATGCAGTCGACGTTGGTGCCCGTCGCCAAAACTTACTAGTGTGTTCAGCGTTGGGCGTTTTGCGTTCAGCGTGAAAGACAATTGCAACCGCTCAACGCTCAACGGAGAACCCATGAACAACTTGCCCGGCCTGAATTTCCAACTCGGTGAAGACATCGATGCCCTGCGCGACGCCGTGCGCGACTTTGCCCAAGCCGAAATCGCCCCCCGCGCTGCCGAGATCGACCGCAGCGACCAGTTCCCGATGGATCTGTGGCGCAAGATGGGTGATCTCGGGGTGTTGGGCATCACCGTGGGTGAGGAGTACGGCGGCGCGAACATGGGCTACTTGGCCCACATGATCGCCATGGAAGAAATTTCCCGTGCCAGCGCTTCTGTGGGTCTGAGCTACGGCGCGCACTCCAATTTGTGCGTGAACCAGATCAAGCGCAACGGCACCCCCGAGCAGCGTGCCAAGTACCTGCCCAAGCTCATCAGCGGTGAGCATGTGGGCGCTTTGGCCATGTCTGAACCTGGCGCGGGCTCGGACGTGCTGAGCATGAAGCTCAAGGCAGAAGACAAGGGCGGCTTCTTCCTGCTCAACGGCTCCAAGATGTGGATCACCAACGGCCCGGATGCCGACACCCTGGTGGTCTATGCCAAGAGCGAGCCCGAGTTGGGCGCGCGCGGCGTCACGGCCTTTTTGATCGAAAAGGGCATGAAGGGTTTTTCCATCGCGCAAAAACTTGACAAGCTGGGCATGCGCGGCAGCCACACAGGCGAGCTGGTGTTCAACAACGTCGAAGTGCCTGCCGAGAACATTCTGGGTGGCCTGAACAATGGCGCCAAGGTGCTGATGAGCGGTCTGGATTACGAGCGCGCTGTGCTCACGGGTGGCCCCTTGGGCATCATGCAAGCTGTCATGGACAACGTGATCCCCTACATCCACGACCGCAAGCAGTTTGGCCAGAGCATTGGCGAGTTCCAGCTGATCCAGGGCAAAGTGGCCGACATGTACACCGTGTTGCAAGCCGGTCGCTCGTTTGCCTACACCGTGGCCAAAAACCTCGACTTGTTGGGTGTGGAGCATGTGCGCCAAGTGCGCAAGGACTGCGCCAGCGTCATCTTGTGGACCGCCGAAAAAGCCACCTGGATGGCGGGCGAAGGCGTGCAGATCTTTGGTGGCAACGGCTACATCAACGAATACCCGCTGGGCCGTTTGTGGCGCGATGCCAAGCTGTACGAAATCGGCGCGGGCACGAGCGAAATTCGCCGCATGCTGATCGGCCGCGAGCTGTTCGCCGAAACCTGCTGAGGCACAGACCATGCAAACACTGCTTGCCAATAACCGAGAATGGGCCGCACGCATGGTGCGCGAGGATCCCGATTTCTTCAAGCGTCTGGCCAACCAGCAATCGCCCCGCTTCTTGTGGATAGGCTGCTCGGACAGCCGGGTGCCCGCCAACCAAATCACCGGTCTGGACCCGGGCGAAGTGTTTGTGCACCGCAATGTCGCCAACTTGGTGGTGCACTCCGACCTCAATGCCCTGTCAGTCATTCAGTACGCCGTCGACGTCCTGAAGGTTGAGCAGATCATGGTGGTGGGTCATTACGGCTGTGGTGGTGTGCTGGCCACGCTGCGGGGCATGCGTGTGGGCTTGGTCGACAACTGGTTACGCCATGTGCACGACGTCAAGGTGCGGCACCGTCGCCGCCTCGATCATTTGCCAGTGGCAGAACAGGAAGACGTTCTGTGCGAAATGAACGTGATCGAGCAAGTGGGCAACGTGGCGTTGACCAATGTGGTTCAGGACGCCTGGGCCCGTGGCCAGAAAATCAGCGTGCACGGCTGGTGCTATGGCATCAAGGACGGCCTGGCCAAAGACCTGGGGGTGAGCATGAGCCATCCGGGCGAGGTGCTGGGTGTGTTTCGCCATGCGCTCAAGCGCTATCCGAGAGGCGGCTGAGCGCCGAGTGCCCATGAGCTTGGCCGAACTTCTGGAGATGGGCAGTTATGCGGTGACCGTGTTCGGTCTGCCCTACGCCGTCTGGGTGTTCTGGCTCGAGCAGCGCAAGGAGCGCGAAAACGAAGAAGAAGAGGCCTACCAACACCTGTCGGACGCCTACAACGACTTTTTGAAAGTGGTGCTGGACCACGCCGATCTTCAGCTGCGCACCAACCAGGCCCTGCCCAACCCCAGCCCTGAGCAAAAAGAGCGCATGTTGATCATTTTCGACATGCTCATTGCGCTGTTTGAACGCGCCTATCTGATCGCTTATCGCGAGGAAATGAGCGCCACCGAACAGCGGCGTTGGAACTCCTGGGACGACTACATGCGCGAGTGGTGCAGGCGCGACGACTTCCGCCGATCCCTGCCCCTCTTGCTGCGCGGCGAAGACCCCGATTTTGTGGCCTACATCCGCCGCATCGCCGAAGAAGAAACCGGCGAACACCTCATCATTGCCGACATCCATGCCTGAAAGGAATCCACATGTCACACGATCCGATTGTTATCGTCAGCGCCGCCCGCACCCCCATGGGCAGCTTTCAGGGTGACTTTTCTGCACTGGCCGCCCACGACTTGGGTGGCGCAGCCATCAAAGCCGCCGTTGAGCGCGCAGGCATCAGCCCCGAGCTGGTCACCGAGGTGCTTTTTGGCAACTGCCTGATGGCAGGCCAGGGCCAGGCGCCAGCGCGTCAAGCGGGCTTCAAGGGTGGTTTGCCCAAGAGCGCGGGCGCGGTCACGCTGTCCAAGATGTGCGGCTCGGGCATGCGTGCGGCCATGTTCGCCCACGACATGCTGGTCGCCGGTACGCACGATGTGCTGGTGGCCGGTGGCATGGAGAGCATGACCAACGCGCCCTTTCTTCTGCTCAAGGGTCGGGGTGGTTACCGCATGGGGCACGACAAAATTTACGACCACATGATGCTCGACGGACTGGAAGACGCCTACGAGGCTGGTCGCAGCATGGGCACCTTTGGCGAAGACTGCGCGGCCAAATACAGCTTCACACGTGCCGAGCAAGACCACTTTGCCACCACCAGCGTGCAGCGCGCCAAGGCCGCCACCGAGTCGGGTGCTTTTGCGGCCGAGATCACGCCCGTCACGGTGAAAGACCGCAGCGGCGAACGCGTGGTGTCCATCGACGAAGGCCCCGGCAAAGTCAAGCTCGACAAGATCACCAGCCTCAAGCCCGCCTTCAAGAAAGACGGCACCATCACCGCCGCCAGCAGCTCGTCCATCAACGACGGCGCGGCCGCCATGGTGCTGATGCGCGAAAGCACCGCGGCCAAGCTCGGCTGCAAACCGCTGGCCCGCATCGTGAGCCACGCCACCCACGCGCAAGAGCCCGAGTGGTTTGCCACCGCACCCGTGGGCGCGACCCAAAAGGCCTTGGCCAAAGCGGGCTGGACGGTGCAAGACGTCGACCTGTGGGAAGTCAACGAAGCCTTTGCCGTGGTGCCCATGGCGCTCATGAAAGAGCTGAACGTGCCGCACGACAAGGTCAACGTCAACGGCGGCGCCTGCGCCCTGGGTCACCCGATTGGCGCATCCGGTGCCCGCATCATGGTCACGCTGATCCACGCCCTGAAAGCCCGTGGCCTCAAGAAGGGTCTGGCCACGTTGTGCATTGGCGGTGGCGAAGGCACGGCGGTGGCGCTCGAACTGGTGTAATTTCACGGTAGCAGCGGCCTCTGGCCGCGATATCGCAAACCCGTTTTTCGCGGCCAGAGGCCGCTACTGTCTACACAAACACTATGAAAACCATCCTCCTCATTGGCGCATCGCGCGGCATCGGTTTTGAACTGGCCAGCCAGTACATCGCCGACGGCTGGCGTGTGATCGCCACGGCCCGTAGCGATGAGGGGCTTGAACGCCTGAAGGCTTTGGGCGCGCAAACCCTGCGCTTGGACGTGGCCAACCCGGCCAGCAACTCTGGGCTGTCTTGGCAGCTCGACGGTGAAAAAATCGACCTGGCCATTTATGTGGCCGGCGCCATGGACCGCGCCAGTGCGAACACGCCGCCCGCCCGCGACAGCTTTGACGCCGTGATGCACACCAACGTGATGGGCGCGATGCAGGTCATCCCGCAAATCGCGCCCATGGTGCAAGAAACACAGGGCGTGATCGCCTGCATCAGCTCGATCATGGGCAGTCTGCAAGCAACCACCAGCGGTAACGCCGCGCTCTACCGCGTGAGCAAGGCCGCCCTCAATATGGTGGTGCGCTGCACGCAAGCCGAGCAGCCTGATGTGTCCGTTCTGGCCATCCACCCTGGCTGGGTGCAGACCGACATGGGCGGCGCGGCTGCCCCGCTCACGCCTGAGCAAAGCGCAAGCAGCTTGCGCCAAACGTTGAACCGTATCCTTGAACAACGCGACCCGACACAGCGTGGCGCATTTTTGAACCACGACGGCCAGACCCTGCCCTGGTGACCCGATAAAGAAAGAGCCCCATGCTGCTGACCCCCGACCAGGAAATGATCCGCGAAGCGGTACGCGACTTTGCCCAGCGCGAACTGTGGCCCCATGCGGCCGAGTGGGACAAAAAGCACCACTTCCCCAAAGACGTGCACAAGGGCCTGGCCGAGCTGGGTGCGTATGGCATTTGTGTGCCCGAAGCCTTGGGCGGCGCGGGTCTGGACTATGTGACGCTGGCGCTGGTGCTCGAAGAAATCGCGGCCGGTGACGGCGGCACCAGCACGGTGATCAGCGTGACCAACTGCCCTGTGAACGCCATTTTGATGATGTACGGCAACGCCGCGCAAAAAGCGCAGTGGCTCACGCCCTTGGCCCAAGGCCAGATGCTCGGCGCGTTTTGCCTGACCGAGCCGCATGTGGGCTCGGACGCTTCGGCCCTGCGGACCACCGCTGTGAAAGACGGCGATGGCTACGTCATCAACGGCGTCAAACAGTTCATCACCAGCGGCCAAAATGGCGATGTGGCCATCGTGATCGCGGTCACCGACAAAGGCGCGGGCAAAAAAGGCCTGAGCGCTTTCATCGTGCCCACCCGCACCCCGGGCTACGTGGTGGCGCGCCTGGAAGACAAGCTGGGCCAGCACAGCAGCGACACCGCGCAGATCAACTTCGACAACTGCCGCATTCCCGCCGAAAACCTGATCGGCCAAGAGGGCGAGGGCTACAAAATTGCCCTGTCGTCTTTGGAGGGCGGGCGCATCGGCATTGCCGCGCAAAGCCTGGGCATGGCGCGCAGCGCTTTGGAGGTGGCGATTGACTACGCCAAGCAGCGCGAAAGCTTTGGCACCGCCATCTTCAACCACCAGGCGGTGGGCTTTCGTTTGGCCGATTGCGCCACGCAACTCGAAGCGGCGCGCCAGCTGATTTGGCACGCGGCCAGCTTGCGCGATGCGGGCCGCCCGTGCCTCAAAGAAGCCGCCATGGCCAAGCTGTTTGCCAGCGAAGTCGCTGAAAAAGTCTGCTCAGCGGCCATCCAGACCCTGGGGGGTTACGGCTATGTGAGCGACTTCCCGGTGGAGCGCATTTACCGCGATGTGCGGGTGTGCCAAATTTATGAAGGCACCAGCGACGTGCAGAAAATCATCATCCAGCGCGCACTTTGAACGCCTGAATGACCGTCTGACGCCGGTCATTGACGTATGATTTCAACTTATGAATATCATCATCCTCGGCGCTGGCCGCGTGGGCGAAAGCGTCGCTGAAAGCCTGGTTTCCGAGCAAAATGACATCACCGTCATCGACCAGGACCCGGCTCGTCTGAGGCTTCTGGAAGAGCGCTTGGACTTGCGTGGCGTGGTGGGCAACGGCATCCAGCCTTCGGTGTTGCGCGAGGCGGGGGCCAAAGACGCCGACATGATCATCGCCTGCGCGGCGGCCGACGAATCGAATCTGGTGGTCTGCAAGATCGCCCACGATGTGTTCAACATCCCCACCACCATTGCCCGTTTGCGATCGCCCGAGTTCAACGAGGGCGATGAATTGTTGGGCAAAACCGGTTTTTCGGTCGACCATGTGATCTGCCCCGAAGAATCGGTGATGCGCTACATCGAGCAGCTCATCCAGTACCCTGAGGCCTTGCAGGTGTTGGAGTTTGCCGAGGGCCGCGTCAGCCTGATCGTGGTGCGTGCAGCGGCCGACAGCTTGCTGGTCAACCACACCATTGCCGAGTTTCGCGACCGTCTGCCGCATGCCGAGATGCGCGTGGTGGCCTTGTACCGCCAAGACACCCGGATCGACGCCACGCCCGAGACGCGCATTCTGCCCGGTGACGAGGTGTTTGTGCTGGCCGACAAGGACAAAATTCGCCTCGTTTTGGCAGGTATTCACACCACCGACAAGCCGGTGCAGCGACTGATGCTGGCAGGGGGCGGCAAAGTCGGCTTGCGTTTGGCGCGCATTCTGGCGGGCCAGTACGACGTGAAACTGATCGAACGCGACAAGAAGCGCTGTGAATACCTGGCCAGCCAACTGCCGTCCAGCATGTTGATTTTGAATGGGGACGGCGCTGACGAAGACCTGCTGCACGAAGAGAACGTGGGCGAGATGGACCTGTTTCTGGCCTTGACCAGCGACGACGAGGACAACATCATGTCGGCCATGCTGGCCAAGCGCATGGGGGCACGTCGCGTCATGGCGCTGATCAACCGCCGCGCTTATGCCGACATGATGCAAGGCAGCACCATCGACATCGCGATTTCGCCCGCGCAAACCGTCATTGGCGAGCTGCTGGCGCATTTGCGGCGGGGCGATGTGGCGGCGGTGCACAGCCTGCGCCGGGGCGCGGCAGAAGCCCTGGAGGGCATTGCGCGGGGTGACATCAAAACCTCCAAACTGGTGGGCCGACGTGTCGAAGAAGTCAAACTGCCCAAGGGGGTCAGCATGGGGGCCATTGTGCGCGGCGAGGGTAAAAAATCCGAAGTGCTGATGCCGCACCACGACACGCTGATCGAGGCCGATGACCACATCATCTTGTTCATCCCCAACAAGCGCGATGTGCGCGCGGTGGAAAAACTCTTTCAGGTCGGTGCGACCTTTTTTGGCTGATGCTCAAAACCTTCTTCCCCGTGCTGTCCGTGATGGCGCGCATCTTGATCGCGTTCTCGTTCACTTTTTTGGTGCCGGGCATCTGGGCCTGGTTTGAAGACCACCACGACCTGCAGTGGATCTGGCTGGCGGGTTTTGGCTTGACGGCAGCGAGCGGTTTGCTGCTGGCGGCCATCACGCAACGCCACCGCCGAGAAATGTTGGCCAAAGACGGCTTTTTGTTGGTCAACATGGTTTGGTTGGTCTTGCCTGCTTACTCGGCATTGCCGCTCATGTTTCTGGTGCCCGACATCTCCTGGTTCAAGGCCTACTTTGAAGCCATGAGCGCGCTCACGGCCACCGGGGCGACGGCCTTGTCGGGGTTGGAGCACTTGCCTGTGTCGGTGAACATCTGGCGCTGTTTTCTACAACTCATCGGCGGCCTGGGCATCATGCTGCTGGTGGTGGCGGTGTTGCCCATGCTGGGTCTGGGCGGCGTGCAGCTGTACAAGGCCGAAACCCCCGGTCCCATGAAAGACACCAAATTCACGCCACGCATTTCCGAGACGGCGCGCGGCCTGTGGGGCGTGTACTTTGTGTTTTCGGGTGCTTGCTTGCTGGCCTACCGCTGGGCGGGCATGAGCTGGGCCGATGCCTTCATGCACATGTGCACCACCATGGGCTTGGGCGGATTCTCTTCCTACGATGCCAGCTTTGCGCATTTCAACTCGCCCTTGATAGAAAGCGTGGCCATCGTCTTCATGACGCTGGCAGGCATCAGCTTTGTGCGCTATTTTGTGGTGCTGCGGACCCTGTCGCTCAAGCCTGTGACCAACGACCATGAAATTCGCACCTACTTTGCTGTGCTGGTCTTGGCCACTGTGCTGCTGACGGGTTTGTTGATGGCCCATGGCGTGTACAACGACTGGGCCCATGCCCTGCGCGTGAGCGCTTTCCATGTCGTGTCTCTGGCCACCACCACCGGCTATGCGGCCACCGACTATGCGCTGTGGCCCGTGTTTGCGCCGGTCTTGCTGATGTTTTTGGGCTGCTTTGTCTCGTGCGCGGGCTCCACCGGGGGCGGCATCAAAATGGTGCGCATGATCTTGCTGGTCAAGCAAGCGCGACGAGAGCTGGTGCGCATCATTCACCCGCGCGTCATCAACCCGGTCACGCTGGGAGGTGGGATCATGCCCATGTCGGTCATGACGGCGGTGCTGGGCTTCATGCTCATTTATGGCGGGGCCACCATGGGCCTGAGCATGTTGCTTTTGCTCAGTGGCATGGACATCGTCACCGCGTTTTCTGCGGTGATCGCCACCGTCAACAACATCGGCCCGGGGCTGGGCGAAGTGGGGCCCTCGGGCAACTATGGCGGCCTGAACCCCTTTCAGCTGGGCGTGCTGACCTTTGCCATGTTGCTGGGCCGCCTGGAGTTGCTGTCGGTGCTGGTGCTGTTCAGCTCGCACTTTTGGCGAAAATAAACCCACCCTCAATCGCCGCTGTTCAATACACACAAGGAGACAGACATGCCCATCACCAAAGGATTTCAGGCGCTCGTGGACGAAGCCATGGCCCAAGTTACGACGCACAGCGTGGACGCGGTGCGTGCCCGCATGGGCGACCCGAACGTTCAAATCGTTGACATTCGCGACCCGCGGGAGCTCGAGCGCGATGGCACCGTGCCAGGCGCTTTGCTGGCCCCGCGTGGCATGCTCGAATTCTGGGTGGACCCGGCATCGCCCTACTTCAAGCCGGTGTTCGCTGACGAAAGCAAGGAGTTCATCTTGTTTTGCGGCGCAGGCTGGCGCAGCGCCCTGGCCACCAAAACCCTGCAAGACATGGGCATGAGCAACGTCGCCCACATCGACGGCGGATTCACCGCCTGGAAAAAAGCTGCGGCACCCATCGTCACCATGGAACAACACAAGGCCGAAAGCGCAGCGCGAAAAGGCGCTTGATGGTGACGCCTTGTCCCTGCGGCCGCAGCACGGCCAAAGGCCAAGCGATGACCCTGGAGGCATGCTGCGGCCTGTACCACGCGGGCCAGCCCACGCCTGATGCCGAAAGCCTGATGCGCTCGCGCTACAGCGCTTTTGTGCGGGGCGATGTGCCTTATCTGCTGGCCACTTGGCACAGCAGTCAGCGCCCCGCTGAGCTGACGCTCGAAGCCGGGGCCAAGTGGCTGGGTCTGGAAATCAAGCAGCACCACGTCACCGGTGCCGATTCGGCCGAGGTCGATTTCGTTACACGTTTCAGGTTGGGCGGGAAAGCCGTGCGACAGCACGAACGCAGCCGTTTTGTGCGCGAAGACGGTCGCTGGTTTTATGTGGATGGCGATGAGCTTTGAGCGGCCCCAGTGACTGACCGTATGATCCCCCGCATGAACTTTGAAGCCATTCTTTTTGATTGCGACGGTGTGCTGGTGGACAGCGAAGCCATCACCTGCGGCGTGCTACGTGACATGTTTGAAGAGCAGGGTTGGCGCATGACGCTGGCCGAGTGCATGCAGCGCTTTGTGGGCCACACCGTCAAAAGCCAACGCAGCATCATCGAAGCGCACACCGGCGTGCCGCTGACCGACGTTTGGCTGGAGCAGTTTTACGCCCTTCGCAACGAACGCCTCACCCAAGACATCGCTGCCATTGAGGGCGTGCACGAAGCGGTGGCGCACCTGCACGAGCACTGCCAAGGCCGCATCGCGGTGGCATCGGGGGCCGACCGGTTCAAGGTCGAGATGATGCTCAAGCAAGTCGGTCTGATGGACTTTTTTGAAGGCCGCATTTTCAGCGGCCATGAAATGCCGCGCAGCAAACCGCACCCTGATGTGTATTTGGCCGCAGCAGCGCACTTGCAAATTGATCCGGCGCGCTGCCTGGTGGTGGAAGACACCACCGTGGGCATCACGGCGGGGGTGGCTGCAGGGGCCACGGTGTGGGCTTATGCGCCACCCGGCGCTGACGCCCATGCCCTGCGCCAGGCCGGTGCGGCGCAGGTGTTTGAGCACATGCGGGGTTTGCGGCTCGGGTGAAGAGGTGCTGGGTTGATGGGGTTAGGATTTCATGATTGCTTCTGAGTTGGCACGCTGACTCTAAAAATAGATAGTCGCTTTTCTCAGCAAGTCTTTAGTTCTGCTGGTGAATTGAAGTGGTTTTGTCAATGACCACTTTTGCATGATCGAAGCAACGGATTTCTGGCTCATTCGGGTGCCGCTTATTTGCTTGTAAGTTGCTTGATCAGGCATTAGATCTTGGACAAATTTAAAGACAAGATCGGGCAAATTTAAATTTTGAGGGTTTTTCCTACAGGTAAAAGCCAGTTTAGCTGGGCTGAGATGGCTGATGAGACCTCACCCCCTCCGGCGTGACCCCCGTCCACCCCTTGAAGGCCCGCATGAAGCTTTTTTCGTTCTGAAACCCGACCTCGGCGGCGATCTGTTTGATGGGACGCTGCGTGCGCAGCAGCAGCTCGGTGGCCAGGTCGCGGCGAACGGCGTCTTTGAGTTGCTGCAGGCTGGCGCCCTCTTCTTTCAGTTGCCGGTGCAGGGTGCGCGCCGACAAGTTGAGCCAGGCCGCCAGGTCGTCGGCGTTGCGGCTGTGTTCGGGGTGTTCGGCCAGGGTTTGGCGCACTTTTTCCACCAGCAAGCGGTCGCGGCGGTAAGGGCGCACCGTGAGCAGCAGGGCGCGTTGCAGCATGCGCTGCAAAGCCGCTTCGTCGCGGCGCACCGGCAAGCTCAGGTAACCGGCGTCGAACTGCAGGCTGTGCGTGGGCGCGTTGAATTGCGTGGGGCCGTCAAACAGCACACGGTAACTTTCTTCATGCAGTGGCGGGGCAAAGCGCAAAGTGGTTTGCACCAGCGGAATGCGCGAGTCGGTCAGCCAGCAGGCCACGCCCAGTGCATTGCGCAGTACCGAGACCACGGCAAACTCCTGCAATGTTCCCAGCGGGCGGTGTTCGTGCAATTGCAGGTGCGCCACGCCCGCCTCGGTGCTGACTTGCAGGTGGATGTCGTCGGTCAATAACCCGTGGTGGCGGCACCAGCGCTGCAGGGCCACACCCAAGGTGGGCGCGGTCAGTGAGGCGCGCACCAGCATGCCGTAGCTGCCCCAAGGCAGGCGACGGCTGAACCAGCCCAGGGCTTCGTCGTCCAGCGCCCGCATGGCGGTGGCCGACAGCCATTCCATTTGCAGGGCGGTGATGCGTGCCTCGGGCTGGTGCAGGGTGTCTGGCGCAATTTGTGCCTCGGTCAGGGCGGGCAGCGGGTCCATGCCGCGTTGGGTATAGGCCTGTGCGATCGCTTTGACGAAAGTCATGGGTGTCTCGGCGCGGCCGGTGTGGGTCGGGCGAGGTGGGTCAGGCGAGTGCGGGTTCATGGGCCTTGAAATTGTGGCACGATTTGCAACCCATTTGACACCCTCCAACCGGGCGCAGGTCTTAAGCTGGCAGGCATTGCCCCACAGGCGCGGTGTTTGCCGTGTGCCCGGGGCCACAGCCAAGGAAGACACATGACTGTTTTGCACTCCCAACTGAACCCGCGTTCGGCCGACTTTCAAGCCAATGCCGCCGCCATGCGTGGCTTGGTGGACGACCTGCGCGCCCACCTGGAGCGCGTGGCTTTGGGTGGCGGTGATGCGCCCCGCGCCAAGCACACCGCCCGGGGCAAACTGCTGCCGCGTGACCGCGTGCAGATGCTGCTCGACCCCGGCACGCCTTTCCTCGAAGTCGCGCCATTGGCTGCCCTCAACATGTACAACAACGATGCGCCCAGTTCGGGCGTGATCGTGGGCATTGGCCGCGTGAGCGGGGTGGACTGCATGATCGTGTGCAACGACGCCACGGTGAAGGGCGGCACCTATTACCCCCTCACGGTAAAAAAGCATTTGCGCGCGCAAGAGATCGCGCAGCAAAACCACTTGCCCTGCATCTATTTGGTGGACTCTGGCGGTGCCAACTTGCCCAACCAGGACGAGGTCTTTCCGGATCGCGACCACTTTGGCCGCATCTTCTTCAACCAGGCCAACATGAGCGCGTTGGGCATTTCGCAGATCGCCGTGGTCATGGGCTCGTGCACCGCAGGTGGCGCGTACGTGCCCGCCATGAGTGACGAAACCATCATTGTCAAAAACCAGGGCACCATCTTTTTGGGCGGCCCGCCACTGGTCAAGGCCGCCACGGGTGAGGTGGTGAGTGCCGAAGACTTGGGCGGTGGCGATGTGCACACGCGACTGTCGGGTGTGGCCGACCATTTGGCGCAAAACGATGTGCATGCCCTGGCCTTGGCGCGCCAGGCTGTGAAAAATCTGAACGCCCAAAAGGCCCCCAACATCGCCACGCACGCACCCGTGCCGCCGCTGTTGGATGCGCAAGAGTTGTATGGCGTGATCCCCACCGACACGCGCAAGCCTTTTGATGTGCGCGAGATCATCGCCCGCATCGTCGACGGCTCGGAGTTCGACGAATTCAAATCGCGCTTTGGCACCACCTTGATCTGTGGCTTTGCCCGCATCGAAGGCATGCCGGTGGGCATCATCGCCAACAACGGCATCTTGTTCAGCGAGTCGGCGCTCAAGGGCGCGCACTTCATCGAGCTGTGCTGCCAGCGCAAGATCCCGCTGGTGTTTTTGCAAAACATCACCGGCTTCATGGTGGGCCGCAAATACGAAAACGAAGGCATCGCCCGCAACGGCGCGAAGATGGTCACGGCTGTGGCGACGGCCGCTGTGCCCAAGTTCACCATCATCATTGGCGGCAGCTTTGGTGCAGGCAACTACGGCATGTGTGGCCGCGCTTACTCGCCCCGTTTCTTGTGGATGTGGCCCAACGCCCGCATCTCCGTCATGGGCGGCGAGCAGGCGGCGAGCGTCTTGGCCACGGTCAAGCGTGACGGCATCGAGGGCAAGGGTGGCCAATGGAGCGCCGACGAAGAGGCCGCGTTCAAGGCCCCCATCAAAGAACAGTACGAGGTGCAGGGCCACCCCTATTACGCCACTGCCCGCCTGTGGGACGACGGCATCATCGACCCGGCCGACACCCGCCGCGTGCTGGCGCTGGGCTTGAGTGCATCGCTGAATGCACCGATTCCCGAGACGAAATTTGGACTTTTCCGCATGTGATGTGTATCATTTTATAAATTCATACACATTCAAGAGGTTTCAAAGTGCGCACCAACATCGTGATCGACGACAAGCTCATGGCCGATGTCATGGCCTCGGGTGATTTCAAGACAAAGAGGGACGCGGTCGAAGAGGGCTTGCGCTTGCTCAAGCGCAAGAAGGCTTATGCGGCGTTGTTGGCCGCGCGTGGCACTTTGTTTTGGGACGATTCCGACGAAGCCTGGGCCAAGGCGCGCGAAGAGAGGCAACTTGCAGAGACCGTGCAAGAACCTGTGGCTGCTTATGTGGTCAAACCAGCGGTGAAGGGCCGCAAATCCCGAGCAGCAACTGACACCCGACTGCCAGCTAAAGGTAAATCAGCATGATTTTGGTGGACTCCAGCGTGCTGATCGATCACTTTCGAGGCACGATCAACCCACAGACCCAACAGCTCAAGCACTGGCTCTCCGGGCAAGAGGGACCACCCGACATTGGTGTGGCCGATTTGGTTATTTTTGAGGTGTTGCGAGGCTTCTCCACGGCCAGTGCCCAGGCCCGGGTGCGCGACCTTTTGCTGGACTTGGAAGTGGTGGAGATCGGTGGCCTCGACAACGCCTTGCAGGCGGCCACGCTTTATCAACGGTTGCGCCAGTCTGGCCGTACCGTGCACAGCCCCATTGACGTGCTGCTGGCCAGCTACTGCATGGCCCACGGCCACACGCTGCTGCACCGCGACGCGGATTTTGAATCGTTCAAAACTTTGGGAGGACTGGACACATGGCCACAATGAACACATCGACTTGGCACACCCACTTCAGCGGTCTGGCGCGTTACCACGTCTGGGCCACACACCGCTTGCTCGAAGCGGTCTCGCGCGTGTCAGCCGAAGACTACCAACGCGACGTGGGCCTGTTTTTCAAAAGCATCCACGGCACGCTGAACCACATGCTGGTGGCCGAGCACCTGCTTTGGTATGCGCGTTTTTCAAAAGGCGCATCGCCGGTGCTGGCCCTCAATACCGAGATCGAGCCCCACCGCGAACGCCTAGCACAGGCGCTCAAGGGCGGTTCGGCGAATTGGACGTCCCTGATCGGTACCTGGCCCGCCGAGCGTTTTGACGGCCAACTGGATTACCGAACCAGCCAAGGCGACCCCCTGTCCTTGCCGTTTGCGGCCACCTTGGCGCATGTCTTCAACCACGCCACCCACCACCGTGGGCAGATCACGGCGGCAATGACGGCCATGGGCCAGCCTTGCCCGGAGCTGGACATGGTGTACTTCCTTTTGGCAGAACAGGCCCCCAAAGCATGAGCACAGCACTGAAAATTTCGACCCAAAGCGGCGTGCGCACCATCACGCTGTCACGCCCCGATGTGCGCAACGCCTTCAACGACGACGTCATAGCCGAGCTGAAAACCGCTTTTCTGGCGGTGGCCCAAGACCCGGCCGTGCGCTGCGTGGTGTTGGCCGCAGAGGGCTCTGCCTTTTGCGCCGGTGCCGACTTGAACTGGATGCGTCGAATGGCCGATTACACCCGGGACGAAAACCTGGCCGACGCGGGCGAGCTGGCCGCCATGTTGCGGGCCATTTACGCATGCCCCCAACCCACCATCGCCCGTGTGCAAGGCGATGTGTACGCGGGCGGCATGGGCCTGGTGGCGGCGTGTGACATGGCGGTGAGCGTGGACACGGCGAACTACTGCCTGAGCGAAGTCAAGCTGGGCCTGATCCCCGCGACCATCAGCCCCTATGTGATCCGCGCCATGGGCGCGCGTGCGGCGCACCGCTACTTTTTGACGGCCGAGCGCTTTGGCGCGGCCGAGGCGCACCGGATCGGACTGGTGCACGAGGTGGTGAGCGCCGACGCGCTGGACGCCAAAGTGGCCGATCTGACCCAAGCGCTGGTGAGCGCCAGCCCTCACGCCGTGCGCGCTTGCAAAAAGCTGGTGCAAGACGTGGCCGAACGCGAAATCAACGACGCGCTGGTCGCGCAGACGGTGGCGGGCATCGCCGACATCCGTGCCAGCAGCGAAGGCAAGGAGGGCGTGCAGTCCTTTTTGCAAAAACGCAAACCCAACTGGCTGTTGGCTTGAGCGTGCTGGCATGACATGGCTTCGTGGTCTGTTGGGGTTCGGTGCTTACTGGTGGGCGGTTTTGGCGTGCGCGCAAACGCCTGCCGAATTGCCGGTCGCCAAAGA
>NZ_JBILQU010000047.1:0-20846 GCF_044373035.1 Limnohabitans sp. | reverse complement strand
ACCTCCATCAAGCCGTCCATGTAGTCCTTGCTGGCCATCAAGGTGGCGCGCAAGCTGGAGTTTTGGCTGGGCAGTGAAGGCATCTGGCCTTGCAGCTTGAGTGTCATGGTCCAGCGCGTCACGGCCTTGATCTTCTCCAACGGGGGCAAAGCCGGGTCCGTGCTTTGGATGACCTCTTGCGCCCGGCGCATGGCGGTGACCATGGCCGCACAGGCCAGCTCTTCCTTGCTGGTGAAGTGCTTGTAGAGGCTGGCCTTGGCGATGCCCACCTCGGCCGCCACTTCGTCCACCGTCATCGCATCGAAGCCTTTTTCGGACAACAAACGGTTGACCGATTGGATGATGGCCGTTTCGCGGGCGGCGAGCATCTGGACTTTGAAGGATTTCTTGGGTGAGATCACGGAAGTGGTGTTCATTCGGCGATTCTAGCCGCGCAGCCCAAAAAAAGACCACATGGTTACCCTTGCACACGACCGGGTTTTCAAGACCCCGGCACAACACCCGCCACCCCTTGCTGCACTGTCCAGCGGCCCTGCAGCGCCAGCCGGGCTTCGGGCCGGGCCGGATGCGGGGTGGTCAGGAACTGCGCCTCCAGGCGTTCTGGCCGGATGTCGATCAAGGTGTAGCCCCGCTCGTCCGAGCGGGCGTGGCGGATGTCCGGGTTGTCGCGTTGGATTTGCGCCATGAGTTTGGGCGACATGCCCCGGGTAGAGACCGATGTGGTGACCAGCTCACTGGCCACCACGGGAGAGCGCTCGTCGCCTGGCCGCACGCGCAGCTGCGCGGCCACGTTGGCGTGCACATCGCCCCCGAGCATGACCACATCACTCAGGCGCGCATCGGCCACCGTCTGCAACAGACGCGCCCGCGCCTGTGGATAACCATCCCAGCCATCGTTGTAGGCGCTGCGCCCCAAGGGGGTTTGGATGCCACTGCTGGCCATCAAGGTGGACTGCGCCAGCAACTTCCAGCGCCGCTGGCTTTGTGTCAAGCCCGCCAACAGCCATTGCTCTTGCGCTTGACCCAACATGCTGCGCGCCGGGTCTGCCAGCGTATCGCAACCCATGACAACGCGTCCACCGCCACGCATCAGGTCGGGGCAGGCTTGGTGGTCACGGTGCTGGCGGCAGTCCAGCGTCCACACATCGGCCAGCGTGCCCCAAGCCATGCGGTCATGGATGCGCATCTGGCTGGGCTGCTGCGGGTCAGGCGCAAGGCGCAGAGGCATGTGCTCAAAATAGGCTTGGTAAGCCGCTGCCCGGCGCTGCAAGAACACAGCGGGGTCGGTGAAGTTCCGGTCCAGGTCGTTGGCATAGTCGTTCACCACCTCGTGGTCGTCCCAGGTCATGAGCCAGGGGTGGGCCGCGTGGCAGGCTTGCAAGTGGGCATCGCTCTTGTAGTGCGCGTGACGGACACGGTACGCCTCCAGCGTGTCGGGCATGCCGCTTTCGTGGGCGCGGATTTTGTGTTGCTTGTTGCTGCTTTCGTAGATGTAGTCGCCCACAAACAGCACCAAGTCCAGGTCTTGCGCGGCCATGTCGCGGTGCGCGGCGTAATGGCCTTGCTCGTAATGCTGACAAGACGCCAGGCCCAAGCGCAAACGGCGCACGGTCTCACCCAAAGCCGGGCTGGTGCGGGTGCGGCCCACCGGGCTGACCGCGTTGCCGCTGGCAAAGCGGTACCAATAATGCCGCCCCGGCTGCAGGCCGTCGGCCAGCACATGCAGGCTGTGGCCCCGACGGGCGTCGGTGTTCAAGCGCCATTGGCGCACGGGTTGGCGCAAGGCCTCATCGGCAAACAGTTCGCACACCACGGGCGCGCCCGATGCCTGGCGGGCGGCATCGTCGTCTTGGAGCGCCAAGCGCGACCACAGCACCACGCTGCCCGGCTGCGGCTGGCCACTGGCCACGCCCAGACTGAAAGGAAAAACCCGCCAGCGAGGCGGCGCACTTTGGGCCTGCACGCCAGGCGTGACCCACGGCGCCAACGCAGCGGCCAAAGCCACGCGGTGCAGATCGCGGCGCGACCAGGACGAGCTGGGGATTGAGAGGAAAGCAGGCATGGGCGTGACGATCTTAGGCGGGCTCTGGCGTGACGTGGCGAGGGGCAAGCATACGTTGTATTCAAGCTTATCGGCTTGTGCGTTCTTCTGAATTAACCGGACGCATCGCGGGTGACAGCTGGCTTGGGCGAGGGTGGGCACAATGCGCGGCATGTGTTCAACACCCCCAACCTACCATGGTCCCTCAATGGCCTTAGCGGGCACTGTTTGCGGGGGCTGCCCAAACTTTTTAAGGCACGGGCCTGGGTGTAGGAGCGGTCTCTGACCGCGATCCGTGCCTTCACCCATGCCAGACCGCGGTCAGAGACCGATCCTACAAAAGACCATTGACCCCTTTGACAGAAAGACCCCCATGACTTACCAAGCCCTGCAAATTGAAAAAGACGACGCCGGTTACCGCTGCACCCTGAAGACGCTGGAGGACAGCGCCTTGCCCGAAGGCGATGTGACGGTGCAGGTGGACTACTCCACCCTCAACTACAAAGACGGCCTGGCCATCACCGGCAAAAGCCCAGTGGTGCGCAAGTTCCCGCTCACGCCGGGCATCGACCTGTCAGGCACCGTGACCGAAAGCCAGCACCCGCTGTTCAAAGCAGGCGACAAAGTCGTTTTGAACGGCTGGGGCGTGGGCGAGAGCCACAGCGGCGGCTTGGCACAAAAGGCGCGCCTGAAAGGCGACTGGCTGGTGAAACTGCCTGCCGCTTTCACCCCGCGCCAGGCCATGGCCATTGGCACCGCCGGTTACACCGCCATGCTGTGCGTGATGGCCCTTGAAAAGCACGGCGTCACACCTGACAAGGGCGACGTTTTGGTCACGGGCGCTGGCGGCGGCGTGGGCAGCGTGGCGATTGCGCTGCTGGCCAAGCTGGGCTATCGCGTGGTGGCCAGCACCGGTCGCCTGCAAGAAGCCGACTACCTGCGCCAGCTGGGCGCGGCCGACGTGATCGACCGGGCCGAACTGTCGGCCCCCGGCAAACCGCTGGCCAAAGAACGCTGGGCGGGCGTGGTCGACACGGTGGGCAGCCACACCCTGGCCAACGCCTGCGCCAGCAGCAAATACGGCGGCGTGGTCACCGCTTGCGGTTTGGCGCAAGGCATGGACTTTCCATCCAGCGTGGCGCCCTTCATCTTGCGCGGCGTGACCTTGGCCGGCATCGACAGCGTGATGGCCCCACGCGCCGTGCGCGAAGCGGCTTGGGCCCGGCTGGCGCTAGACCTGGATGCGGCGCAGCTGTCGCGCATGACCCGCGAAGTGGGTTTGGCGGACGCCATCGGTCTGGGCGCCGAGATTTTGGCGGGGCAGGTGCGCGGGCGGGTGGTGGTGAACGTCAACCGATGAGCCCATGCAAGCCCAACCTCAATGTGCCACTTTCTGCAACTGGGCTGCGTAATGGCTCAGGCCAGGGACGGTTTTGGCCGGGTCTTTGGCCAGATCGTCGTAGCGGCGCAGCCGTACCGCTTCAGACGCAAAGGGCTGAACGATAAAGGCTTCGGCCTGGGCTTGACTGAAAATCCCGCCTTGTTTGACCAGGCTGTCTTTGGATGCGTCTGACAGGCTGGCCCAATAAGACGATTCCGCCCAGCACAGGTAGCGCTTGGCATCGACGTGCATGCGAATGGGCTCCAGCACCGCATCAGGAAAAAGGCCTCGCAAAAAGGGCAGGGCCAGGAACTGGTGCAAGTCATCCGGCGTGCCGCTGTGGTCTTGGGGTCCATCGCGCTCGACCACCAGCAAATGCCCCAGATCGTGCAGCAACGCTGCAACCACGGTCTCTGTCGTTTCGCCTGCCCGCTCGGCCAAGTGCGCACACTGCAAAGCGTGCGCCAGTTGGCTGACCGCTTCCATGCCGTATTGGTTTTGGCCACGACGCTCGAGCAAATCGAGCACTTCTGTCAGGTTCAAAGGCATGGGAAACCTCACACAAAAAATTTCCGAATCCGTGCCGACAACACGTCGATCACGCTCACGGTCAAGATGATGATGAGCATCACGGCGCAGGTTTCGGCGTATTGAAAACCGCGGATGATCTCCCACAGCACCACACCAATACCGCCAGCACCGACCATGCCCACCACCGATGCAGACCGCACATTGGACTCGAAGCGGTAGAGCGTGAACGAAATCCAAAGCGGCATGACTTGCGGAATCACGCCGTACACAATTTCGTGCATGGCCGATGCGCCGGTGGACCGAATGCCCTCCACAGGTTGCGGGTCAATCGCCTCAACCGCCTCGGAAAACAACTTGGCCAAAATGCCTGCGGTGTGAATCCACAAGGCCAGCACCCCTGCAAACGGGCCCAAACCCACGGCCACCACAAACAACATGGCAAACACCATCTCGTTGATGGCCCGAAACGAATCCATCAAGCGGCGCACGGGCTGGTAGACCCACCAAGGCACGATGTTCGATGACGCCAACAACGCCAAAGGCACAGCCGTCACCACCGCCAGCGCCGTA
This sequence comes from Limnohabitans sp., assembly GCF_044373035.1. GTDB lineage: Bacteria > Pseudomonadota > Gammaproteobacteria > Burkholderiales > Burkholderiaceae_C > Limnohabitans_A. The sequence continues at coordinate 16,323 of NZ_JBILQU010000047.1, read as the reverse complement.
CCCCACAAGGCAATTTGCAAAGTGATGACCATCTCTTCCACATACATGCGCCATTGTCGAAAATCGGGCGGAAAAAATTCGGCGGCGTAGTGGCTCATGTTGTCCGAGTCACGAAACAACTCGGCCGGGCGCATATCAGCCCCCTGCCAAGAAGCCGACAGCAACAAAAGCAAGACTGCCCACGATAAATACCAGGTCAGACTGCGCTTGACCGTTGCAGTTTTGGACAACTCATGCAAAGGGGGGTGGGTGACTGAAGACATGGGACTCCGTTCAAATCAAATAGACCAAACAAAAAGCCCTTGCGCATGCAGCATCTGGGTACATGTAACGTACAAAAAGAGGTCGCAGCCTAGGGGCATATGCATCACTTCAGGGCTGCCAGTTTTTGGTCGATGTCGGCCAACTTGGTTCGCTTTTCAGAAGCGGACAAGGTGGTGTCGCCCTCGAACTTGATGCGCAATGAGAAGAGGTCCAACTGACGGATCGGTTTGAGTTGATCGTTCGTCGACACCTTGAAGCCCGACAACTTGGAGATCTTCATCACGATCTCTTTTTCCCGAGGATTGGTTTTGGCGTAGTTGTAGAAGAAGTTCTTGATTTTGGTTTTGGTGGCTTCGGGCAAGTTTTTGCTCATGACCATCGGGTCCGAGGGAATCAAGGGTGAAGTCCAGATGATTTTGATGTCATTGAACTTGGCTGGTTGGCGCTCTTTGATCTTGTCCAGGTTTTCGCTGTTGTTGGTGGCCACGTCCACCTGCTTGTTGGCGACGGCCAAAGCATTGGACTCGTGGTTGGCACTGCGCGTAATTTTGAAAGCCGTTCTGGGGTCCACTTTGTTCTGGGCAAACACATAAAAACCGGGCACCAGGAAACCCGAGGTGGAGTTGGGGTCGCCATTGCCAAAGCTCAGGTTCTTGGCGTTGCTGAACACGTCGTTCAGGTTGTTCAGGGGGCTGTCTTTGTGCACGATCAGGTGCGAGTAATAGCCTTGTGTGCCATCAATGTTCACCATTTGGGCAAACACTTCAGCATTGGATCGGTCCACCGCTTCCATGGCCGATTTGTTGCCCAGCCAAGCCATTTGCACTTTGTTAAAGCGCATGCCCTCGATGATGCCGGCGTAATCAGGCGCAAAAAAGGCTTTGACCTTCAAGCCGGTTTGCTTTTCCATATCGTCCAGCAAAGGCTGCCAGTCGGCTTTCAGGTTTTGCGTGGCTTCTGTCGAAATGATGCCAAAAGAAATTTCTTGGGCCATGGCGACGGTGAAGCTGAGGCCTATTGCCAAAGCTGCAAGGGTCTTCTTGATCATGACAAAGCTCCAGGTGGTGTTGAAAAAATCAGGCAACTTGTGCCAAGTTGTTGGACCAAGCCAAAACAGGGGTGGGTGTCTGCGCCTGAGCCGATGCCAGCAACTCGCTGCCACTCAAAAACTCGTCGGCTTGCATGCCATACAGATCACGCAGCAATGCCGGTGTAAGGGCTGCAGCAGGGCCGTCGTAAATAATCTGGCCTTGGTTCAAGGCGATCACGCGGGGGCAATAGCGAATCGCCATGTCCACCTGGTGCAAGGACACGATCACCGTGCGACCGTCTTCGCGTTGAATGGTGGACAAAATCTCCATGACCTTGCGTGACGACTCCGGGTCCAGTGAGGCGATGGGCTCATCGGCCAACACCAGCTTGGCCCCTTGCACCAGGGTGCGGGCAATGGCCGCGCGCTGCTGCTGACCACCCGACAAAGTGGAGGCACGTTGTTTGTGGCAATCCAAAATGCCCACACGCTCCAAAGCCTGAAGGGCCGCAGAACGCTCATGCAGACTGAACCAGCCCATCACACTGCGCAACCATGGCATGGCGTGCAATCGGCCGACCAGCACGTTGGTCAATACGGGCAGGCGGTCCACCAAGTTGAACTGCTGGAAAACGAAGCCCACTTGCGAGCGGATGGTGCGGATGTCGCTGACGATGCGACCCTCTCGTTGCACGCAGTTGCCATTCACTTCAATCACCGAACCGGGACCGGCATCGGCGGCCAACAATCCCGCCACCATGCGCAGCAAGGTGGATTTGCCCGAACCCGACGCACCGATCAGTGCGACCATTTCACCCTCTGCAATAGTCAGGTCGATGTCTCGCAAGGCATGTTTGCCATTGGAAAAATGTTTGTTGAGGTTTTGTATGCGCAAGGTCATGAGGACTCCGTAAATGTCTATACAACAAGCGCAAGTCTGGTCAAGTTTTGTGTCAGGTGTTTGAATTTTTCGGGAAGATTTTGTGTCACCCCTTGAGCGAGTCCGTCAGAACTTCGGCCCAACAAGGCAGAGATTTGCGCGCGCTTGGCCCCGCCACAAATGGCCCTTCAGCACCCGCATGAACCGGAGCGGGTGGGCACTGGCCGTTTGCACCGCCTCAATGGCGACCTCTGGCGCGGCTCGCAAGCGCTCAGGCCAAGGGCCTGGCCCACGGCCAATATCGACAAACTGAGGCGCAAGATGTTTTTGGGCGGGGGCATTCAAAGCACCCGCACGCCCTCACGCCAGACCGAACGCACCACAGCGTGGCGTTGGCCTTGTGCCCACTGCACCACGCGCACCTGAATCAAGTCGGCTCGCAAACCCGGCGCAATTTGGCCCCGGTCTTTCAGCCCCGTGGCTTGTGCAGGGTTGTGCGTGACGGTAGCCACGGCCTGGGGCAGGCTCAAGATGCCGTCGTCCACCAGCCTGAGCACCGCACTGAGCATGCTGCCGGGCACGTAGTCGGACGACAAAATGTCGAGCAGGCCATGCCGCGCCAGCTCCGATGCCGCCACGTTGCCCGAATGCGAGCCACCCCGCACCACGTTGGGGCCGCCCATCACATTGAGCAGACCATGCTGATGCGCTGTGCGTGCGGCCAACAAGGTGGTTGGGAACTCCGACATGCTGGCGCCATCGGCATGGGCTTGTTCCACATGGGCGACGGTGGTGTCGTCGTGGCTGGCCAAGGCAATGCCGTGGCTGCGACAGTAATCGACAAAGTAGGCGCGGTGCGGCTGGGCATAGCGGTCTTGCAACTCGGTCGACAAGTGCACTTGCCGTTCAAACTTTTCATTCGACCAGCCTTTTTTGCCGGTGTAGTAGACCCGTGCCACATCAATGTTTTCCCATTGGCGCTGGCCCGGGGTGTGGTCCATCAGCGAGATGAGCGACAAGCGCGGCAGCCCGTGAAAGGGCTGGAACAAATCAATCGTGTTGGGCGCAGGCAGTTCGCAGCGCACATGCAGGTGGTGGTCGGCCCGCAGCAGGTTCTTGCGGGTACACAGCTCAATGGCCTCGATCACCTTGTCCCAGGTGCTGCCGCGCAAGCTGTCGAGGTCAGCATCGCCCACGCCCAACGCGTCAAACACGGTGGTGATGCCCGCTGCCGCCACTTCGGCGTCATGCGCGATCAAACCGGGCATCTCGGCCCAATGCACTTTGGGTCGGGGCATCAGGTGGCGCTCAAAGTTATCGGTGTGCATCTCGACAAAGCCGGGCATGAGGTAGTCACCCTCCAGGTCCCAGCCTTGGGCGTCAGAAGCCGTACCCTGGTCTACCGAGTGGATGCGGCCATCTTTGACCGCCACGCTGCCCAGCACCTCTTCGGTGGGCAGCACCAGACGGGCGTTTTTGAATACGGTGGCGCTCATGGGGCACTCCTGAACTGGGTCACATCGAGACGGCGAGTGGCCACAGCAGCCCCCACATGCGCATCGTGGAAGATGCCCACCAGCGCAGCACCCCGAGCGACCGCTTCGTGGATCAAGTCAATTGCGGTCTGCGTGTTGGCCGCGTCCAGCGATGCAGTGGGCTCGTCCAAAAGCAAGATGGGGCGGGGCTTGATCATGTTGCGGGCAATGTTGATGCGTTGTTGTTCGCCACCCGAAAAAGTGGCGGGCGGCAGGTGCCACAAGCGCTCGGGAATGCGCAAGCGGGTCAGCCACACCCGGGCTTGCTCACGTGCGGCTGCGATGGCTTGGGGCTGGTCGGCAGCGTCTTCAATCAAAGGCTCGGCCACCACATCCAGTGCCGACACGCGGGGAATCACACGCAAAAACTGGCTGACATAGCCCACGGTATCGCGGCGCATGCGCACCAGCTCCCGGGCCGAGGCTTGCGTCAGGTCCAGCACACTGCCGTTGGCTTGGCGCACCTCGATCTGGCCGCTGGTGGCGCGGTAGTTGGCATAAATGAGTTTGAGCATGGTGCTTTTACCCATGCCCGATGGGCCGTCCAGCACCACGCACTCGCCCGGGTCAACCGACAAATCGACCCGGTTGAGGACTTGCAGTTCGGTGCCATTTTGGTGGTGCAGCATGAAGCGCTTGGACACCTTTTTCATTTGCAGCATAAGAGGGCTTTCAGGGTTCTCTGAAATTCAGGGTTGCAAGACGGAGGACACCAACAACTGGGTGTAAGGGTGTTGCGGGTCGTCCAGCACCTGGTCGGTGAGGCCCGCTTCGACCACTTGGCCCCCTTGCATGACCATCATGCGGTGGGCCAACAGCCGGGCCACCGCCAGGTCGTGCGTGACAATGACCACCGCCAATTGCATTTGCCGGGTCAACTGCCGAAGCAAATCCAGCAAGCGCGCTTGCACCGACACATCCAGCCCCGAGGTGGGTTCATCCATGAAGACCAGACGCGGGCGGGTCACCAGGTTGCGGGCAATTTGCAGGCGTTGACGCATGCCGCCCGAGAAGGTGCGCGGTGCATCGTCGATGCGGGCTGCGTCCATCTCGACCCGCTGCAACCAGTCTTGCGCGGTGCTGCGCAGCTTTCCGTAGTGCCGCTCACCCAGGCCCATCAGGCGCTCGCCCACGTTGGCTCCGGCCGACACATCCATGCGCAAGCCATCGGCCGCATTCTGGTGCACAAAGCCCCAGTCGGTACGGGCCAGCAAGCGCTGCTGCGCTTGACTCATGCGGTAGATGTCTTGCAGTTGACCGTCGCGGCTTAAAAATTCGACTTGCCCGACATCGGGCCGACTGCGTGCGGCAATTGCATTGAGCAAAGTGGTTTTGCCAGAGCCAGACTCACCGACCACAGCCATGACTTCGCCAGGCCACAGGTCGAAGCTGGCGTCCTGCAGGGCGACGCGGTCGCCATAGCTTTTTCCCACGCCGCGCACGCGCAACAAAGGCAGAGTGTTGTCCAAGGTGTCCATCTCAAATCCCGATCACAAAACTGAAGCCGTGACGCTGAAAACCCAGCGACTCGTAAAAGGCATGTGCGCGTTCACGCTTTTGGTTGGATGACAGCATCAGCTTGTAACAACCGGCCAGCCGGGCTTGCTGCTGAGCGTGCCGCATCATGTGTTGGCCAACGCCCTGGCCTTGCCACTGGGCACTGACCACCACGTCTTCGACGATGGCCGAAGGCGTGCCCTGGTGAGCCAGGTTGTGCATGACGAGCAAGGCATACGTGCCCACCACCGGGCCCGCCTTGGACCGGGCCGCACCGCTGGCAGCATCACAAGCCACCCACAAACGGTAACTGGGGTATTGGCGGAACTGCGCCAGCACGGCCTTGGCTTCGTTCAGTGTCAACACCTGGCCTTCGTCCATGCCGGGCTGGGCATACAGGGCCAGCACAGCGGGCAAATCGTCCTCGTTGGCCTCGCGAATCAGCAGGTTCATGGGGCCATCACTCCCGACGCAGCAATGCCCAAGGTTTGCGCCTCCTCCTGACGGGTTTGGCAATAGTCAGAGTCGGAGCACACGTGTATGCGTGCGCCCGCATCGTCGGTGATGACTTCGTCCAGAAACGAGTCTGTGGCTCCGCACAGTGCACAAGCTGTGTTCCACTTTTGCACCTCAAAGGGATGGTCTTCAAAAGCCAGGCTCTCCACCGGGGTGAAAGGCGGCACGGCATAAATGCGTTTTTCGCGACCCGCGCCAAAAAGCTGCAGTGCCGGGTTCATGTGCATTTTGGGGTTGTCAAACTTCGGAATGGGCGAGGGCGACATGATGTAGCGCTGGTTCACCATGACCGGGTAGTCGTAGGTGGTGGCGATGTGGCCATAGCGGGCAATGTCTTCGTACAACTTCACGTGCATCAAGCCGTATTCGGCCAGACCGTGCAGTGTGCGGGTTTCGGTCTCGCGCGGCTCAAGGCGTTGCATGGGCTCGGGCACAGGCACTTGATAGACAATGATCTGGCCCTCGGTCAACGGCTTTTCGGGGATGCGGTGGCGCGTCTGGATCAAGGTGGCTTGGTGGGTGCGCGTGGTGGTGTCCACCCCTGCCGTGCGCTCGAAAAAGCGACGGATATTGACCGCATTGACTGTGTCGTCGCAACCTTGATCAATGACCTTGAGCACGTCTTTGGGACCAATGACGGCAGCGGTGACCTGAATGCCGCCTGTGCCCCAGCCGTAGGGCAAAGGCATCTCGCGCGATCCAAATGGCACCTGGTAACCCGGAATGGCCACAGCCTTCAGGATGGCGCGGCGGATCATGCGTTTGGTGCGCTCGTCCAAATACGCAAAGTTGACGTCTGGCGCGGTGCTCTGCGGCACGACTTCGCACTGGCCAGCCCCATCGGGCAATTGGGGGTGGACGCTCATGGGGTTTCCTTCAGGCGGGTGTCGGCTTGGGGGACAAATGGGGCTGTCACTGGTGGTTCAACCCGCTGTGCGCGCATCTTGCGAACCAACTCCAGCTCCGACTGAAAGTCCACGTAGTGCGGCAGCTTCAGGTGCTGAACAAAGCCCGAAGCCTCCAGGCTATCGCTGTGCGAAAGCACAAATTCCTGCATTTGGGCGGGCGACTCAATGGCTTCGCCCAACTCGTCGGCACGCAAGGCGCGGTCCACCAGGCTCATGGCCATGGCTTTGCGCTCGCTGTGACCAAACGCCAGGCCGTAGCCCCGGGTAAATTTGGGAGGCTCGCTCTTGCTGCCGCCAAACTGGTTGACCATCTCGCATTCGGTGATCTCGATGTCACCGATCGAGATCGCAAAACCCAACTCTTCGGGTTCGATCTCTACAGCCACCTGCCCCAAACGCACCTCGCCCACAAAAGGATGGGTGTGTGAGTAGCCGCGCTGTGTCGAATAGGCCATCGCCAACAAGAAGCCCTCGTCGCCACGCGCCAGGTTTTGCAGGCGGGTGGCTCGCCCCGCCGGAAAGCGCAAAGGCTCCCGGGTCAAATCAGACGGCGCAGGGTCGCCGGCCAACGGCTCAAACCGCTCGATCAAGCCTTCCTGGTTGAGCAAATCCACCACGCGGGGAACACCTTCGGGTGATGCCTCCGGCATGGACGTGGTGGACACGACACCGGATGCGCTGTCCAGCGTTTGGGCCTCGGCCAATAAACTGAAGTCCAGCAGGCGCTGTGTGTAGTCGTAAGTCGGACCTAAAACCTGGCCCCCGGGCAGGTCTTTGAAGGTGGCCGAAATCCGGCGGTCCAACTGCATGTGCGTGGTGTTAAGCGGGCAAGTGTTGCCCAGACGCGGCAAGGTGGCACGGTAGGCACGCAACAGAAAGATGGCCTCGACCAGATCCCCGCTGGCTTGCTTGATGGCCAGCGCGGCCAGTTCAGGGTCGTACACCGATCCTTCTGTCATGACGCGGTCCACCGACAGCTTGAGCTGCTGGCAGATCTGGGTCACCGTGAGTTCGGGTTGTGCGCTGTCACCACGGCGTTTGGCAGCGAGCAGTTTGTAACTGTTGAGGATGGCGGTTTCTCCGCCTTTGACGGCAACGTACATGTCAGGACTCCGTGTCAGACTGGATGCGAGTGGTGCGCGACAGACCCGCGATTTGGGTGGTGGTGATCAAAAAAACATCCACACCCCTTGGGAAACTGGCATGGTTGTCGGCCCATTGCGCGACAAATTCGGCGGCAAAACCGTTGGCAAAGCCCTGCACGCAAAGTTTGCGCTCTGACTGGATACCGGGGCCCTGCAAGCGCCAACCCGCGACATCGGCGTGCAGGCTGCTGACTTCGAGCACGCAAGTGGCCGACTGCTCAGGGTAAGCATCGCTGCCCGCTTGCAGGCTGCTCAGCGCAGGCATGTCATCGCCCTGAGCCACCCACAAAAACTGCGCCGCTTGTGCAGCCGTCACGATCTGACAGCCGGTATGAAAACGCAGCCAGGCCGGCGCCTCGCTGTTGGCCAAAGTCGGAGATAGCCAGGCCTTGGTGTCGGCATCGAGCAAGCCCAGCAACAAGGCCGCTGCAGCGCGGTGGCCCTGATGCGGTCGTGCGGACACCAGTGGCATGTCGAACACGCGGCCCGGATGCGACAAGGCATCGAGCGCCACGCGAAACACCGCTTGGCTGCCAAAAGCCTCATGGTCAAACCCGGCCACGATGTTTTTCAGGTCGGCGGCATTCATTCTTCATCTCCCTGTTCGTCAGCGCTACCGGCTTCGCGGGCCACGGTGAGAAAGTCCACCTTGGTGGTCTGGGCACGCCCATGACGCTCGCCCTGCAGCTTTTGCAGGTGTTGACGCAAAGGCGTCAAAAGCTTTTCCTCCAGCAAGCGGTGTTGCACCGCGTCTTGCAGCAAGGCATCGGCCATGGCCGCCAGTTGCGCCTGTCGGTGGTTGCGCCCCAGCACATAGGCCACGCCCACCGGGGCCTGGGCGTCTGCACCGGCCAACCGCAACGCACAGCGGGTGACGGTGATCTCGCCCAGGTTAAAGCGCTCACCCGTGCCACCTGCGCGACCCTGTACCATCATCAATCCGGTTTCAGGTTTACGCAGCCATTGCGGTTGTCCGCTGCCTGACTGGGGCAATGCATCGACCAACAAGTTTTGCGGCGCTCTGGCCAGCAAGGCCATCCACTCGGGACGGGTCGTGAGCCGTTGCTCTGCGGCTTTGTCAAATGATTGAAACATTGCTGTGGCACCCTATTGCTTGTCTATACAACTCTAACTCAGTTGCCATCTTAGGCAACCCATGTGAATCTTTCATGACAAACCGTCTTGCTTCTTGGGGGGTGGCCTCGCCTCCTCTGACAACTCCCGATTCCAACGCGCCTGCGCGCGACAGCTTTTGGTCGCGCATTGCGCAGCAATTGGCCGATGCCATTGGGCAAGGCCAATACACGCCCGGTGAACGCTTGCCTTCCGAGCACGTTTTGGCCGAGCAATTCGGCGTCAACCGCCACACCATTCGCCGCTCTTTGGCGCATCTGGGCCAACGCGGTTTGGTGCGCTCCACTCAAGGGCGGGGGACTTTCGTCGAGACGTTTGCGGTCGACTTGGCGCTGGGCAAGCGCACGCGGCATCGACAAAACCTGGCGCAAGCAGGCCTGCGCGGGAGCTTGCAGGTCTTGCAGTCGCGCACCGTGCTGGCCCTTGACGAGCAAGCCCAAGCACTCAAAGTCAGTGTGGGCAGTCCCTTGCTTTGCCTGCAAGTGTTGGGTGAAGGCGCTGGACAACCCTTGCATGTGAGCGAACGCTTCTTTCCGCTACCGCGTTTTGCAGGTCTGGGTGATGCCGTGGCCAGCAGCGGCTCGATCACCGAGGCGTTTGCTCAGCACGGTGTGTCCGATTACCAAAGGCAAGAAAGCCGCATCAGCGCCCGCTTGCCCAGCCCCGATGTGGCCACCCTGCTAAGCCAGGTCAGCTCGCGGCCCGTGCTGCTGGTCAGCAGCGTGAACGTGGACCCGCATGGCGTGCCGATTGAGTTTGCGTTGGCCTGGTTTGCAGGCGACCGCGTGACCTTGACAGTGAAAAACGATGACCTCTGAAGACCCTTTGCCCTACCGCTGTGCGGTGTATTTTGTGCCCAAGGTCGGTAACGACTGGTGGCAGGCCGGTAGCCAATGGCTGGGGCGCTGCGCGGCCAGTGGCGCCATCTATGCACCGCCCAGCATCCCTGGCGTCGACCCCGCCGAGTTTCAAGCCTTGACTGCTGACCCGCGCCGCTACGGCTGGCACGCCACCCTCAAAGCGCCTTTCACCTTGGCCTCCGGGCAAAGTCTGGACGCCCTGCGCAGCGCCATGCAAGCGCTGGCCAAACGCTTGCCCGCGTTTGAGCTGCCGCCACTGCGGGTCAGCGACTTGGGCGGTTTTTTGGCACTGCGCCCCGATGGCGACTTGACACGGCTGAACGCCACCGCCGCTGCCTGCGTGCAAGCGCTGCACCCGCTGGCCCAGCCTTTAAACGAGCGCGAGCTGGCACGCCGCCGCCAAGCGCACTTGACCCCCGAGCAAGACCGGCTGTTGCTGGCTTGGGGCTACCCGTGGGTCTTGGACCACTTCCAGTTTCACCTGTCCTTGACCGGTTCACTGGCGGGCGCTTTGACCGAGCAGCGGGCCGCTTTGATCGCTGCGGCGCAAGCACGCTTTGAAACCCTGCCCACCTGCCACTTTGGTCACATCGCCCTGTTCTGCGAGCCCCATGCCGGTGCCGATTTTGAGTTGCTGCAAACCATGGCGTTGCGCGGATGAACACCCGGCTGATTTACGTCATGGGCCCATCGGGCGCAGGCAAAGACAGCGTGCTGGGCTGGCTACGCGAACACTTGCCCGCCCGTTTGCCCGTGCATTGGGCCCGGCGCACCATCTCCCGCCCCGCTGCGGCGGGTGGTGAGGCGCACGAAGCCACCGATGCCGAGGGATTTGAGCGTTTACAAAGCCAAGGTGCCTTTGCCCTGGCCTGGCAGGCCAACGGTTTGTACTACGGCGTGCGCCATACCGAGTTGGCACTCTTGCAGCAAGGCCACTGGGTGCTGGTCAATGGCTCGCGCGGCCATTGGCCGCAAGCCTTGCAAAGCCATCCGGGGTTGCAGGTGGTGCACATCAGCGCCGACCCGGCCACGCTGGCGCAACGCCTGACCCAGCGCCGGCGCGAAACACCTGAAGAAATACGGCAGCGGGTCGAACGTGCCAACGCCTTTGTGGTGCCCCAGGGCGCGATTGAAATTTTGAACAACGGCACTTTGGACCAAGCCGGGCAACAGCTATTGCTGGCGCTGCAAAGGCTGGGATCTTGGCCCACTTGCAATTGATGCGATTTGTTCCCAGGGTTTTTATCCGGCCAATTCAGGTCCGCGCTGCAACACGGTTGACCACGGCAACCGGTCAGCACAGACAGCGATTGAGCGCAGTCAATGCGCTGTCTGAATCGCCCCGGATTTGAACGAACCCCCAGAAGTTGGACGAACTTCGCGGCATTTGATGAAGAAGTACCCAGCAGAATTGATGCGCAAGGTCGTCAAGCGCTTTTGGCTGGGGACGGTGACGCAAAGCTCTTGGCGCGACGGTGGTCAGTGCCTCAAGAGAAGATCCGCACCCGGGTGAGTCACTACCGGCAGCACGGCATTGATGGGCTCGGCCCAAGCGAAGCAATTGCCGTGCGCAATTCAAGTTGCAAGTGCTGTCCCAGCAGGACCGTGAGCAGCTTTCGCGTCGGCAGGTCGCGGCGGTCTATGACATGCGCCTTCGCCGCGCCAGTCGACGCGAGGTCCAGCACGGCGTCGACAATTTCAAAGCGCCCAATTGTGCGCATGCCCAACCCTCAAACCGTCGCTTGCCGCGCATCCTCCGACAGCAAATCAATCAAGTCCCGCGCAAACGCAGGCAGCTCATCCAGACTGCGCACACAAATCTGCATGGACCGAAAAGCCCACGCATCAGACAACGCCACCAGGCGAATGGCCATGCTGCGGGCGTGGCGGCGGGCAGCCGATTCGGGCAGCACGCCCACGCCCACACCCGCTTCGATCATGCGGCAGGCCGACTCGAAGCTGCTGACCTGGATGCGCACTTTGAGCGGCTTGTTGAGCTGCTCGCATTCGCGGTTCAAGAAAGCGTGCAAGGCGCTCGCTTCGTGCAGACCCACATGGTCAAACTCCAGCGCATCAATGAGTGGCATGCTGGGCAGCTCGGCCACGGGGTGCAGGTGCGGCACCACCAGCACCAGGCTGTCCGAACGGTAGGGCAAGGTCTGCAAGCTTTCGGTGCGCACCGACCCGGCCACGATGCCGATGTCGGTCTTGCCGTCGATGACAGCGCGCACGATTTCATTGGACAGCTTTTCCTGCAGGTCGATGTTCACATCCGGGTGCGTGGCCAGGTAGCGCTTGAGCACCTCAGGCAAAAATTCACCCAGGGCCGTGGTGTTGGCGTACACGCGCAGGTGGCCTTTGATGCCGCTGGCGTATTCCTGCAGGTCACCGCGCAGGTGTTCGATCTGCCCCAGCACCAGCCGCGCCCGGTGCACAAAGGCCTGGCCCGGCGGCGTGAGCGTGACGCCCTGGCTGTGGCGGTTGAGCAGCTTGGCGCCGATGCTTTCTTCAAGGTTCTTGATGCGCGTGCTGGCCGCAGGCAGCGAGATGTGCGAAGCCTCGGCCCCTTTGGTGAGGCTGTTGGCCTCGGCCACCCGCACCATCAGGCGCAGGTCAACCAGATCAAAGTGCACGGACATGGGCAGTCGCTGGCTGAATGAACAAGGCTCAACGGCCGAACAAATTGGCCACGTGCTGCCATGCGCGCAGCAGCAGGCCCGAGCGTTCCACTTCGGCTTGCGCCACCAGCGGGGTTTCGCCCACCGGCTTGCCCTTCGAGGTCGCCACCACCTTGCCGATCACGGCACCCTTGGCGATGGGGGCCTCAAGACCCGGCTTGAGCTCGACCGTGGTCTGCACTGGCTGGCCACGCGGCACGGTGAGCATCCACGGTGCGCCCAAAACGGCAGAGACCGTGTCGGCCTTGCCAAAGCCGACCTTGGCCGTGGCAACGACCGCCGTCGGCGGGATGGGTGTGGCTTTTTCAAACTGGCTGTAACCCCAGGCCAGCAGCTCGCGCGTCTGGTCCGCGCGCGCCTGGGCGCTGTGGGTGTTCAGGATGACCGAGATCAGGCGCATGTCGTTGCGCTTGGCGGAAGTGACCAGGCAAAAGCCCGCCTCTGAGGTATGGCCGGTTTTCAGGCCGTCCACGGTGGGGTCGGTGTAGAGCAGGGCATTGCGGTTGCCTTGCTTGATGCCGTTGTATTTGAACTCGCGCTCGGCGTAAAGGGGGTAGTACTCGGCGCCGTCTTGGATGATGGCGCGCGCCAAGATGGCCAGATCTCGCGCAGAAGACTTGTGCGCCGGGTCGGGCAGGCCCGTGGGGTTGACAAAGGTCGTCTTCGTCATGCCCAGGCGCTGGGCCTCGGCGTTCATCAGTTTGGCAAATCCCGCTTCGGAACCCGCCATGTGCTCAGCAATCGCCTTCGATGCGTCGTTGCCCGACTGCACGATGATGCCGCGCAGGATGTCGATGACGGTAGCCTGGCTGTTCAGCGGCAAATACATGCACGACTCGGCACTGGTGCCGCGGCACCAGGCGTTTTCACTGACGCTGACCAGATCGGTGGGCTTGAGCTTGCCCGAGCGCAAGGCCTGCTCGACGATGTAGCTGGTCATCATCTTGGTGAGCGACGCAGGCGGCAGGGCTTCGTCTTGATTGGCCGAGGCCAGCACCTGGCCAGAGTCGTAATCCATCAACAGCCAGGCCTTGGCGGGCAGCGCGGGCGCGTTGTCAACCAACGCAACCTGAGCCGCCAGTGGTGGCAGCGCGTTGGTGGTGGCCGCAGCTTTTTTGCCAGGTGCCGCTTTTTTGCCGGACACCGCCTTTTTGGCTGCAGCGGTCTTGCTCTCCGGGTGTTTGGCTGCAAAAGAAGCCGACGAGGGCCCCAGGGTGCCTGCGGCGATGGCAAAGAAGAGCGAAAGGAGAGAGAAAGTTTTGATGTGCATGGCTTTGGATGTGCTGAGTGCCGATTGTCGCCGATCAGAGTGCGCAGGCCCCACCACATTCCCCACCACACGCGCCCATCCAACGGGCGCTGGCCAAAATTCAGAACACCCGACTTTTCAAGCGCGAGGCGAATGGAGAATTTGGCGTGCCAGCAAGAGCACGGGCGGGTCAACCATCTTGCCGTCCACACTGAAAGCACCGCCAAGGGCCTGTGCTTGCGCAGCCAGCACGCGCTCGGCCCAAACACATTCGGCCTCGGTCGGGGCCAAGGCCTGGTGCACGCCCACCACTTGTGCGGGGTGGATGCACAACTTGGCACGAAAGCCAAAGCGGCGGCTGCGCTGCGCGTCTTGCGCCAACACCTGCGCATCGGTTGTGGCGGTGGTCACGCCATCCACCGGGGCGGGCAAACCGGCGCGGCGCGAGGCCACCACCATGGCCAGCCGAATGGGGGCGAGTTCTGTTTCGTCGGGTCCGCAGCGCATGCCGAGATCGGCCTGCAAATCGATGTGCCCCAAACCCAAACGCAGCACACCCTCTGCGCGGGACAACGCGTCCATCTGCCCCACGCCTTCAGCACTTTCGATCAAGGGCAGCACCGGCACGCCGCAGGCCTGAAAGGCGCGCTCAACCTGATGCGCGGTTTCAGCCTTGGGCAGCATGACCGCGCCCAAGCCGGGTAAGCTGCGAAGCGCCAACAGATCGGCCTCGTGCCAAGGTGTGGCTGCGGGATTGACGCGCACCAAGAGCCGGGCGCGTTGGGCTTCGTCAAAACCCGGCCAGGCCGCTACCACCGCAGCGCGTGCTGCGTCTTTGGCATCGAGCGGAACAGCGTCTTCCAGGTCTACGATCACCGCGTCGGCACCGCTGTCCAGCGCTTTGGTAAAGCGTTCGGGGCGGTTGCCCGGCACAAACAGGAAACTGCGCGCCTGCGCCAGCAGCAACAGGGTCATGTCAAACAGGGGCCAAGAGCACGCCCACCTTGGGCCAGGCCGCCACTTGCCAAAGCGCGTTCAGGGCTTTGCGCATGGCCTCAGGCGTGGCCCCGCCACTGAAGGCGGCCAGGCGCAAGGCCTTGTCGGTGATCTCTTGGCGCGAGAGGGTGTTGCCCGGGTCGCCCTTGGGCTCGTCCACGCGGCCATGCAGCACGCGGCCGTCGGTGGTGGTGACGCTGACTTTGCCGATCCAGCGCTTGGGGTAAGCGCCGTCCACTTCCGGGTCCAGCACCATCTCCACCCTGTCGCGCAAAGCCAGGGTGGCCTCGGTCTGGAAGGCCTGTTCGAATTCGTTCAGGCCCGCGTGACCAAACTGCGCCGCCATGGCCAGCACCGTGCCCATCGAGAATTTGCTCTGGTGCACCGTGGTGGGATTCACCACTGGGCCCAGCACATCAATGGCCCCCTGGTGCACATGCGTGACGACTTTGGCCAAGTCCGTTGGCTTGAGCCCATGGGTTTGCATGACGTGCAGCAAGGCATCGGCCGCCGGGTGGGTGTGGCGGCAGCTGGCGTGGTACTTGAAAGAGGTTTCCGCCGTGGCCCAACGGGTGCCCAAACCGTCGATCAAGCGGGCCGGATCGGCATCGCTGGACATGCCAGCGGCCATGCCTTGCGGGCCTTCGAAGATGTCGGCGGCACCGGTAAAACCATCCTGGGCCAGGTAAGCCGACATCAGGCCTGCGCCGGCCGCATGTGCGGTGTGCAAGATCTTGCTGTCGGCGGCTGTGCGCAAAAACTCCCACAAACCAGCAGACTGCGTGCCCGCCGAACCCAAAGCGTGCTGCATCTGACGGGCATGGAGCCCCAGCAAATGCCCCACGGCAGCAGCCGCGGCCAGCGTGCCTGCCGTGCCGGTGGTGTGGAACACGCGGTAGTGCGATCGCCCCAGAAATTCGCCCACACGGATGCCCACTTCGTAGCCCACCACCGATGCGGCCAACAACTGTTGGCCGCTGGCACCCAAGGCCTGCGCCACCGCCACCGCAGGCGAAAACACCACCGTGGCCGGATGAAACACCGAGCCGTTGTGCACATCGTCTTGCTCTGCCACATGCGAAGCTGCAGCGTTCACCATGGCGGCCAGGTAGGGCGAATTTTTAGAGCCATCCACGATCACCTCGGCAGCACCCTGCGCCGTAGTCTGGGCCGATCCCATCGATCGCGCAAAGCGGTTGATGTTCTCCACAGGGCGCGAACCATGTCCACCCACCGTGGCACCAAACCAGTCGACCAACAGGTCTTCGGTCTTGCGAACCACCGGCTCGGGAATGTCTTCAAAACGCAGCTGCGCTGCAAAGGTGGCGAGTTGGGCAGCGTAAGAAGTCATGCGTTCTCCTGGAGATGAGGGTTCAAATGGACTGGGCTTGGCGCAGGGCCTGCACGGCCGCGTCGTCCAGGCCCAGCTCGCGCAAGATGGCCTCGGTGTGCTCACCCACGGCGGGCACGGGGTCCATGCGGTAGTCGTATCGGTTGTTGCGCCCGGGCGGCAGCAGGGCGGGGATGTCGCCTGCGGGCGAGCCCACTTGTTGCCAGCGCTGGCGTGCCTTGAGCTGCGGGTGCGCCCAAACGCCGGCCATGTCGTTCATGCGGGCGTTGGCGATTTGCGC